>JAIFLQ010000044.1 GCA_020048975.1 Rickettsia sp. | reverse complement strand
CAATTGCAATATTATTGGGAATGAGAGTTTTTTTGGCATTGCCATATCAGATACAAAATTATGGCACCCTCATATATGGTGCGCCAAAGTAAAAGCAAGGCTAAATTATTTGCCTAAAAGTTCTTTTCTTGCTTTCCTGCTAGGAAATAGTGTTTTTAGAAAAATGCATCCATTTTCTTCTTCTATAAATGGAACATCATACACATCTTCTAATATACGAACATAGAGAATATTCTGATTGGGATATTTAAGTTCATTAGGATGTTTTCTAACATCTAATATATTTCCTTCGGAAATAGTTTGAATTATTTCTTCAAAACCAATTCCTCTAGTTTTCAACAATTGAGAATTTTTTTCGTAATTATATTTAAAATTCATGCTACTTTGAAAAATTATACTTTAGAAGCGGCTTGATGAATTAACATATTAATATAAGTTTGGTATGCTAGCCCCATTTTCGAAGCTTTAATTTTAATTGCCTCAAGATCATGATTCGCAACTCTTATAGTAATAGACTTCTTACTTTTTAAATGTTTAGCAGCAGCTGTCTTAAAATTATCTGTTAAGGACTTGGTGTTTATACTTTTCTGAGCATTAAAACTATCTTCAATCTCTTGTTCATATTTATCTAATTTATTGTTCATCATTTTATATATCTATTAATTATTAATGCTATTACAATGTACCATGTTTGTACATACACTGTCAAGCATGCTAGCTCCGACATGGCAATTTATCGCACTCCTACTGTTAAAGATCGAGAAAATTTAAAATCAGCAAATTAACTTGACGGTTCCTTTAATTCAACTACCAAAGCTATAAAGGAAAATATAAACGCTTGTAAGGCTTAAGAATTTACTGCTATTCGAGATGAAGAAGATATTTTTTTTAGAAGTTTTAATTTATCATATTCTTTCTTTTTTCCAGAAACTATTGAATATAAAAGTTTACGTACTGTCATACGCTGCTTGATCTGAATCTTGATAGAATCTATTAACAGTAATTGCATGGCTGTTAATTTAGTATTATATGCAACAGATTTATAAAGTGTTTCTAGCTGAAAAGCATTAATATTAACACAAATATTGTCTATCAATGATTTGATATATTCAACAGGGGTTTTTAATTCTATAACCTTACCGCTCTTTCTAAAATTAAACGAAGTAATGTTATTAAAATTCCCAGGAGAAAAGATTGTTAAAAAATTTAACTCAGAGAGTAAAGACACCACTTTTTTTCTGTCAAGAGCCTGAATTCTTAGTTTATCTATAGAGTTCGATAAATGAGGTAAATAATAATCTGATGCTAAACGATGAGTGAGGATATTTTGCAAAAATTTATTCGCGTTCTCCTCGCCTTCAAAGATGGATATTATATTTAGAAACAAATTACTATATTTTTTCTGTAAAGCAATATTATGAAAATCATCTAACTCAGAGTAGCGTTTTTTTACGTGAGATGGCAACAACTTATTTAAACTACTTTTTAAACTAGAAAGCATAGCTAAACTACCATCTGCGCCCTTAGATTGATTGCTTAATTTCTTATCTATATAACTAAGTATTTTAAGAAAGTTTTCATCTTTATTAATAGATAATGCTTTTATGTTGTGCGAATGTTTTGCAATACTTACCAAAATTTCTTTGGTAAAGTTAGATTTTTTAAATAAGTAGGCCTCTAAGATGCTAAACTCTAAATTTTCTATCTGGTGGTTTATAGCATCGAAACTTTGAAAACGACTTAATAATTGGTATCCAGTATCACTTAATCTATTATAACTATATCTAAACTGAGCTTCTGTATGAATTTTTTCTAACAACCCAAACATATTAAGCATATATCCTTCATGATTTTTTAGTCTATCATATAAAGATAAAATATGTGTATCTTGTAAACACACTAGAACAGAGTTTTCTGCTGAAGTAAGCTTACTAATTATCACGTTAAATATTTTTCCAGTATCAAGGCCATCGCCATCAATTTGTAAAAGCTGAGCTGGATTTAGATAAAATCTGTTTACAATATTAACTGCTTTAGATGTGGCATCTTTATATTCCATACTCCATAATTCTTTTATAAGTACTAGTAAATCTGCTAAAATAATCTGTTCTTGAAGTGGTATATCTTCAATTTTATATACGATAGATAATGCATGAATAAACTCTAAAGAATCTTTGTTTTGAGATTGGTTTGCAAAGAACACTTGAATCTTTTTTACAATTAAATAAAATCTCTCACTTAAAAGATCTATTTCTGAATTGTCCAATGCAATGTTATTTTTATCTGCAATAGATATTTTTTCTATAACTCCATCAAGGGAATTTTGAAAAACTAAATAATCATCTTTTAATTCTGGGAATTTTGCATATTCTTTAAGATACCTTTTTCCATGGGTTATAACTGAGTCACTTAGATCTTGACGATGAAACGTACTAAGCAAAGACAATATCTCATTGCTATCGTTCAAAGCCGTTAATATAGCCTTTGCACAAAACAATTCTTTTTTGATAGAAGAGCCAATTGCTAAATTATAACATCTGATGCTTGTTTCATGTACAAGCTTTGATATACTATACGATAAAGCACTGAATTGCGTCATTAATTAAAATAAGTTTAAATAAATATACCTTCTTGTTTACCTATAACAATAGCACAAAAATATTATGAAATTATTAATTTCATAAGTTAACTATAAAACAAAATAACAAAAATCTAACAATACAAATTCTAAAAAGAAAATATATTAATTGCCTTATCATTATTCTATATTTAGAATGTCATAGTAAAAAATCTTGTATTTAAATAATTAAGTATTCAATATATGGCTGGACATTCTAAATTTAAAAATATTCAACACAGAAAAGGAGCTCAGGATAAAAAAAGAGCCAAAGTTTTTACTAAACTTGTAAGAGAAATCATTACAGCAGCTAAAATTGGTGGAGCTGAACCAACGTCTAATCCAAGACTAAGAAATAGTATCTCGGCTGCAAGAAGCCATAATTTACCAAAAGAAAGAATTGATAGAGCTCTAGCACAAGCATCTGATCCAACTAGTGATAATGATTATGTAGAAATTAGGTACGAAGGATTCTTACCTGGGGGTATTGCAATTATTGTTGAAACCTTAACAGATAACAAAAACCGAACAGTATCAGATGTAAGGAGTTGTTTTAGTAAATATGGTGGTAACTTGGGTGAATCAGGTAGTGTAAGTTTTATGTTTGAGCATCTTGGTAAAATTGTATATCCTTTATTAGTAGCTGGTTCGGACCAGATTTTGGATGCCGCTATTGAAATAGGCGTAAAAGACGTAATATCTGATGAATCCGAACATACAATTTATACGGAAGTCGAATCATTTTCTGAAACTCTCGAATATTTTTCAAAAATATTCGATACCCCGATTGAATCTGAACTTGAATGGAAAGCTCTGAACACTGTTTTAGTAGAAGATGAAGAAAAAGCAATAAAGCTATTTAAATTAATAGATGCCCTTGAAGAAAACGATGACGTGCAAAAAGTATTTGGTAATTACGAACTATCTGAAGAATTGTATAAAAAATTCTCTGATTAGTCTATAATTCTTCCAGTAGACAGACTTTAGCTACCACAATTTACTAAAAGTTATGCACAAAATAATAGTCGCTACTAAATTTTAAGTTTTCTGATATTTATTATTTAATCATTTTTTTTTAGCCTTTGGAAATATGCCACTTTTGAGATGACGCCCATTTTTTAATCAACATCAAGTTTTTCTAGGTAGATACTGGAATTACATTCCAATATCACAGATTATTCACATAGTTATACACTATTTCTGTGGATATTAATCTCTTTGAAATTATTACCCAACTAATGGTTTTATTTACTACTCAAAAAATAAATCCCCACTAGAGTTAAAAGCGCTAATCCCTGAAAAATAACTCTTAAAGTCATTAATTTTGTACTAAATTTTTTATTAATTTTCTCTCCTCGCGCCATGGAAAGTAACCCTAAAAATAGAACCACCACCGTAATAAGTATAAAGAAAAAAAGAAAATATCTCATATGCTCTTGGAATTATTTTTTATCCTAAATTCTTGGAATATTCTACCCTAAAAAGGTTATTACAATGTTTAAGTAATGCAAAATTTATCTTGTCTTTTATAAACCTACGTTCCTTCAAAGACTGAATATTACAAGCAAATTTAAAAAAGAATTGATCTTCTAATAAAGATATTTTGGTTAAATAAATTTCTGGATCAAAAATTTCGATTAAAAATCTCAATTCACTAGCTACCATCTCTAGTTCTTGTATGATCAAATTATGGTCTATTTGTAAGCTTGGTTTTTTTTGCACACTAAGATAAATGGAATATACAATACTATCTTTACAAGACCAATTGGAAATTTTATTCTGCATTAGGATTGTATTTGGTACTAGAACCTCTCCAGAATTAAAACTATCTATCTTTATACATCTGGCACCTATTGATTTTACGGTACCTATAGTTCCTTCTATTTCTATTATATCACCAACTTTTATAGGTTTTTCTATCATGATAATGATAGTATTTATCAAATTACTTACAAGACCTTGTGCACCAAGGCCAAGACCAATTGCAAAAGCACCTCCAATAAAGGCAAATATGGTAAGAGGAATATTTGCTATTTGTAATGTAATAAGAGTTGTGATACCAAAAAATGTGTATAAAATTAATCGTTCGATATTATGTAGCATGTCTTGGTTGTGATGTAATTTTCTTGATATAATTTGTAAAATTACTTTAGTTAATTTTCTTGAAATTTGTAGCCCAAAAACTAATAATAATATTGCTATAACAATATTATTAACCTTGATGTCATTGCCAGAAATCTTGACTAAAGTATATTGCCATATATCATGAAAAATTGATGAATCAATTCGAGAAGGCGCTATTAAGCTTTCCATATATTTTGTTATTGTTATTAAAGTTTGACTATAAACTTACTAATATAAACAATGTTGTCAACATTTTCAGTTGACAACCAAGGTGTTTTTTATTAAAGTCCTATCTTGGTAATTGTAAAAAATAATATTTAATAACATGAAACGTACATTTCAGCCTAGTAGGTTAGTAAGAAAAAGAAGGCATGGCTTTCGTGCAAGAATGGAAACAGTGGGCGGTAGATCAGTTATAAAAAACCGTAGAGCCAAAGGAAGAAAAAAATTAACTGCATAAATTTGTGTCTCTGCATTCTTTAAGGAATCAAAAACAGTTCGATCTTGTTAATTTACACGGTACTAAAAGATCTAGTCCGCATTTCATGGTAGTCATTGCAAAAAAATTTGATTTTATTGCAACAGATACTGTGGATTCAACTTTTTTAGGAATAAAAGTCAGTAAAAAACTTTCTAAGAAAGCGTGTGTTAGAAATAAAATCAAACGTCGTATAAGGCATTTAACAAGAATAATGCTAAACGACAATGACCTTAACTTGTCTAAAATGGCTATAATTTTTATTCCCTACAAAGGGTTTGAGATGATTGAATTTATCAACCTATCATCAGAATTTAAAACTATATTGTTAAGAACAATATCTAGCAAGTAAGATTTTAGCTATAGCACTAATTTTGCTTGAAGAAACTGAACTAATCTATTTTCTTTTATTGCTTTTTGGTGGTATTTTGTTGCGATATAATCTTCATGCGGAATTAAAAAATTACTATTTATTATTAGTTGATTATCTTGTGCAAACAATTTTTTCACATCTTCAAAATAATCTTCTATATCAGAAGCAAAATCTATGAAACCTCCATGTTTTAACTTTA
>JAIFLQ010000018.1 GCA_020048975.1 Rickettsia sp. | reverse complement strand
GGTGTTTCTTTGGCAATATCTTGTGTTGGAATTATTTTGTCATTAGCAACAGGGCTATTTGCCGCAGTTTTGCTAGTAGGGAGTTCCTCGTCAGGTTTGATCTCGGGTAATTTTAAGTCTGAGATATTGGGTACTTCTTGTTTTGAAATGTTTTTAACAGACTGATCATTATTATTAGCAATGGTTTCTATTTTCTGTTTATTAGTTATGGCATCTTGGGTCTGGTTAATCTTATCTTTTGGATTGTTATCAGACGTTATATCATTCTCTTTTTTTTCTTCGTTATTTAAACCAAAAAAAATTAAGACTTTAGTCCAAAGAGATGGTGTGTTTTTAGATTCATTTAGTGGAACTTCTAGAAGAGGTAGTGGTGGTAATGGGGTTTCTGACGTAGCATAAGACGTTGAGTGTAAAAGTGAAATACAGACAAGGGTTAAAATTTTCTTTTTCATTTGTTATTCCAAGTAAAAATATCTTAGTATGAAATTGTTAACTATCCACATAGTGTATATTACTATTTTTTTGGCATCAATTTCTTTAGTTCTTCTGCTATTACTTTTTCAACTAATCTTGGTAAATTACTATCTAACCAATCTTTTAACATAGGTTTAATTAAAGTGTTGAGTTCCGTATCAAATTTTTTTTCTTCCTGATTTGAATAATTACTGTCAATTTTTTTAGTAAAATCATTTATTGCTATTAAAAATTTTTCGGCAGTATCTTTGGAAATAAATTCGCTATTTTCTTTTTTATCTTCTCTAAACTCAGTTGTTAACTCTAAAATTGATTCATCTAAATTAGCAGAATCATTTTTATCTGAAACTCTATCTGTAGAGTGATTATGATTATAAATTATTCCCTTAATTGAGCGTAATATATCCTCCAGCTTTTCTTCCCTTATATCACCATCCTTAACTTTAGAGTTCATAATTATTAAAAACCTACAATTCTTAACTTAAGTTTTTTGAATTCTGAATCTGGATTGAAATATTCTACAGGGAGTTTCATTTTTTCTGCTGTTAATTCCCCCATTAAAGATTTTATTTTATAACTCTGAAGTACTAGTTCCTTTTGAGCTTCAACTTTTGTTTGCCTTGCTTTATTCAACCTTTCTTCAAAAGTTTGAACATCAACTATAGTTTTCGATCCTAACATTTCCTCTTGAATAACTCCTTCGTAAGCTATTTCAGCAGATTTAACACCTTGTAAAGTAGCGCTTACTCTTGTTTTTGCTGCAGCAAATGTTTCCCATGTAGCTTTGCAATTTGACCTAACTTTTTTTATTTGAGCATCTAGTAGTAAAACAGTTTTTCTAGTTTGATATTTTGCCCTTCTTATATCTGAATACTCTACACCCCCCTTAGATAAAATAGGAATGCTAACAGACAGGGTGGAGGTTACACTATCATTATTAATGTTAGATTTATTTGAATCTTCAGGGCTATAGCTAGTGTTTCCATTTTGAACTTTAAAAGAGACTTGAGGTAATAAAGCTCCTTTTGCCACGTATTCTCCAGCTTTAGAAGATTTAGTTGAGTGGTGGGATGATAATATATTAGGGTTGGAAATAATTGCTTTTTCAGTAAATTCTTCCAAGTTATTTGGTATATTAGTTGCTAATAGAGGCATTTTAAGATCAATAGGTTCTATCGCAAATATTCTCGTAAAATTTGCCTTAAAAGCTTCAAGATTTGCGTATTCTAGAGTTTCGTTTGCCTCGGCGGTAGCAAGAGCCGCTTCTGCGCTAGCTACTTCGGTTTCAGTTGATTCGCCAAGTTTGAATTTTTCTTTAATAGCTTCTAATTGAGTTTTATTCGATTTAACACTTATCTTTGAAATATTGTATTTTTCTCTAGCTTCTACGCAATTTAGATATGCAGTTATTTCATCAATAAATATATCTTGTTCTTTTGCGTAATAAGTGTTTTTAGAAGCCCTAAATGCAGATTGTGCAGCTTTGAGTTCTGCAACACTACTACCACCATTAAATATTGGTTGCTCTAGTGATATATTTCGTGAATATCTAGAACTATCTGTTGATATGAAATCTCCACGAGAATCAAGAGCGGTGCCGCTTTTTCTTGTAGTTTTTGAGTCTGTTGCATCAAGTCCAGCAGAAACCCTAGGCATAAAGCCAGCAAGGGCTCGAGGGAATTGCTCTATTTCGTTTAAAAAATCTGACCTAATTATTCTAAGTTGTTCATCGTTATTATAACCATTTTTTAAAGCTTCCTCTAGGTCTATAGCTTGGCTAATCGATAAATTAAATGTGAAAATCAGAAATAAAATTAGTTTACTATACATGAATTTTAAATGTTTTTTTGCTAAAATTTTTGCCGTTTGTCATTCTTAGTAAGCTACCACAATAATAATACTATATTCAATCAATGATGCTTTTACAAAAGTGAATTTTGAAAACATTGCGTTAATTGTAGCACTTAGATTATCAAAAATTGTATCTTTATCAATAGTAATATAAACTAATTAGTAGATTTTATTTTTCAATTGATTTAAACATTGATATGAGTTTGCAACTTGTAATGTATGTTATTATAACATACAAAAATTTTATTAATTGAATTTGGTACTTATGTTATGAAAACTGATGCCTCAAAAAAAAACTCCTTTGACTTATCCTCTTTATCTCCCGAATTGCAAAAAGAAGTTTTGTTATTAGAATCAGAAGCTCAAGCAGAAATAGTAAAATTTGTTTCTCGTCTAAAAAACACGACAAAAATAGGCGCTAAAACTTTACAAGAAACTTTAAATGAATCTGGCTTAAACCTTCAAGATAAAAATGCAACAAAAGAAGTATTTGAGCAAACAATTTTGCAACGTCTTGAATCTGTAACAACAAACATAGTGAAATATTCCCTAGGAAGAGAAGAGAGTGCTCCACTTAGTGTTATGTTATTAGAAGCGGTGATTGATGTTTTGGATAGTGTTCAAGATTTTAAGATAAAAATTGATAAAGTACTACCTATAAAATCTGATGAAATAATTAAACATGCCACACCAGTTTTGCTTCTTGTTGCAAATACTTATGCCCCTAGTCTAGGGGTGGTTTTAAAAAATACTGGTGCTTTGGAGAAAGTTGCATCATTTTTGAAAGATGATAACCTAAAATCAACAATTTATACGCTAAGAGAAACTTTAGGGAAACTTAATAAACAAAGTGGTTTGGAGGTTGTTAATAAAACAGTAGATTTATCAGTACAAACGGGTGTTTTACCTACAATGCTTGGTAAGCTAGGGCTTAGTTCTGAAATATTGGAAACAGTTATTCAGGGAGTCGTGCAAACTCCTGCTTTAAAAAGTTTTGTAAAGGACGTGAGTGCTTATGCTGACAAAATATTTCCTCAAAGTCAAAAAGAAATCGACGAAACTCTTGAGCTTGTAAAAAAATCAGCAATTTCTAGTATGGAAAAAACAGGAGTTCCTAAAGAGCTTATTGAAAAAGTGGAAAAACAAATAGATAAACATATAGTACAAGTGAAAGCGACTTTACAAGAAACCTTAGATCCTGATGTTAGTGTGTTTGATAAAATTAAGATTCAACAAAATTCTGCAAATAAGATGCTTGATTGTATAAAAGATGTAACTAATACTATTAAATCAAATATATCAGATCCTAAAAATGCTGAACTTGTTACGAATGTTGTTGTTGAGGCGTTGCAAAATGGAATTAAAGATCGTTTACGAGGTGATGTAGCTAAGATAGCAACTCAAGTACAAGATCCTCAAATAAAAGAATTTGCAAAAAAAGCACTCGGTGCTGGTCACGCAAATTTGATAGATATTGCAAAAGGACTAACGAAGTCGTTAGGTTTGGATTCTCCTAGGTCTATGTAATACTAAACCAAGCTTAGTAAGAAATTTAGATTTTTTTTTCTAGAATAAATTTTTTACTACAATAAGGACATTCAACTTCATTAGTCTCTGGGTTTATCTCTAGATAAACCTTGGGGTGGTCATAGGGTGTTTCCTTTCCCATACAAGACACAGACGAAGTATTTATTTTTTCTGTTTCGTATGATTTCATACCAATTGTTTTTTAGACTATTTATACTAACCATAGAATGATATATCAAGAGTGTTTATTTATCAAATATAAAAGGTACTAAATAATATGAAAGATAAAGTAGTTGTAATAACTGGATCAACAAGTGGGATTGGTTTTGGGATCGCTTCAAAATTTGCAAAAAATGGTGCTAAATTAGTTATAAATGGCTTTGCTTCCGAATCTGAAGTAAATAAAATTTCAGCGGATTTAATAGCTCTTGGAGCGGTTGATGTGTTATTTTCTGGGGCAGATCTTTCTAAGCCTTCGGAAATTGATAATATGTTCAAAAATGTAATCCAAAAATATCAAAGAATTGATGTTTTGGTTAATAATGCAGGTATTCAATTTGTGTCGCCTATAGAAGATTTTCCGCCAGAAAAATGGGAAATGATAGTTAGGGTGGATCTGATTGCTGCTTTTTATACCATAAAAAATGTTATACCCATAATGACAGAGCAAAAATGGGGTAGGGTAATTAATATAGCTTCAGCCCATGCTTTGGTTGCCTCCCCGTTTAAATCTGCTTATGTAGCTGCCAAGCATGGAATGATTGGTTTAACAAAATCTGTAGCTTTAGAAGTCGCTCAAAAAGGTATAACAGTTAATTCTATTTGCCCTGGTTATGTCAAAACCCCTCTTGTAATGAACCAGATCGCTGACACGGCAAAAGCCAGATCTATGTCAGAAGAAGATGTAATTAAGAATGTTATCTTAGGTGTTCAAGCGACAAAAAAATTCGTTGAAATAGAGGAAGTAGCAGAATTTGTATATTTTTTAGCCTCTGATAGCGCTTCTTCAATTACGGGTGCAGCTTTATCTATTGATGGGGGGTGGACTGCGCAGTAGTTAAATTAACCATATAGGTATTTTTAATTTTTCTCATAACTCTAAAATTATGCATCAGAGTAATCTATGTCATGGCTAGGATTTTTCATTTCTACGAGTGGGTTGATGGGTATTCTCAACACGGCTATTAGGCCTTTA
>JAIFLQ010000006.1 GCA_020048975.1 Rickettsia sp. | reverse complement strand
TAGAAAGACTGTTTTCTAAAGCTTTTAATTCACTATCAATACATAATACAGATATATGATGCTCTCCAAAACCTATCTCCCCACTCATAGCCATATCAAGAGCTTGGGAAATTTCAGCAATTTGAGATACAGCTTTATCTTCAGCCTGTATCATCCTATTTTGCTGTAATTGCATCTTATTAATAGCGATGGTACGATTAGAAAAGACAAAACTCTGAGTCATAATAAACTCAAAAGGCATTTGCAAAAACCCATCAAAAACTCCAGCAGATGTCGATGGTCCATACTCCCTAACACTGACAATACCAGCGTATCTTTTACCTCTTGGCCCTCTTGCTTCCATTGAACGCGAGCCAAAGAAAAGACGATTTGTTGGCAAATAATTATCCAATTTATTTCTTGTAACCATCATGGGGCTAGGATCTCCACAATTGATTAACATACCTAAAAATTCACTAATTTCACAAAAATTACCATCCCTTGTTTTTTTTATACCAAGCAATCTAGCGTCGTAATCTCTAAAAGTATTAAGCATTCTAGTAGTCATTTCTTGCATACTATCATGCATCTCACGCATATCTTTTTCCCAAATAGACTTATTGGATTTTTGTCTAATTTTATTAAGAAAGTATTGAACCGCCGCAGCCCCTTCTTTATCAGGTTCATATAAAATACTTACATACAATTCATTAAAATAAGAATCCGCACTTGAATTCTTTGCTTGCCACTCAGTTTCAAGATAACTAATAAAATCTTTGGAAGTTCTATTGGTTGGATCCACTGTAAAATTAGCTCCACGCTGCAGCACAGCTTGCCTTCTTCTTATTGTATGAAAGTACAAAGTGATATTACCAGAGGCCATATTCTTAAACATAGAATTACGTATGTTTTTACGAATATCCAAATCTTCATCATCAGCAGTTTCAAATGAAAAACCACCTATTTTTACAACTTGAAGCAATCCATTTGATTTAGTTAAAATAGTATTTTGATCCCAATGGCACTTATATGGAATAAAATGAGAAACTGATTTCTCCCTCTTAGCTTTAGACTCATTTGCCGCAGCAGCTTTAAATAACTTGAACATATATCTTAATCAATCAAACACTATAAGAATTGGCACCCCAGGATGTCTTGTTCGGACACTGATTACGCTTACCGCTATAATTGAGATATAGCTCCATAAAACGAGGTTCCTTAAAACAAAGAAGATAACCTATCATATGAACTACAAGTGCAATAAAAATAATATAAACACTAGATTTCTGGATAAATATTGTAACTGATATCATCAAGTTAAGCATGGCATATTGAATACTTACACCAAAAATCATTGATGGTCTTGTAAGACCTACAAACAAAGGATCAGAAGCGACTTGACCAGACATAGAACCCCTCTTAGTTATTTTGTTGAACAAAAGCCAGCTAGTGCATCAAGTTTAATTGAATTTGATAGAACAAAGCAAACCTATAATACTACTTGTATAAAAAGTTTTTAGAATCAGATACTTTGTAGCATCATAAAATACATTTGTTATAAAAGAATTGAACTATATACTCAATTCAGATGAAGTTGGTGCTCTAAGAGCGAGAAATCGAAGCCTATGAATAATGGGATAACACCGAGCAACAACCTACGCAACTTCTTATCACTTGACTATACACATAACTTGTATCTCATTATTCATCTCTTTATGCTCTATAATGTTATTGAAGACGGAAATGAATATAAAAAGCTATGACAGAAAACGAGAAAGAAAAATGCAAACATACTATTGTATCTCTTGGGATAACACAAGACGATGCTGATTATTTTCTTCATTTATTTCAAATCACTTTTAAATTCAAAATCCCTGCATTATTAAGTGCATTTCTTGTAATAACTTCCCTTACGGGGATAGTTTTTGGTTATTTTATCAATGAGGAATTTTACTATTATCTTGCCAACATACGCAACAATAGTTTTGATTTTTATATTTATAGCCCAGAAGGTTTTCTTAGCTTTCTCCTTATTATAGTATGGGGTCCTATATTAGGATTTATGGTAGTAATCTTACCTTTTTCTATTTTTATCCATTATTCTTTGGCCTGCCGAATTATTACCGCACTTTCTCTGTCAGGTAACTGGGATTCAAAAAAATTCTCCTTGTCTTCTAAACTAGGCTCTTGGTTTGAAAAAAATAAACTTCAAAACAAACCTCGTGAATTGTGGTTTAAAGAAAAATATGATTTTAAAGACAAGAAAAATGCGAAAGACGGGAAATTTATACTAAAATTGTTGCTTGTTTATAATTTAGTTTGCATACCAATTGTATATTTCACGGATTATAATCAATATACTATAATCAACGAAGAAGGTCTGATATATAGATGGTTCCCTAACTATACAAAAAATTTTAAAAACTGGGAGCAAGTAGCTAGTATCAAAACTTTTTGCCATCACGGCTCTAAACTTCTCTCACCTTCCCAGATAGGATATAAAGTATTTCTCCTTAATGGACAATCAATTACTTTACTGGATATTCTATCTAATTACGATATACCAACCCAAATTGAAATTTTAGACAATATTCTAAGTAAACTTGGAAAACCATTTGATCATTCAGAAAGGTGTTAAATATTAAACCAGAGTTAAAAAGATAGATATAGTTAACAACCTATTACAAGTTTTATTTTTCATAAGTTCTGATTTCTAAATGTTCCAGCTCTCTTAAATATTCTTCCAACGTTACTAATCCTAAACAAGGAACTGCACCAGTAAAATTTAACTCATTATTTATTATTTTCTTAGCTAAAACAACAGAAGCAACAGCCGGTATATATGGCCCATGATCACTAAGAGCAATTATAAACCATTTTTTAACAATTTTCTTTCCCACATTGTCAACACCACTTACAATAATATGCATACCACCATTATTAGACCCAATAAAATTGAAGAAATCGCTAATTTTTAAAAGAAGATTTGTATATTTTGATAAATTTATAGGTAATCCTAACCTAATCAACCAAGAAATGCACCATAATCCTAAATGCAAAAAAGAGTTTTCTATACCAGCTGAAAATCGAATGTTTTTTATGCCATATTTTTTCGGGAATAAATCTAAATCAGGAACATCGCAATCACACATCAACCTGTTACCAATTTGAGGATATTTTTGGACATATAAATCTTGCCAACCGTATCGTTCTTCATTACCTACACCACAGGGCTTTAATTTTTTACCAACATAGCTCATAATACTTGCAGTTGTTGCCACACCTCTCCCAGATTTTTGACCAGGAGAAATACCATATTTCAGTTCGGTAATTTTAGAAAAATGCTTTTGTAAATAATATTCAACAACAGCTGAGCTTAGTCCAGGCACGGTACTAGCACCGCTAATAACGGCAACACCCGAAGCTTTGGCAGATTCATGGAGAGTTGATATTCCAGCAACAAACTCTCTTCCATCGGAAAGATCTATGTAATGCACCCCAAAAGCAATACATTGCTTAGCTTGATGATAATCAGCATTTTGAAATGGACCACAAGTATTAATAACTACTTTAGGTATCAGATTACCCAAATGCTCTAAAAAGTTATTATTTACATCTAATATCAAAACTTCACAAAACAATTCACCTAATTCATTTAACGCTTCTTGAGCTTTGATTATGCTACGCCCAGCGATTATAACATGTATTTTTTGTCGAATAAATAACTTGGCAATACGTTTACCAAAATTCCCATACCCCCCTAATATCAACACTTTATTCATACAACTTTAAACTGACCATTATACTCAAAAATATGACCAAACCAAGGGTGAGTTATAGTTACGAGCATACGAAAATTATGATCGTCTATACCACTCTCTTCTGCATACCCTCTACCTAAAAGATAAGATATTGGCATTGGAATTAAAATACCAAATACTTTCCATACGAATCCTTTGTGTATTAATCGTATTTTTCCTTCACTATAAATGCAATCACAACGCCAGCCTAAACCAAATTTAGTAATCTCTACTATTTCAGCTCCTTTAATTTTTATAAATTTAGAACAAGTTATATAAGGCTTAGCACCTGAAATATAAAAATACCTTTCAAGTAAATAAAAATCATTATTATCACTAGTTTTACAATAAACAGTTACAGGAATATTTTTTCCTTCAAATGGAACTAAAACTTTAAGTAACTTGAATAGAGGAGCAATAAATTTTCCAATTTTTGAAAGCTTAATATCCATTTCTCCACTTAATTTTTGCACATCATTAGAAAAGGCTTTATTAGAATACTTCTTCTTGAACACATTTGGGAGATCTTCCCATGAATCTGCAAAAACTGATTTGAAAATTGGTTGAGTAGTGTCTGGTTTTATCTCTTGCACCCCAAGCAAAAATAGCAAGCATCTGCGCATAAATTTAAAAATTGGATACAAAATGGAAGCTATAAACTTTGACCTAAGCAGAACTACATTTAATTTATTGATAAAGTTAACAGGACTCCCCATCATTGCTAAAAAATTCATAGCATCACTACCGTAATACAACTTACCATTATATACAACTATAATGCCTTCGTTTAAGTTGTAACCTTCTTTTTTAGCTTTCTCTACCAATAGGTGCTTGGTGCGAGCATTTATAATTTCAAGTTTACCTACGCTTTTACGTATCCTTAATATTTGAGCTGCTTTACTACAAACAGGACATTCACCATCATAAATTAAATATAGTACATTTGCTTTAGGCACTGAGCTAATACTTGAAAAAATTAGTACAACTCTAATAGGTAAATTTATTAAAAGCAAAATCTATTAGATCTTTCACGGCATAAAAAGTGATTTTCTATGATTCGAAGTCACTTACTATAATTTTGTAGTTTTTCCTTTAGGATATTAATAGATACACCAAGTATATTAGCAGCTTTTGCTAGATCACCAAGACAATATCCCAGAGTGTTAAACACTAATTGTTTTTCGTTCGCATTAGCATTACTACCATCAGAATCTATGTTAGCTGTCTTTTCTTTAATCTGAATATCATCAGCTTTAATTTCCTCAGATGAAGACATGAGTACTGCGCGATGAAGTATATTTTCAAGTTCACGAACATTACCAGGCCAAAAATAATTTTGCATTTTTACAAGCGCATCTTTAGAAAGCCTTTTTTGACTAAAACCATTGCTCTCTGAGTATTTTTTAATAAAAAATTCACTCAAAGGAATTATGTCATCTATTCTTTCTTTCAGCGAAGGTAATTCTATATTTATAATATTTAGCCTAAAATATAGATCTTCTCTAAAATTACCTTTTTCAATCTCTTTTAACAAATCACGATTTGAGGTAGCAATAATTCTTAAATCAACTTTAACGGGACTAGCCCCCCCCACTCTGTCTATTTCTTTTTCTTGGATAGCTCTTAATAATTTCGCTTGTAGGCGAACATCCATTTCACTAATTTCATCAAGAAGTAAAGTGCCTCCAGATGATTCTTCAAATTTACCAATCCTACGACTCAAAGCCCCTGTGAACGCGCCTTTTTCATGACCAAACAACTCAGATTCAAGCAAATTCTCTGGAATAGCCGCACAATTAACGGAAACAAAATGATTTTCTCTTCTTTTGCTTTTATCATGAATATATTGAGAAAAAACTTCTTTACCAGTACCAGATTGACCTGTTATTAAAACATTTGCATCTGACCCCGCAATTTTATCAGCAATTGCTATTGCATCTTTCATTATTTTCGATTCACCAATAATTTTCACTGAATCATCAGAAATGGAAGTAAATATTGCAGCAATTAATCTCTTATCTGGCGGTAAAGGCAAAAATTCTTTTGCTCCAGATTTAATAGCGTTGACAGCTTCTTTTGGAGAACACTGTACCCCATAAGCAATAACTGGAGTTGATATTTTTTCGTTTTTCATAGAAGTAATGAGTAATTTAATATCAAATTTCACATCAACCAATACTAAATCAGCCCCTTTACCTTGACACAAAAAATCTACACCTTGCTCACAAGATTCAACCATCACCACTTTGGCCTTTCTAGATTTCGCTATGTCAATAGCTGCCTTTATTTCAGTATTAATATCGCCAATAATTAACAATCTCATAAATCAACATATCTCTAAAATATTTAACTTAACCAATCAAAATCCACCTATATCCACTCTGGTTGTGAAATTAACACTTCCTCAGTGTTATTTATGATAGCGATTTTTTCATTAAGTCCAAGATATTTTTCATAGCTCAACAATGCTATTCCAAGATCGTTATAACTCGAACAAAAAACACCGATTTTATTGCTCTTTAAATCAGTTATTTCCATTCCTGATTCATTAGAGGCAATTTTTGTACCAGACTGTAATTTGAAAAGTTTTTTTCTTATAGAACCTTGATACTTAGATCTTGAAATCACTTCTTGCCCTATGTAACATCCTTTAGAAAAACTTATAGCCGACAACTCTTCTGCGCCAAATTGAGATACCATCGAGTTATCAAAACTCAGATCCGTTATTCCGTCTGGAATGGTATACTCATACTTATCCTTAATATATAAATCATCACTAACTAACTCTAACTTATTGAGTTTTGATGATTTCACTAAAGATCTAAAGCCTAGTTTAAAAAATCTTGGATCTCGATTAGAAGATAGAACTACATCGCTAATTTCCAATTTTTCTTTTGAATATAAGATACAATAATCATTTGTTACATCTTGTGTTTCTATATTTTTTCTAAGTTTATATAAATTAAGTTTTTTTAAGAAA
>JAIFLQ010000063.1 GCA_020048975.1 Rickettsia sp. | reverse complement strand
GCATTTTTAGATACTCATAAAGCAATAGAAAGAATTATTAGCACAGGTGTTTCAAAAGAAACTGCCGAAGCTATTGTTGATAGCGTAAATACCAAAAACGATGATACGGCCACTAAGTCTGATCTCTATGAACTGAGAATTGAATTAAAATCTGATATCGCTGCTATCAATACCAATGTAAAGTGGGTAATTGCTATACTCTTGGTCTTAGTCGGTATATTGCTAAAAAACACATTCATTTAAAGTGAATAGTCACGTTTTTAAAGTAACCAACTTTACATATTGTTTACTTTTAAGTGGTGTCATGATACCATGATAACTTTATTTCATGATAATATGATACCATGAGTTATATATTAGGCATAGTCTCTCAAAAAGGCGGAGTTGGAAAATCTACATTAGCTCGTTTATTTGCAGTGGAATTAGCAAAAGAACAATTCCATGTAAAAATTGCAGATCTTGATACTCAGCAAACCACTTCTACTGATTGGGCCTCTGATCGATATGAAAATTCTATTGTGCCAGAAATACAAGTACAGCCTTTTGGAAATTTAAAGACAGCTTTAAGTGAGTCAAAAAATTTCGACATATATATTATAGACGGTAAACCTCACTCCTCTGCTCAAACAATAGAAATAGCTAAAGCCTCTGATATGATTATCATCCCCACTGGTCAAACTAAAGATGATTTAAGACCAGCTGTCGCGCTTGCTCATAGTTTAGTAAATTCTAATATAGAGATAAACAAGATATTCTTTGCACTAGTAAAGACAACTAACAGTGAAATAGAAGTAGAAGCCGCTCGTACTTATCTTGAGCAAACTGAGTATGTTACATTATCTGGCCACTTACCTATATCAACCGCATATGGCGTAGCTCATGACCAAGGAAAATCTTCAACCGAAACTCCTTATAAATCCCTTAATAACAAAGCAAAACTGATTACACAATCGATAATAGATCAACTAACCATCATAACTAATAAAAAATAAAAGATGATTAATACCAAAAATCTACACAAAAAAGGAATACCTATTGCGCGTGAAAAATCAAAAAATATTATACATGATAGTAGTATAGCCTTCAAAGACAAAAAGAAACCTCTTCAAGTTATGATTAGCCAAGAGTTGTTCGAGGAATTTAGCACTTTGGCTGGACAAAAATTTGGTTTCGAGAAAGGAGCGAAGTCAAAATTATTCTTAGAACTATGGGAATCATATAAAACCATGATGCCATGATATCATGTTACCATGGTTAAATATCAACTATTAGAAATCATCTCATTCAACATTCCTATAGCTTCAACATAATTTTTAGGATCTTTTCCTTGTTTAGCTATTTCCATTGCGTTGTCTGTTATTTTTTCCATTAAAGTCATCCATTTATCACGTAATGCTTTTTGTCTTAACTCGTTACTTTTGTTTGATAATGTCAATATTGGTTTGTTTGTGGTCATACAACTGCCTCTTTTAATTAATTAATTTTTCTATTATTCCAAATACCGATAACCTTTGGAAGCCGTCCGTAGTCCTATTTTCTAAGTCATGCACTTTGCATTCTGCTCGACTTAAAAAACTCTCTCGCTTAGCATAGTTCCTTTCTTCTTCACCAATATTAGCTTTGATTTTGAAATTCTCATTGGCAGTTTTTACAGCATCTCGCTTCTCACCTCCCAGACATTTGCCAAAATACGCTATAAACTGGGCTTTAGAGCAGAGCCGTCTATCTACCCTTTTTGACATGTCTAGGAGTATTTCGTTCATTGCGTTCAAAGTAAAAGGACGGCATGATTTACTTTGTAGTTTAACGCAATCTTCGTTGTTTAAAGGGTAATGGTAAGCCAAGTTCTGCGGTTCTTTGTATTGATTAAAATAAATAACTTTAGCTTTTTTCTCTTCGTCAGTAGGCTTCCTCCTTTTGTTGGTTATACGTGTTTTTGGTAGCGCCTTAATAACAGAAGGTCGTTTTTGAGTGCCTAAGTCAATACAACCATCTTCATTGCCAACCACTTTTTCTATTTCCACGAACTCTGAAGCTGTTATATTTTCAACTCTTAAATTTGCAAAAAAATTAGATTCAAGATCTATATCTTTAACTTTGTTAAAGTTATTCCTGTTAGTATTAGTACGCCGAAAAAATTCGGGGTAGAATTCTGAATTAGAAAGCTCTGCATCCCTTAATTCTCTTATGATTGCAGGGTGCAATTGAACATGATAAATTCTTTCAATAAATCGTTCATTTAATTTAAATAACCTGTGGTAGTTTATATCAAAGATTTTGAATAATTCTTTTAGAATATTCCAATTTTGATCCGACTTACATAAAGTGACTTTTGATAGATACTTATGATTTAGAACTACAGTTTCTCCTCGCAAAAGTTTGAGAATAACAGTTTTAAATATTTTCTTAGCTTTTTCGCTTAGGTAAATAGTTTTATCAGTTAGTTGCTGATCTAAATCAATGTTAGCCCTAATCAGGGTATCTAATAATTTATACCTATTAGGTGTTTTGTGCTTAAAACTTAAAAACACTTGTGCTTCTAAGGATAATTCTATCTTTGGTTCTGGAGTTTCTAGCTCCTGTGTTTGTGCCAAACAAGCCACATATTTTCTCCATTAGTTAATATATTTTTATATTTCAGCTAACTAACGACAAAAATTTGCTTGACGAATAGGTATTAGTTTACTATTCTCACAACTGTCGTTAGTGAGTTTGTCGTTAGTTTAGATACAAAAAAACTGTTGACGCCTTGCTACTGCAAAACGCCTCTGAAAAACGTAAGTTACAAAATCAGTTCCCCAACTAAAAAATGTAACCTTCGATGCTTTATCTAAAATTTATTTCACTGTAAAACCTCTCAATATAAGATATCATTTAAAAGTTACAGAAAGCAAAAAAGTATAGGCTTTCATAACAGCTTATACTAATGATTGATTTTTAGAAGTCAAGTATAAGTACTTGAAAAGCGTGTGGTAATAGCTATATTATCAACTAAATAATCATGAAGGATAAAATAATGACTAAAGATATGCAAAAGGATTTATTGTTTAAAGCAATACCTAATATTGGATTATATACACAAGCAGAAAGCGCAATATTAAAAAAAATGATAGAGATATCAATTAATAATATAGCAGTTATCCAAGCAAAAGATTTAAAGAAACAAATTGATCTTTCTCATACCGCTGTTTATTCTTCGTTAAAAACTTTACAGCTAAAAGGAGTGATTACAAAACTACAATCTCAACCTCATTCTTACGAATTAAATCAAGAAAAATTAGAACATGCTATGAATTTATATAAGAATATACAAAACTAAAACCTAGTATTCTGTAAAAATACAGAATAAATACTTGACAAGTATATTTCCTCCCTATATACTTACCTCATAAGCAAGGCACAAAAAAACGCCCTAAGCTGAAGACTTAAGACGTTTTCCTTGTTTTATAAACAGGTGAATAAATAAACAAAAAATGAGAAAATTATTTATTCTTAGTAGTAACCCCTAATTAGGAGGAACAAATGGATAATACCCAAGTCACGCCTTTTTTCAAGGCAAAAAATCATAAAAGTTATGAGGCGCTAAGCGTTGCACATGCAATGTCACGCTTAAATGCCGTAAAGTTTGACGAGTATAACGGGCATGGTAGAATAATTAATAATAATAATTATGAATCTACAATGCCAGATAAAGTCATCACGCCTAAAGATGCAATGCGGGGTCTAGCAAACCTTGAGGCTTTAAAGGAGGCGCTTGCTATCTTTTTCCAAAAAAATAGTACGAAAGAATTATCTAACAATATCAAGACAGTACCTACATTTTTTGAGCCACAAGTTGAGAGGGTAGAACTCTCTGACGATGCAAAAGAAACATTTGCTAGGATTGGTGCTAGAGCAAGACGTGAGTTTATCGAGGAGCAAATAGCAAGAGCTTATCAATATAATATTCCTTACGATGCTCATAATGTGAATTTTCTTGAACTAAGTCAAAAAATTGACGAATACGAGGAATTACTTAAGAAAGCAAAAGACCATTGCATAGATTGGGATGCCTCGGAATATGACCCAGTGTACTTACGACAAGAAATAGAGGAGCAAGAACGCAGGGCATCATATGAGAATGATGATCTCTACGCCTACTTTGCTCAAACTCGTGGATTGGAGGCATAGTTATGTTAAATAATATAAAAGATTGCAGAATTACCCGCGCAGAACTTTCTACTCTTCTTTGGAGTATTACAAGCGATATATCTACTCATAGTTTATCGATGTGGCTAAAATCAAAAACTAATGATGAATTTGTAGTAGTGCCAAGATATTTTATTTTGGAATACATAGAGTTTTTAGAGACTGAGCGAAATTTAAATAATTTAAAGGTATATTTATGAGCAGTAGAGAAGAATGGCTATTGATGCGAAAAACTTATTTGGGTGGTTCTGATATGGCGGCTATTTGTGGTGTGCCTAGTTTTAAGAAAACTGCCCTTGATGTGTATTTTTCTAAAGTAAATCCAGAGATTATCGAGTTAACTAAAGATGATCCTAATTATGAAGCTGCTTATTGGGGAGCAAAACAGGAAAAAGATGTAGCAGAAAGATATGCAGAAGAACATAATGTAGAAGTAACAATAGAGCCTAAGTTAATTCGTCATCCTAAATATCCATTTATGGCTGGCAATATAGATCGGTGGGTCGGTAATTATGAATATATCTTAGAATGTAAAACAGCTCATTTTATGAAATCCAAAGCATGGGGCGATGAAGGAACCGATCAAATCCCTGAATCATATCTTGTGCAAGTAGCCTGGTACTCTGCTATTTGTGACGTACCAAAAGTAGATATTGCTGTTTTAATAGGAGGACAAAATTATCGTGAATACACATACACTAGAGATCAAGAGCTAGAAGAAAAACTCATAAAGATAGCATGTAACTTCTGGCATAATCACGTTGAAAAACGAATACCACCAAAATGTAGTAGTTTAGCCGATACGTTTAATTTGTTTCCTGTTGGTAATCATAAGGAACTAACTGCTAGCGAAACTATTACTCAAAAAATATACGAGCTA
>JAIFLQ010000059.1 GCA_020048975.1 Rickettsia sp. | reverse complement strand
CCAAATTGCATCAATAATTACTTGATCATCAACACTTGTACCATCATGACCGTCAACCCCATCTTTCGGAACTGGGATGGATGCTATAATTTCTTGCAACCTTTGAGTAATCTTATTATCAAACAAGGTTTGAAAACCAGCTACTTGATTACTTAACTCTAAAAACAAGGCATCTTTTATAGCTTTTTCATCTGCATCTTGTCCGTCCCTGCCATCTACTCCGTCTTTTGGAATAGGGATAGCACCGATAGATTTATCAATACTTGCACTAAGTTCATGTTGGATTTTATCAATTTCTAGCTTTAAATAATCAAGCAGAGTTTTTTTAATAGCTTCTTCATCAGCATCACGCCCGTCAATTCCATCTTTTGGAATAATAGGCTCTGGTACAGATTGCTTGATATCTAAAAGCCCAGCCTCTAATTTTATTACTATGGTTTTTTCTAATTCTTTAATGATCTTCTGCTCATCGGCATCACGGCCATCACGACCTTTAACTCCGTCTTTTGGCACTGGAATAAAAGTCTTTAGTTCTTTTGATAGATGATTTTGTAAATTTTGCAGAATTTCCGTAAATTTAGCTTCAAGAATCTTATTAAAGACGCTCTTTAGCTCTTCAAGAATAAGATTTGAGTCAAAAGTGTTAGTATTATTGTTTTGAGGTAAAGAGAATTTTTGTTTAAACCCATCTTTGTAAATAAAAGTTATATCATCATCATTTTTGACAACTGATTCGATATACTTTTGAGACTGAAGTTTTGACGCTAACTCCCAAAGGGTAGCTACGATTAACTTCTCGTTCATGTGCTTGTACCTTTAACTTTGTTGTACAACTCATCCATGACTTTTGTTATTTTTTTGTCTTCTTCTTTCTTGATGTCATTTTCAATATCTACATCATCTTCTAGTAAATCTTCATTACCCTCATCGATTTCTAAAAGCTCATTATCAGGTCTAGCAAGCGTGATATTCGTTTGAAAACTACCTTGACCAAATCTTTCTTGCCAACACTCAGAAGGGTCTATTGCCCCGCGATCAATATACATACAGTCAATCTCTGCATATTTTTTCTTAATATCCGCCCATTCGCCTTCAGAAGGAGCTGTTAAAGACGGAAATTCCCACTCCCAATTTGTCGGTTTTTTAGTCCAACTTTTTTGGTTTTTTAAAATATCAATTAGCCACTTAAGGCACGGCTCTATATGATCGCCCCTATAGGCTCTGACAATATCATACCAGTTCTGCATATCACTTGTTCCGGTAGCATTAAGACCGGCCGGTGATTTGCCAAATAATCTCGTAGCAGGTATACCAGTTACAGCGCAAATGTTTTCTGAAAACCTATCCCACAACTCAGCAAGACCAGCCACAGAACTAGACTTCTTTTCGTAATCCTCAGAGCCATCACCATCTAAAAGAATTGTATTGGCATTTGATCTTGATAAATCAATCCATTGCATACGCTTGATAATTTCAGCATCACCGCCTTCCTGTATAAGCTTATCGCTCAGTCCATTCATTTTCATAAGTACTTGAATGAAATCTTGTACTATCTCAGTCGAAGAATTAACAATAATCCCATAGTTTCTAAGAGCTTCATAACAAGATTGTAACACCGAAACATCCCAGCCTTGATTGTGTAGTTTTGCCGTATTAACTAAACGTTCACCACCAAAAATAAAACATCTAGACCTATGCACTTTAAAAAAACTATTATTATCAGCCATATAGTTTTGCACCGAAGTAATGGTAAAAAGCTCAGGCTCTCCGTAATGTTCTTTGTAAAAATCCCTACACAAATCATCATTCGTCCACTGTATTTGATGTCTATCAAATACTTTTAAAGACACTAACTTGTTAATTCTATTGAGGTTTAAAGGCTTATGCATTTCTAGCCCATCATCGATAAAAGCAACGAGTATTGCTCCGCCGTATAATCTACCAAAATATCCGGCATCAATTATTTTTTGCTTAGTCTGAGCACGCTGTAATTCATCAATTAATAACGCATCCCCCTCAATAAATCCTCGTGCAGCATCATCTACCACGATATTAACTATTCTCTTACCTATGCCATTGGATTTATAAATTTCTGCAAGGGTATATTGATCAAGTGCTAAGGTCGGTTTAAATAAAGTGGAATTGGTACGACTATTGCTTGTACCTAGATTGGTTACAACGTTTGTCCACCCGTCGTTACGTATGCCTTTGAAAAGACTTTGTATAGCTTTAAACATGAATTTATTTTATCAAATTTTACAAAATAAATTGTATTTGAGCTTCATGATTAATACAAATTTTTCAAAGCTAATCTATTGACAGATTAAATGACTAAACTCTCATGTGTTATTAAACTATATCAAAGGCTACATAAAAACTTGAGCTATTTAATAATTTAAAATATGCTTTTAAAACATTCGGTTTTTACACGCTCTGAATGTACAAGTGAATCTTGGGGTTTTGTGAATATTTCAACAAGATTCACTTCGTCCGCATAAATTTCTTGCTTACTCATAATGACCCCACATTCTCAATATCTTTACTACTTTTTCTTCTTCCAGCACTTCATAAACAATTCGATGTTGTAAATTAATTCTAATTGATCGTTGTCCTTCTAAATTGCCAACAAGTGGCTTACTATTCAATGGTATTGGATTAATCACTAAAGATTCACACAGCTTGATTGCTTTATCTCCTAGTTTAGCAGTTTTTAATAGTTGAATATCTTTTGCTGCTCTTTTTGTATATTGAATTGTGTATACTATTTCCATGCTTCCTCGTGGCTAATCCATTCTTCTCTAGGAGATTTACTAGCTTCAAGTATAGATTCTGCAAGTCCAGGTACAGAATAAATAGCCAAAGTCTCCTGCAAACTCTCGTAATCTTCTTGTGACAGCATTACAGCGTTATTACGTTTGCCTGTGATATAAATTGGTTCATGAGTTTGATTGGCTTCATTGATAATATGATATAATTTTGCTCTTGCCTGAGTAGTAGTATAAATATTCATAATTGTATCCTAATATATAAGTTATTATACGACTTATATTACCATATCACGTACGCAAAGCAACAACTTTATTTAATTTCTTACTCCCGCCACTTACTATAATCGATAACTCTTCGTTTCATCAAACGTTCTAATCCATAGCGAATGCTGTCGATACAATGGTCATTATCTTTGACAAGATCCCTTTTTATATCACCGCTTCTAGCATCAACTTGGTAAGAATAGAGCGTGAATTCCTTGATAGTTTCAACGCAACGTGGGTTTATCACTATTGAAAAAGTCTTCATATATTCAATACCATCTTCAACAGTACCCTTGCCCTTTTCAACGGGTTTTATTCTTAATGAATCAACACTTTTTAAATGAGCAATATTGTCAGGTCTGGCATTATCGGCATAAATATAATATCTATCCAGATCAGGCAACTTATCTCGTAAGAATTTAGCAATTTTATTGAGTAATAACTCCTTAGCATAGGCCTCATGAGTAATATAAAGTTTATTCTCGTGAATATAACACCTAATACCAACAGTTGGATGTTTAGGTGAAAAACCAAAATCTAAACCATAATATGGATGCACTCTTGGCGGTTCTTCAAAGTTCTCAATATCCCAATGTACTCCTTGTTTAAAGACTTGAGCCTCTGAATTATATAAACATTCACCCTCCCATATATGTTGATACAAACCAAAGTCTCTTATCTTATCACGTTCCATCTCATCTTTTAATACACTCGGAAAATATGGGTTATCTTGCCAGTTCACTTTGACTCTGTAAGTATTAGTAGCTATTTCTTGAGGCTCGATAAATTCTCGATACAGTATATCAGTCTTATGCTTGGGATTCATAGTAATCCAAATTTCTGAATCCTCCTCGCGGATAGTAGGTTTTATAACTTTCCATGACTCTGCACTTAAGGTATCAGCCTCCTCTATCCATAAATGAGTAATACCTGCCATAGATTTGATACTATCTATATTATGATGCAAACCTTTGAAGATAAAACGACTGCCTACATAATCGCTTCTTATCTCATCACGTGTTACTTCAAAAAATTGAGCAAAACCAAGACTCTCTATTCTTTGTTTTAGTAATGAATGAACGCTATCCTTTATTGAGTTCTGGAATTCACGACCACAGATAATTAAGCATTTCTTTTGTAGAGCTGTTATAAGTAATATATCAGCTACTGCATAGGATTTACCGCTACCACGACCACCATATATTACTTTGTAGCGATATGGCCTAGCTAAAGGCATTTGCCACAAGGAAATATTGTGTTTTATACTAATTTTCATCTTCGTTTTTTTTTATTGAATTTGTAACTATATGATAAGTTACATTTGCTCCTTTGTTATTTTCATACTTGTTATCACTTGGTTCATTCTTTTGTCCAAGTATGTTTACGCCTAACCATTTTTGCATAGAAACATTACTTGGGGCTGATTTCCACTGCATTCTACGAAGAGCCATTTTTCCTTGATCTGAAAATTCCTGATAAAACTGGGAAAAACCTATGCCATATTTCTCTTTTATACGAGTAGATAATGTCTTGTGGTCTACTCTGAAAGCAGAACAGATTTCGCTTTGTGTACAATGGATTGCACATAATTGTTCAAGCATTAAAAAGTCTATTTCTTTCTTCGGTCTACCAGTGGAGTTTTTCCCACTTGAGTTTTTGCGTTTTTCCGCCTTTTTACTCATACAAGCACCGCCTCCTTACCCGTCTCTTTTTCCCAACGTTTTACTATAACATCCACATAAGCTGGGGATAATTCCATTATATAACAATTACGTTTCGATTTCTCACAAGCGATTAACGTTGTTCCGCTACCGCCAAATGGATCATAAACGCTCTCGCCTTCTTTTGAATTATTAAGAATAGGTCTTAACATACATTCAAGAGGCTTTTGTGTACCATGTCCTGTTCGTTCTTCGCCATCTGTTGCCCCACCCGAATAATTATCTATTTCCCAAACTGTACTTTGGTTACGTTTACCTTGCCAGTTATGATTTACTCCTTTTTTTACTGCATACCACAAAGGTTCGTGCTGATGATGATAATCACCTCTACTTAGAGCAAAGATCGGAAGA
>JAIFLQ010000037.1 GCA_020048975.1 Rickettsia sp. | reverse complement strand
TAGATACACTAAAGCACTTCCTGCTAGAATGAGTAGAGCGGCATTAAGTAAATTTGACATTTCAAGTAATTATTAGTTTATATTTGATTTATATTGTACAATTTAGAAATAATATTACCTAGTAATTTATGAAATGAAATATGTTATTTAGATATCAAATGTGTACTATATGTTTTAAATTATAGTCAATTCAGATGAAGTTGCATGCTTTAGAGTCTTAAAAGGAGCAAGTGCTAAAGCTTGCTATTGCCGAAGGATTAAATGACTTAGCAAAAGGAAAACCACATAATTATCATGATATTTCAACTACTTAAAAAAGAAAATCGATGACGCTGTGTAAACTTACTGATAGCGCAAAGCGTGATCTTGATCTATTATCACGCTTCTAATATTATTCTTACTCATGCAGCACCTCCATCATTCAGTTAACTAATCTGTATGTATAATATCAAAAGCATAAAATAAAAAAATAAGAAAAAATTAATGACAAAACAGGTGTATAGTCATGTTAAAAAAAAAATTAAGAATCATAGAATTTGGCTGATAACCCATTTACCTTTACTATTAGCCATCTTTGCACTTTTTTTTATACCAGAAAATGCCAAAACCATACTTAAATATTCTGGTTATACTGCTTTATTATTTTTAGTATCAGTACTTATTCTGACCCCTCTAATCAGGATTTTTCCAACTGTGGTGATATTGAAAAATATAAACAAACATCGAAGAGAATTAGGGGTTGCCGCATTCTCCTATGCCATGCTCCATATGATTAGTTATGTTATAAAAAAAGGTAGTATCTTTAAAGCTTGGCAATTTGCATTCCACCCTGCTATAATACCTGCCTTTTTTATAGCATTACCTATCTTGTTGCTGTTATCCCTCACAAGTAATAACTTTTCTATTAAAAAACTAGGATTTAATAAATGGAAAAATCTTCATAAAAAAGTTTATATAGCTGAAATAGCAATATTTTTACACATGATAATGGTTGGTGAAGCATTTTATGCCTTTTTAATATTCATCCCGCTCTTTTTTATCCAATATAAAAGCCAGAAAAAATCCTAATTACTCTGCGTACTGAAGCTTCGCTTTCTTACAAGATACCTTACCTTGACAGTACGATTTACTTGGATCAACAAGAATCAAATTCATAGCTTCTCTACCAAGTAACATTCTATGATGCATTATATCACGTTTTGTGAGCGTTATCTCTATATCCCAATGATGATTGCCTATCGTTATTGGAGATCTAATAACCATACGTTCTTCTTTGTGCCCATTTGAACTTCTAATAATACGAGTATCAATAATCTCAGAAAGTGCATGACGGCTAATGTTATCATTTTTTTGCAAGGGGTGTATAACAAATTTAGCATATTTCTTGTCGTTTATTTCTATAACTTCTAAATCATAGGCATGAAGCGCCGATGTTTTTGCTCCCGTATCGATTTTTACTTTTATTAAAGGAGTATTAAGCATAGGTAATGAAGCCCACTCTCTCCATCCAACTATCAATAATTCCTTATTAAGCATTATTCTAAATCCTCTTCAAAATAAATTACTTCTTCAGCCACAGCTCTTGCATTATCAAAAGTCGCTATATGAAATAATGCATCACCATTACTAACAAGAGGCATCATAGTAATACCGATAATAATACCAGTTTTTTTGGCTTTCACATACATCTTTTCTGTACCAAATGGATTTGAAATGACACCAAGAACCTGATCTTTATTTACTTTATTACCAATTTTTTTCTTTGCTTGTAAACTACCACTAATTGGCGCTCTAATCCAGTGACTCGACCCTGCTCTAAAAACTTCCCTAGATTTTGGTAACTTTAATCTTAATGATTTTTTGTCAAGCATGCCAATTTCACACATAACAGCAATAATTCCATTTTCTGCTGAAGAAATTATTTTTTCATCATACCTCAGAGCCTCCCCCCCTTCAAACAAAAGAATGTTTATTCCTTTTTCAAAGGCTGCTTCACGCAGAGATCCATCCCTCATATTAGAGTGCAAAATTACAGGAACACCGAAAGCTTTTGCTAATTTCTCTACTTCTGGATTATCTAAATAACCTCTAATTTGTGGAAGATTAAATCTATGAGCACTTCCAGTGTGAAGATCAATACCATATTGACATTTCATCACTATTTCTTTCATAAAAATATGAGCTATTCTTGAAGCTAGAGAACCATTTTTTGAACCAGGAAATGTGCGATTTAAGTCTCTTCTGTCTGGTAGATATCTAACATTACGATTAAACCCGAAGACATTTACAATGGGCACAGCAACTAAAGTACCTTTTATAGAAGAAAGAATTTTCTTGCGGGATAAAAGTCTTTTTATTGTTTCAACACCATTTATCTCATCACCATGTATAGCTCCGCTGACAAACATAATAGGCCCATCTTCCTTGCCACGAATCACCTCCACTGGTATTGTTATATCCGTATAATCATAAAGCTTGGCAATTATTATTTCTAACTGTTTTCTTTCGCCCTTCTCTATTTTTATCCCATTAATAACAAAATCTTTTTCCGCATCCATAATTCTTAAACCCTATACTTTTTGACGACTCCTCTTCTTGACCGATTTAATAGCAAATTTTTCTATATATTCTATTATTGCACCAGCAATATCTTTGCCAGTCACTTTCTCAATCCCTTCAAGCCCAGGGGATGAATTAACCTCAAGTACCAATGGACCATGAGACGACCTAACAATATCTACTCCTGCAACGTTAAGACCTAAAGACTTTGCAGCCTTAACAGCTATTGCCCTTTCTTCAGGTCTAAGTTTAACAGATTCAGCCTTGCCACCAATATGCAAGTTTGAACGAAAGTCACCTTCAGCACTTTGACGTTTCATAGCAGCAAAAACTTTGTCCCCAATTACAAAACATCTGATATCAGCACCATCTGCCTCTCTGATAAATTCCTGTACCAAAAAATCTGCCTGTAAATTTAAAAATGCATTAATTAAGCTCTCTGCCGCTTTATTGGTTTCTGCAAGCAATACTCCTTTTCCCTGAGTTCCACTCAGAACTTTAACAATTAAAGGTGCGCCACCAACAAATTTTATTAAATCTTCCGTGGCATTTGCTGAGTGCGCATATCCAGTTATTGGCATAGCAATATTTTTTCTCGCAAGTAACTGATGAGCTCTAAGTTTATCTCTAGACCTAGTAATCGCAACCGAACCATTAAGAGGCCAAACCCCTGAAACTTCGAATTGCCTGAGAACAGCAGTACCATAAAATGTAACCTTTGCACCAATCCTTGGTATTACTGCATCAAACTCCAATTTACATTCTTCCAAATTGGTTTTATAGTAAATATCAGGATTGTTTGCAGTAATATTCATATAACATTTTAAGACATTAACTACTTTTACCTCATGCCCCCTTTTTTCGGCCGCTTCTACTAACCTTTTTGTTGAATAGATTTTTTTACTTCTTGATAAGATACCTAATTTCATTTTTTATCACTTTTTATTTACTAAGATGAATTGGTATACACCATCATTTTGATCTTAAATATGTATAATATCAAATTCTACTTAATATTGGTATCAATCATGGTTATAATTGTTGTTATTAAGGTACTTTGTTTCAAATTCATTAAACTCAGTTTTTGATATAGGAAGATTAAAAAGGCGCCGTTAAGTTAAAATTGAGTGAGACAAGAATTCGACAATGTTCATGACACTGAGAATCTTTCTAATAAAGGTTAAAAGATAACATCAATCCACTCACTTGACAACGCCTAAAACTCCAATACAGACTTTTATTTTGTACAGATAAGTTCAGGAATTTAGAGGATGACATCATAAGTTTATTTCAAACAGCTGATCGTAAGGATTAATTCATATTTACTAAATCCAAAGCAACTGGTAAATTCAAGGATCTAGCCCAACCTAACTGCATTTTTTGAGGTTTATCCATTCACGAATTTTAGCACATCTAAAAATTGATAAATCTCTATAAATCATACACAAATTCAAATTGACCAGGCTCCAGGGCTTTTATTGTTTCTTTCACAGATAAAAGCTCTTTTGCTTTTTTCAAATTAACCACAGCCTCCCCTCTTGGCTCGTCAGTCAATTTAAATACATCGTAATGAGATGGAATAGTAAAAGGCTTACCAAGATCAATATGAGCTTTGACCATATCTTCAGGATTCATATGAGCATATTTCATAAACCATCTTGGCTCATAAGCTCCCATAGGAAGCAAAGCTATGCGAAATTTGCCAAATTTTTCTTTTGCTTTTTTAAAATAACGACCATTACCATATCCAGAATCGCCAATAAAATATATATTACCTGATTTTGTTTCTATATTAAGAGCCGCCCACAAAGCTTTATTTCTATCAAACAAACCCCTTGCTGACCAATGCTGCATAGGTTCTATATGGAATTTGATATTATCGCTAATTACTACTTGATCCCCCCAATCGTAAGCTTCTACTTTAATATTAGGGTTATGATCTTTTATTATCGTATCATTGCCAAGAGGGGTAATAATCCTTGGTTTATGTTTTTCCCATAATAAATCAATAGTTTTAAGATCCAAATGATCATAGTGATTATGACTAATCCAAACAACATCAATAGGTGGTAAATTCTCAAATTTTATACCAGGGTCTATTACCCTTTTTGGTCCAGCAAAGCTAACGGGACTGGCCCTCTCAGACCAAACAGGATCGGTAAGGATATTTAGGCCATTTGTTTGGATAAGAAATGTTACATGTCCAACGTAAGAAACCCTAAGCTCAGATCCCATGACTCTAGCTGGTGGTAAATCAAACTGATTATTTGGCACTTTATCTGGCCAATCAGAAGATTTTGCAGTAAATCGCCATTTTAAAAAATCGAAAAAATTCTTATTATTATTAAGTTCTGGGTCAAAAAACCTAGTACCATCAAAATGGTCACTTATTTTACCATTGTAATATTTACTGTACGAGAATAAAAAATAAGCTATAGATAATATTACTACTATCAGTAATATTAGAAAATATTTATACATAAGTGAATTTCTAACAAAATTTATTTAGTTCTGGAGTAGCTAAAATTACTTCATTCCTCAATTTACTATTAAGCTCTTCAAGGCTTAGAAACTCCTGTTTATTTGTATCTATCATTTCCCTGC
>JAIFLQ010000070.1 GCA_020048975.1 Rickettsia sp. | reverse complement strand
CACGACGTTAATGTTTATATCAAATCACTCTAACCCTTATAGGCTATATTGTCTACAGCAACTATTACCAACTAGAAACGCAGAAGAGCCAAATTTATTTCATTTGTCATTTATAAATTAAATAACTAAAATTAGCTTGGTAAGCTTTATAATATAACAAAGCTTATTTTGCAACTTGTGTACAAATCTTAGTATTTAAACCATTAATTAATGTTCGTGTTTATGGTCATGGGAGTGAATATACAGACCTATTTCGGATAAAGCATTCCTAAAGTCTGTATTCTCATGAAGATCATTTGGCTTTCCTACGCAACAAACATGACTATTTATACAAATCACTTGGTCAGAATTTTTCATTACTGTGAATAAATCATGAGAAATCATAAAAACAGTTAAGCCGGTTTTTTCTTTTATTTTATTAAGGCTTTTATAAAAATCCTGTTGGCTTGCAACATCAAGATACTGTGTTGGCTCATCCAAAATTACCAAATCTGGTTTATTTACGAGTGTTCCAGCTAAGACAAGTTTCTGTAATTGTCCACCTGATAGCGCAGATATATCGGTTTTTTTTATTTCCTCAAAATCAATGAAGTCGGATAGTTTAAGAATTTCCCTATCAACACCACTTGGGGCAAGAATATCTATCAAACCTTGAGCATTTAACGGCATATTAAAGGTAAAATCAAGTTTTTGAGGAGCGTAGCCAATTTTTAACCCCTTAGTTACTGACACACGTCCTTTAGTCGGTTTTTCAAGACCAAGGATGATCTTTGCTATAGTGGTTTTTCCAGCGCCATTTTGACCAATTAATGTAGTTATCTCTCCTTTATGCAATTTGAAGCTTACATTATCTACTAAACACTTTGTTTCAAAATTTTTAGTAACAGAGTGAAATTCTACAAGTGGATGCATAATTTTCTTAAAAAAGGAATGTAAATATTTCAGTTATAGCGAAAGCTAGTTGAATTAGCATGTGTTAATTTCAAAGCGAGACTGCGGAGCGTATATTAAATAACGTGAGCACAGACGAGACTTGTAAAATTGGCATATGCTAATCCAAGCTAATAAAGTTATATAATACTATATGAAAGATCACCCTTAACTCAAGGTTATTACTAAATTAACAGTAAGCAACTATATTTATTTAATAATTTCCCAATTACCATCTGGTTTGCGACAAGCTTTGCCATAAGCTTTCTTCTTCTCTCCACCAATTACTACTTCCTGTGTATATTCACGGCAATATTGACCTTGATTAGTTTTGAAAGTATTCGTAGGAGTAATAGATCCATAATTACCACTGTCAGGATTGTTCCAGTCAACGCTATTCCCAGATGGTGCAAATTCTAAAGCTTGGCGCGAACTTTTTTCAAGAAGTGCACGATCATATTCATCCATACTTTTACCAACTTGTCCACCAATTAAGGCGCCAGCTAAAGCACCAACTCCTGTGGCAACAAGCTTTCCCTCGCCTCCACCAAATTGAGAACCAAGTAAACCACCTGCAAGACCACCTATCAGTGTTCCGCCGCTTTGTTTGTTCATCTGGCCACTACAAGCCTGTAACATAACAGCAACAACAACCCAACTAAGTACTTTTGATATTGTTTTCATATTATTAATAACTCATTCTTCTGTTTGTGATTAATTTGACTTTAAATAAACATTAAGATAACTATGATAATAGTTGCTCACAATCTTTATTGCAATTAAAAAATATATATGGATAAACAAAGCGCCAATCGGCTAGTTAAAATTGCATCATACGCGTCAGTATTAATTGCTCTCTTAATAATGATAGCAAAAACTTATGCTTGGCTTTTGACAGAATCACAATCGATCCTAGCTTCGCTTATAGATTCGTTACTCGACATTTCCTCATCAATAATAAATCTAATAGCTATTAGAGTATCTTTACAACCTCCTGATGACAACCACAGATTTGGACATGAAAAATTTCAGGATTTGGCAATTTTCTCACAATCAATGTTCTTTTTAGCATCGTGTTTATTTACTTTGTTTTCATCTACAAAAGTTTTATTCTTTGGTGTTGAGCTTAAGAATTCAGAATTCGGAGCAAATATTATGTATTTATGCATATTCTTAACATTTGCTCTTGTGTGTTTTCAATCTTATGTTATCAAAAAAACAAATTCAAAAATAATCAGTGCTGATAAACTTCATTATTTCTCGGATTTTATTACAAACATTGTGGTTGTAGTTTCTCTTTATCTCAGTGCAAGTTTTTGGTACATGGATGCATTAGCTGGTATTGGTATTTCGTTATATATAATGTATGCTGCGTATTCACTATTTCGTGAAGCAATTCGCAATTTGGCTGACGAAGAATTTCAACCAAAAGATCGTGATAAAGTAGTTGCTATAGCAGCTAATTATACTAACATTAAAGGTATTCACGAGCTAAAAACAAGATATGCTGCAAGTAAACCTTTTATCCAATTTCATCTGGAGCTCGATGGAAATCTTACGTTATACCGATCACATGAAATAGCAGATGAATTGATGCTAGCATTATTACAAGAGTTTCCAGAAGCAGAAATTACTATACATCAAGATCCAGCAGGTCTTGAAAAAAATGTAAAATATCGTGAAAGAATATAGTTTCGCAAATCAATTTATGCAACTGGCTTTGCAAGAAGCGCAGAAAGCTTTCGATGAAGGAGAAGTGCCGGTAGGATGTGTTATAGTTGATTCTACAAATAATAGCATCATCGCAACTACTAGAAATCAGATGCAAAAAAACAAAAACCCTAATTTTCATGCAGAAATTCTAGCTATAAATCTTGCATGCTCGAAATTAGATAACAAAAATTTATCTAAGTGTGATATATATATTACCTTAGAACCTTGTACTATGTGCTCTGCGGCTATCGCTAATACTAGAATACGAAGACTATATTATTCTGCTGGCGACAGGAAACAAGGAGGGGTAGAAAATGGTCTTAGGTTTTTTAATTCATCTTCCTGTTTTCATCGTCCAGAAATATATTCTGGAATGCTAGAATATGAATCTGCAAATATAATGCAAAGTTTTTTTAGCAAAATGAGAAAAAATAAGTTATAATGCAAGAAATCGCAATTTAGGAATTAAAATACGATAATAATTTCTCAAGCTGCTTTTATTAGAATAATTGTTTTTAGTGTATAATTAAAATGTTTTATATTATTGGTATAATTGTTGTATTTGGATCTATAGGTCTAGGATACACTGTGCATGGCGGAAATTTACAAGTGCTGTATCAGCCGAGTGAGTTTATTATCATTGTTGGAGCTGCTATTGGTTCTGTTCTTATAGGTTACCCAAAGTCCTCTATTATCAGGACTTTGAAAAGCTTAAAATGTATGTTTAGCACTGGACCATACGATAAAAAAGATTATATGGAGCTCCTTTTATTTAGTTTTAATACTTTTAAGTTGATGAAAATAAAAGGAATGCTAGAAATTGAAACTCATATAGAAAATATTAAAGAAAGTGAGTTGTTTCAACTAGCACCTGTTCTTAAGAAAGAAGAGTTTGTAAACAATTTCATGGCCGATAATTTGCGTTTAATAACTATGGGCATGGATAATTCTTACCAGCTTGAAGATACTATTGATAAAGAAATTGAACTGTACAAAACCAACTCAAATATTCCTGGTGATATTTTTGCAAATCTTGGTGATTCTCTACCAGCGCTTGGTATAGTTGCTGCAGTACTTGGTGTAATTACAACAATGCGAAGCATAATGGAACCACCAGATGTTCTAGGTTCATTAATTGGCGCTGCACTTGTCGGTACTTTTCTTGGGGTCTTGTTAGCTTACGGTCTTTGCGGTCCTATGGGAAATTTTTTACATAAATATGCGGATTATAAAGTTAAATTTATAGAATGTGCAAAAATGGGGTTCATTGCTTATTTAAATGGTAATCCACCTATTATAGTTGTTGAATTTATGCGTAAATCTATTCCTGATCATATGCGACCTTCGTTTGAAGAACTTGATTAATATATAAATGAGAAATCAATGAAAATAATGGGTTAAGATGTCCAAGAACAATACCACTATTGTCATTAGAAGAATTAAAAAGATACAAGATAATAAGAAGCGCGTAGGCTCTTGGAAGGTGGCTTATGCTGATTTTGTAACAGCTATGATGGCCTTCTTTTTGTTACTATGGTTAGTTTCAGTTTCTTCTGAATCAACCCTTCAAGGAGTTGCTCAATATTTCACCCCTACAGAATCAATTAGTGATAAAGCTGGTCTTGGTTTTGATGGTGGAACTAAAACAAATATAGAAAAAGGTATCGGTGCAGAAAATGCTGCTTCTAGCTCTCTGATTTACGGCTCTCCTTCAAAAGGACATAGGGTAGATGCGGCAAGAAAACCTAGTAACATGACAGAGGTAGAGAAAGATCATTTTATAAGTATAATGAATAGCATTCAGCAGAATAGTGATCTCAAAAACTACTCTGATAATCTTCAAATGGATATAACAAATGAAGGTCTACGTATTCAGATTATTGATAGCGACAATCGTCCTATGTTTAAACCAAATACCTCTGAATTGCAACCTTACATGGAAAAAATAATCACCGTCATTGGAAAAATAGTATCAAATCAACCGAATTACATATCTATTAGTGGTCACACAGCTTCAATCAAAGACAGTAATTTAGGCAATGTTCTAGATTTTTGGAAAATATCTTCTGACAGAGCTAATGAAGTAAGAAAATTTATGGTAAGACAACTTATAGACAAAAAACAAGTTGTAAAAATTGTTGGTAGAGCTGATAGAGAACCTTTTGATTATAAAGATCCTTATAGTGTTCAAAATATTAGAGTTGGTATAACATTACTTAATGAAGATTCAATTAGTGAATATCAAAAATCTATACCCAATGTCAAAAAGTAATTTTACGAACTAAACTTATTTGTTTAGATTAATGCATCCAAGTATAATATTTTTATTGAAAGAGGCTGGCAAAGAGTAAATTATCTATTAACTCACTAGTTAGTGAGTGTTAACTGGTTTAAAAATGGCTAATTACTGGCCCTTGTCATCATCACGAAGGGGGCATTGCTAGTGGGTTTACACGTCATCACTGTAAAGGTTAGGTAATTCGTTGACAAGAATCGGCAAAAAGAAGAGGCGTTTTACCATCAAGTGCTTGGTGGGGCCTCATCT
>JAIFLQ010000043.1 GCA_020048975.1 Rickettsia sp. | reverse complement strand
TGTTAAAAAAGAGTTTTATCACAGGCACTAGCACCTTACAACCCTTATATCTACTGTATATTCATGCAATCCTTATCCCGAACTGGGGTAATACGCTAGATTTATCCACAGAAAATTGATCAAAAATGATTTTTCTTTTTGCTTAGTTTTTAACTTTTATAAAGTTTTAAGTATTTTAGACCAACTCTGATGTCAGGAAATCTGAGGGTATAGAGGACATTAATGCCACTTTTACCTTGTTAAATGCCACTTTTACCTTGTTAAATGCCACTTTTACCTTGTTAAATGCCACTTGACAAAAAAAGTGGCATGTTTATAAGTTACAAACAAATATCAATTTTGATTTCTAATGAAAAAACACTTAGACCCCCGCCATTTTATCGTAAAAAGTAATCAATTAATAGAGGCTCGATATCGTTTAAGCCTTCAGGAATCGCATGTGATCTTATGGCTTTTACAAAAAATATACCCTGATGATGAAGATTTTAAGTCTCATAGACTCGATACCGATGAATTTTCAAGTATGGTTGGATTAGAGGTAAATGGTCAGTATGGAGAATTACAGAAAATTACAGAAAACCTAATGAAGAGGATACTTAAAATTAAAATTCCAGAGACAGGTGACATTCTTCAAGTCGCGTGGTTAAGTTCTGCTCTGTACAAAAAGAGAAAAGGCTGCGTTATGCTTAGCTTTGACCCTAAGCTAAAACCTTATCTTTTGCAGCTTCAGAGCCATTTTACAAAAATTAATATTATTGATACCTTAAAGTTAAAAAGTATTCATGCTATTAGGGTTTTTGAATTGCTTTTACAGTATGAATCTATTGGAAAACGTAATACTAGTATTAAAGATTTAAGAGATTATTGTGGAATTGAAAAAGAAGAATATAAAAAATACTCTCATTTTAAAGTTAAGGTTATTGAACGAGCTAAAATAGAAATCAATAAAAAGACTGAATACGAAGTTGACTATGAAGAAATCAAAGAATCTCGTAAGGTTTCGGAAATAAAATGGACGATTCAAAAGAAAACCCATTTTGCAAAAGCTCAGTCCGAAAAAGTCGCCCTTATTACCAAGGAACTACGATCTAAAAATGTTATTATCGAGCAACTAATCGAGTATGGCTTTTCTAATCAAGCTGCCACGAGGATTCTTAAAAACAATCAAGAGACTAACGTTATCAATGCAATTAAAGCTGTCGATATTCAAATTCAACGAGGTCATGTCAAAAATGCTAAGGCTATGCTCACAACAGCCATTAAAGAATGTTGGCATCCTGAAAGATATCTGAACAAGAAATCTATAAAATCAGCTCAGCCATCTTGGTAGGCAAATATAATATCAATGGAGACATGACCTTGCTTGCAACATCAATTTGAGCATAAAACGCTTCAGTTGAAGTTGTAAGTTAAATTATCTTTTTGACATTCCTGTTCTATGAAGAGATAATGTGTAGTCACATATAACTACAAACTAATGATTTCACATGGCTCAATCAATATGTTTTTTAAACCAGAAGGGCGGTGTCGGTAAAACAACCATTGCCCATAACACGGCTTATATTTTAGCAACACGACATCGGCAAAAAGTTTTATTGCTAGATTTAGATCAACAAGGCAATGCTTCAGAAATATATATTGATGATAAAAATAAAGAACCCTCAATCGGAAAAATCTTTAGAGAAAAAAATGTTGATGTTTCTCATTTAATTCATCGAGCCTCAGTTCATGGAAAGCCTGTTGAGCATATGGACATTATCCATAGCAATATCTCTTTATCAAAAGCTCTCAAAGAAATTCCCGTCAGAACATATAAGGAAAAAATACTTGAAAAAGCTTTAACGCCTATTGTGAGTCAATATGACTATATTATTTTAGATTGTCCTGCCTCTATCGAAGATTCCGTCATTAATGCGATCTATTTTTCGAAAAGATTCGTGATTCCTGTTGAAATGGGCGGCTTTGCTTCAAGCGCCATACAAGATGTTTTAGAATTAATTGCCGAGATTAAAGAATACGGCTCTTTAAAAGACCTCCTACAAAGCCGCTCCGTTCTTTTTTTAAGAAATAAGGTTGACGGAAGAGGTATATCTCTCAATAAAAAAATAGAAGAAGAAATCAAAGATATCTTGCCTTATATGATGCACAATTTTATTAGAAATAGCCTTTCCGTTAGCAAGGCAAATCTTGAAAAAATCCCCCTCATTGACTATAAAGAATGCTCAAGCGTAGTTAAAAATGACTACATAAGTTATGTGAATGAACTGATTAAGCAACACACGCCTATATAAGAAGAAGACCTATGGCCATTGATTTAGATAAAAGAACACAAAAAAATATTTCTCATACGAAGAGACAGCATAAAACGCCAAAATCAATTCGTATGACCAGAATCGAATTACAACAATTAGAAGAATTCAAAGAGAGATTAAAGGAATTGACCCTTTCTGAATTTTGTTCAGATACTCAAGCCTTTAGAGTGTTATTGATGCTATCAAAACACTCTGGCAGTGCGATTATTAAAAAAGCTCTGTCAGAAATAATGTAGTCAGATATGACTACATGTAGCGGCTCACAAAACTAGAGTTTATTTTAAGAGGTTGGCAAGATAAGATTCTTTATTGTTTTTGTAAAAAAAATAAAGTTATTAGTTGCAAAAAAGAGAAGATTAATATAATTTAACTATGTTATCTAACATAACTGACAGGTTAAGATGAAAAGTAATTATTCGCTTCCTCCATTAAACTTAAGTTTTGAGAAATTAAAAACAAGTCATATAAAAAATAATGATGGCTCTATCACGCCTAAAACTACTACAAACAAAGCAATTCTAGATAAGGTAGAAATAAGCCTAGATACTTTAAAACTTTATGAAGAAAATATATTTAAAAGAGTTGATGAAACAATTTCAAAGTTAGCTGAAGATTTAAAACAAAATACACAAAAACTTGAACCATTAAAACAACTTGCTTCTTTAGATAAGGCTTACGATAAAGATTTAAATAAAACAAATCTAGAAATCACTTCAATACAGGATAAAGTTTCTTCTATAAAAAACTCAGCCTCAATAAAAATTAAAGACAATTCAAATTTTGGGTTTGAAACAATTTATCAAGAAACTATAAATGAAAACGATAATTTTATAAGAAGTGATGTTCCAGCAATTTTACGTTATGGTTTAAACACAGAAAGTGATACACTCAAAAATATAGTAGGAAGTTATATTGAAAAAGGAGTATTACATCCTTATGAAGAAGCTATATTTAAGGAAGCCATTAATTACCTAAAAATCGTAGAAAGTACAGAACAGTACGCAAAAGATGCACAAGGATATCCAAATAACGTTGTATTATTTGATATATTTGATAGGTCAAAAGGCTTTATCAATGAAGGTCATAATCAAACTCATACTATAGCTCTATGGAAAAAAAAGGACAATGAGTTTGTACTTATAGATCCAAGTAACGTTAGTTTTAGTAGCGATATCGCAAAAATTTTAAAAATAAATTCAATGATCGTTCCTGGAAACCAAATATACTTCCCAGGAAATAATAAAACAGGTTACAGTGATTATTCTGAAATTTTACCAAAACCTAGAGACTGCATAGATATCGCGGTAAAAATTGGTTTTGAATTAAATGAACTGCAAAAGCAAAAAGTTGATATTAAAAATATAGAAAACAATTTATTGGCTAATATAGCTAACACAAAAGCTGCTAATAAACTTATTAGAGCGATAGGATTCGATCAATGCCATGTAAGAGAACTCCAAAGCAGCAATCAAGAAATACGTATGGTTGCTAGAAAAACTATAACTGATGATGGTAATTTTATAAAAAGTATGTCTAGACTTGATAGTCTAACTCAATATGAAAAAGTTTTAGAAATTGTAACAAGAACTAATCTTGAATTAGAATCATTGAATGTAAAGATTTGTCCAACAAAAGATGTACCCACAGGTAAAATTAATATATAATAATCAATATGTAGTAACATTTGTATATAAAAAAACAGTTAAAGAGGTTATATGAAAGATAAAATAATAAGCGAATTTGCTAATTTTTGTGAAACAGGAAATACGGAAAAATTGTATTTTCTTTTAAAAGAAACTGACATAGACGTTAATTATCAAAATGGTTATTTTGGAGTTTTGGCTGCTATGAACGGTAATATTGAGGTGCTAAAACTTTTAAGTAAGCATGGTGCAGACATGCATATAGATAATGAAGCTATATTAAAGATTGCTGCACATAATGGTTATACTAATTGTGTAAATTATTTATTAGAAAAACATAACGCTAACCCTTTGGAATTGTTAAACACTACAGCTTATAATAATTATCAAGAAGTAGAAAATATATTTAATCAATACTTAGAAGAGCATAAAGTTGATATTTCAGGGGATGTTCATTCTACAACCAATAATCTGATAGAAATATAAACAAGATTTATGTCTGTTGAATATAAAAGACCACCTAAAACTAAAGGTGGTCTTTTATTATTTATGCAATATTTTCTAACTGTTCAACAGAAAGATTCGTAAGCTCCATTATCTCTTCCATAGATTTACCTTTAGCTAACATCTTTTTAGCTATTTCTATTTTTTCATCAGTTTTAGTTGATTTTGCCCCATTTCTGTAATTTAAACCCATTTATCTCTCGGTGAAGCGGCTAAACTAACCCAGATATCGCGCGCAACCCTCTATAAACGGAATAAAGAAGGCAAGCTTTCTTTCCATACGAACGAGATGGGGTCAGAAGGTTGTCGATACGGCTGAGTTGTCACGCCTCTACACGTTACAAGTTGACACGGTAACAAATCGTGACATATCAGAAAAAGAGAATTTAGAGATTTGGCAAGTGAAATTGCAGGCAAGGCAGCTCAAGAGAAGATCGTGTTACTTGAATGTCACATTGATCACTTGCAAAATACACTTCAACAGGAGTAAGGTCACGTGACCAAACTTCTTAACACTTCTGAAAAATTCATGCTGATGCACGAACAAAAGCCGAAAACATTGTTACGGAAAATCAAAGAAGCGTTAGGGTTGCATTAAAAACCACTAGGCAAGGATTGAAGTTTTTTACAGTTCATTCTATCTTACAAGAAAAGTTGTTTTCTAAGGTTTATAAATGATTTTATTTAAAGAGTTTTCTCTGGCTCAAAAAACAAGGTGAGAAGTACTAAAATATTGAAAAAAC
>JAIFLQ010000067.1 GCA_020048975.1 Rickettsia sp. | reverse complement strand
AGAATTTTGAGGCTATAAACGAGTTTTTATTAGGATCTTTAGGTGATTCATTTTTCACTAAAGTTACTTCTGGACAATGATCTGCAGCTATTTCTTTAAAAATACTAGAAGCTAAATACTCAGCTATGTCATTCTGACTTTTTTTAAAATCTCTTTTTACTAGATAAACATCGTTATTTTTTTTATATTTTCCCCCATATGGGTCAGACTCTTTTGCCCCACCATCTTTCCCGCCTATAAGTTCTCCTTTGCTTGGAAATATTCCTACAACTACTGCAGTGTTTATTTGCTCCTGCATGAATTTCAGAGCATTTTTACCTAGTGTTTTATCTCTAAATTTAAACAGCTTTGGATTGTCATTAATTTTTTCAAAATATTCTGGATATTCCTTTACTAATTTTGCAAATTCTTTCTGCCTGCTCTCATCTTTAAATTTGTATGGAGGCGACAGTTTACTTTTTGATTTATCTTGTTCTATTAACAAACCTAATTTAATTTGTAACCCATACTCTTTAAGGGAAGATTGTCTTTCAACCATTCTTTCTATAAAGGCTTCCTGAACTTGTTCTAGCTTAATATTTTCTGGCTTTTCTTTATCAAATTTATCTGGCATTGAACGTTGCGCCCATTTTGCCAATGCTATTGGATCATAATATTTTGCTAACTCCTCAAAACTTTGCTTAATTTGAGGTTTTATATCAACTTTTGCAGTAGCAAGTAGGCTATCTGCAAACTCATGGTTTAATTTTAGAGAATTAGGATATTCTATAAAATGGTTAGTAGGACCAACACCAGCTAGGTGTCTACTTTCAGAATTTGGGTGTATGCCAGGATCTAGAGCTTTGAGCCCTCCACCGTAATCCATACGTACTAATCTAGTCTCTTTGATTAATCGTTGTTCAAAGGGTTTTTTCAGGTCAGCCGCTACATCTGCTTCTGTCATATTACGAGCCTTACCTTGCTCTATAATCATTGCTGGATTTCCATTTGCATCTAGATATTGAACTCTAAAATTACCACTATGCACATCCATATCATTAAGTAACAGCGATGTAGGCATAGTTTCATTAAATCCCTTATACCCTCTTTGTGTAAATGCTTCTTCGTAAATTTTGTGTCCTCCTCTAGCTTCAGCAAAACGTGGCCTACCATCTGCTGCATCAAGTAGCACAGATTTGCTAAAACCAGTTTTTGGATCCATATGTTGACGCATATCCTTAAACATATCTTCAGAATTCTGAACTAATTCAGAACCTACATATACTTCCTTACCAGTCTTTGATGGCAAATCTTTAGGATGCTGAACGGTAAGAAATACTTTGGCTCCATACTTTGGTGCTGTTGCTTGGAATATTGCTGCACCTAAAAATTCAGAGATATTTGCCGATACTTCTTCATCTTTTTTTATGAGCGCTGAAACTTTTTGGCCTTGACCATTATCAACACCATTATATATTCCACCAATATCATCTCCTTTTTTTACACCGCCTTGTTTAGCACCAGCACGCTCACCATTTCCTTCACCAAATACATTAACCTTCATAGTAATCTCTTATTGGATAATATTTTAATATCATAGTCTAAGTTATCAATTTTCTTTTTTCGAGCATTACAAACCAAGTATTACACACATCTATAAATTCTACTAAATTAGAAAAGATAAGTAAAATAGGAATCTAAAAGACAATAAGATATTTCAATTAATAATTGACTAAGTGGTTAAGTTGTTACTAATTTTACTGGCTTTGAAAGATTAAATCAGGATCTAATCGAGATTTTTGTAAAATAAAATAAGCTATAAAATGACAAAAGCCATTCTGCTAAAATAACAGAATGGCTTTTAATTTAATGAAAGTTTTTTAAACTTATTTATTTTCTTCTTTAGTAAGTTTTTGATATTCCTTGCTCAGTCCTTGCACAGCAAAAATCCATAAAATAACTATCACAAAGAATATACAAGCAAAATAAGGAGTTGGATCGTTACCTTCAGTAAACGAATATGAGGTAAATAATATAAAGAAAGTTGACTGAATTACACCACCACCAGCTTTACCAAATCTACCGCCTATAACATCAACAGCTGCCTTACCCTTTGTTTTCATTTCATCATCAAGAGGTATATAAGCCATTTCTTTTGTCGAATCAAATAACGAATATTTTGTAGCTTTGCTCAATATACCCTGTGCAGCTCCTATAGTTACAGCTAAAGCGAGAGGGCCAGTACCAAAAAAAGCAGCAAAATATAGACCCACAGATTGGTCAAATATGATAAAAGAGAAGAAACCAATACCGGTAACTAAAATCATGAGTGGGGTAAATATCGCAGCCGTTGCCCAAGATACCCTTCTTAAAATATTACTTCCTATTAACATAAATATAATAGCGACGATACCTTGATAGCCATAGAAACCAGACATAAACACATCATAATCTCCTTGATTCGGATACAAAATTTTGATTTTAGCTTTCCACACACCTTCTACTAAATTGATTGATATGCCATATGCCAAAACTAAAGTCACAAGCAAACCTAAATATTTTGAGGTAAAGATCATTTTAAAACTTTCCCCAAGAGATAATTTGGCTTTTTTCTTTTTAGGTGAACCAGCTGAATCTCCAGCATCATAGAAACGTGGATCAGTCAAAACGTGCTTGTTCATCCATGAATAAAAAAATGCAGCCATTATGTTACTAAAAATAATTATACATAATAACAACATGTAGCGATTAGCCTCATCCACTATAACTGTTTTAATTATGTCAGAACGAAGAGTGTAATGAAACACAACAGCTATTAATGGTAATGCTAGATTACCTAGCAAACCAAACATAGAGTAAAATCTTTTTGCTTCGTTTGTCTTAGTAATCTGGTTAGCAAATTGCCAAAACAGCAAAGTAAGCATCATGCTACCGTATAATTCAGCTACAACATAAAAAGAGGCGTAACTCCACTTTCCATAAACCCGAATAAACCATCTGAAATTAGGGTATTCAAGTGCCAATTTTTCTATAATTTCAGGGCTTGTATGAAAAAAATCTGGATATGGATATAAAGCAAAAGCAAAAAATGCTAAATATAATGAAAAGAATCCTGAAATAGTATAAAAAACCTTTTGCTGACTCATAACATTGCAAAGTTTTGCATATACAATCATCATTATTACGGCTGAAGGTAGTACCAAGTATGTTTTTAGAAAACTTATTGCTTCTGGGCCAACTCCAGTTACAATCAAGCTATCTTTCATTATACGTACAGAAGTATAAGTAAAAAGAATACAAAACATCATAGCCGTCATTGGCAGAAATTTTTTGTTTTCGTGCCATTCAACAGGCCAAAATACTCTTCTTAATTCAGATGCAAAGTTAGATTTTTGTGAATTTTCCATATCGATGTAATCATTTTTAGTTATAAGTAACTTTGTTAGGGAGTATATACAAAAATATCATAAAAGTCAACAAAAACATTAATCAATTTTTACCTTTGCCAAAATTGTAATCCAATTTATTTGGTTGATAATTTTTTCCACTTCAAGATTATTTTCCTTATAAGCATTAATTACCTCATTCATTTGATAATCTAGAAACCCAGACAAAACCAATTTTCCAGATCTGCTTAATAAAGAACGTATAGACGGAGCTAATTTTATTAATGGCTGAGAAAGAATATTACTGACAATCAAATCAAATTTTTTATTTTGAAAATCTGGGATTTTTAAATTTTCATCTGAATAATTTTGATAAAAATTAATTTTAGAATTGTTAAATTGTTGATTGATTTTTGCTACTTCTATTGATGTTTCTTCTATATCACATCCCCAAATTTCAGCTTTGGGCCATATTTTTGCAGCAGCAAAGCTTAGTATACCACTACCTGTTCCTATATCATAAATCGTTTTAAAATCAAAATCTGACAAGTATTCCATTATCTCTAAACATCCAGCTGTTGTTGGGTGATCACCAGTACCAAAAGCTCTTGATGCTTCTAGTATAATAGGCAAAAAGTTAGATGGACATTGATCCGACTGTTTTAAGGTACTTATAAAAAACTTGCCAATGCAAATAGGCACTAATTGCTTTTGATATTCAGCTACCCAATCTTTATCCTCTATAATGGCAAAATTGATATTACCAATAATTTCTAAATTATTTTCATTAGAAAAGTTCTGAAGATTTTTTGTAAAAAAGATTTCCTGTGGTTTTTTTGCAAAGTAGACTTCAAAGCGCCATATATCAGCATCAGCGGCTTCTATTGTTTTAGATTCTATTTCGAATGTACTAATACCCAAAACATCTTCTGGAAAAAACTTTTCAAAAGCTTCTAGATGCTTGTATAGAGTAGTAAAATAAACTTTGTGTATCAATTTTGATTGACTAAATGGGTTATCCATGTTCTATATCCGAAAATGATTGATGCTATTAGTTTTTTACAATTAGCAATGATTACTATATTATTCAACATAATTATTATAGGAGTGCTTTTTATGAAAATTTTTAAAATTATTATGCTAGTGTTAACTTCAACAGTAGTTACCACAGCTTTTGCTTTAGAAGATACAAAACAAATTCAAGAAACAAAACCAAATACTACTCAATCTTCAATAACACCTTCTGGTGCAATTAAAGAACCAGCTGAATTTCAAAAAATTGTAGGTGAATACAAAGAATATGTGTCTAAAATTCCAGTTGAAATTCGTGAAGAGATAATTGCTTATCGAAAAGAAATAGCAAAGATTAACAAGCAAAAAAGATTGCTGTATAGACAATTATCTCAAGCTAGTCAAGATTATTTAAAAACAGAGCAAGAATACAAGAAAAAACTACCTCTAAATAGAAAATCTTTGATCAACCTAGATAAATAAAGAATTAGAGGTGGCGACTCGAGGGCATCTTTTGAACTGATAATCTTGGTAATGGTTGCCCTTCTTTGATCACGTGTTTTTTAGATTTATTGTTATTCAAATTTTTTTTAACAACTTGAACTGAGGATATTAAGTGTTTCTTTTTTGATTGAGCCTCTATTGATTTTGTTAAATCGGAATGTTTTTTTATCTTGATTTTACTAGGGGCGTTATATTCTGAGAAAGGATTATGAGCCCTTCTCATGTCTTTTAGTACACTTGTAAATAGTTTTACACCTTTTTCAAAAATATTTTTAGGAATTCTAACTGCTTTCTCTGTTTTAGCGATATCTTCTTTAATTTCTTTGAATTTTGCTATTTTTTGATCAGGCGGCATAGTCCAATAT
>JAIFLQ010000042.1 GCA_020048975.1 Rickettsia sp. | reverse complement strand
TTTTTTATTAACAATTCAGAATGTACTGAGTACATAGTGCTTACTGTAAAGACAATGAAATATATACCAAGACCAGTATAAGACATTTCATTATTTGGGAAGTGTTTTTGACAATATTTAACAAAACTGAAGTTATTATAGTCTGCTTTCTTCGTTCTGGTCTTATAACTTTGTACATTCAGATCTATATAGGATTTTTTATCCTTTATGCCAACAAATCCGCCTTCTTGTTTAAAGTAATAATGGCTACCAAATAAGAAAATAATATTAACCAGCATTCCACAAAAAATAGGATCGCCAATATCCAAAATTTTCAAGATAATCACTGTTATAAGCGCAGCGCTCATGGCAATTAGAACCGATTTTTTAGTGGTACGGAATCCAACTATTGCAAGTAGCAAAGGTACCGTTACTATAGGCATGTAAAAACTATTGGCAATCAAGATAACTGATAATAGATCCTTGCCGTAAAGTGCAAATATAATAGCGAAACAACCAAGTGCCACAGAAAACCACTGAGAAATAGATAATTGTTTATTAACTCCTATATTTAAAGGCTTTAGTATATCATTAGTAAATACAACAGATGTAGCATTTAAAATAGAATCAGCCGTTGACATTGTCATAGCTATAATACCTATTATTACTAAACCTTTCAAGCCATTGTAAGCATAGTTATCTATTATAAATCCCAATAATTGACTTGACTCAAGATCGTCATTAACATTAAATACCAAAATAGAGATCCAGCAAGTAGCAAGTATAACAAGTATTAGTAAAAAAGCTGATATTATGAATGCTTTTTTTACTTGGTGTAAGTCGCGACCTATTAAAATTCTTTGAAATGCAGCAGGATAGAATGTTGGGATAGAGAAGTAAAACATTAAACTAATCATAGGCCAAAACTTTGGATTATTACTATTAGTCAATTCACTTAATTGAAAATTACTTGAGGTAAAAACTTTGCTCATAGAGTGGCCATCATAATACATTTGATTCCACATTGTTATGGCAATCATTGGTAATACAAAACCAAAGGTAAAAAATTGTAAAATATCTGTTTTAGTAACAGCCCTAACTCCACCTAAAGCTGAATAAATAGTTACTATAATACCTGCATAAATTGTTGCTTCTGTCGGCGAAATAACAGCAAAATAAGCAGTTATGTTGCCAAAAACTTTAAATTGCACAGCAACCCCACCAAGTGCACCAATTATTCCAGCAATAGCTGTAATGATTCTAACCTCTTTACCGTACAAATCACCCATAACATCGGCAACTGAAAGATTTCCTAAGAACTCTCCCATTCTTGGTACAAAAAGATATGCTGTGGTGAATAAGCTCAGCGCATAACAAACAATCGCTACAATAAAAAAAAGACCATCAGAATATGTCTTATGTAGCTCAATAAAAAATCCGCTGCCGCTGGCATAAGTTGCAACTATTGTGGCAACAAGTGCCCCGGTGGTAAAATTCCTTCCTCCCAAAGCGTAATCTTGAATAGTTTTGATCTTACTACTACTACCAATACCCACAACTAGAGTCGTAACCAAAAAAATAACAACAATAACTAATATCTATAACACCCACTTTTTCTATAACACCCTAATTTATTATGGTTTTAAATAGTTAGCACCAACCTATGGTTACTAACGAACTTGAATACATAATACACAACCTTTAATTTAAGAAGCAACAAGTTTTTCATTAAAATAAATTAACTTTTATGGGCGTTTTAGATTGGTGGTGTAATTTTTTTGTTTAAACAATTGTCAGCAATTAATTAATCACTGCTATTTAAGTAACTCATTAAGAATCGTTTGTTGAAATAGTTGTAAATATTTGTGGTTCTGGTATTTGACTGTCTAAGATTCAAGTTTATTAGGAGTAGATAAAATCTCCTCTTGTATAGCCGCTTTTGGCTGGTTGTCTTGAACATTATAATTTCCATTTTGTTTTCTTATTACTTCATATTCGCGCTGAGCTATAGAATCTATAAAATATATTTCTCCAGAAACGCCTTGGAACTTTTCAGAGTCTTTTAATTTAGTAAAAAAAGTTTCTTTACTATCGCTATTAATGACATTGCTTGCGATTATTTTTCCAGCATCATATGCAAGTGCATGCATAAAAGACAAATGATTCACACCTAAAGCAACAGCTCTTTGTTTCAGGCTGTCATTATTAAGAGCAGTGGTACCCGTATAAATAATATCAAAGCGCTGATCTTTATCTACATCTATTCTATTGTCCCCTGCAATGATAACTTTTTTGTCTAAATTAAAATTACTGGCAATTGTATATATTCTTTTTAAATTTTCTGGATCATCTCCAACTATAACTACTGGGCGTTTTAGATTTTCGTCATATTCATTTAAATTATCAGCTGTATCGGAGACTATATTAATAGCTCTTTGTATATCTTCGTTTGTGTCATTATAAAATTCTATTCTACTTAATATTGCATTTTTATTTGTTATTATGTTTTGAACGATCTTGCTAACAATTTGTGAATGTCTACCAGTAGGCAATAATACTATATAATTTTTATAATCATTATTTATTAAGTAGTTAGTTATTTGCTCCATTTGCTTCATAGGGGCATGGCCAAATACAAAAATATTATCATCTGCTAAGGTTGGGTCGTTCGAAAGGGATAAAGCGATTATGTCGTGCCCTTTAATTTGGGAGGATAAAATCTTTGTATCTTTGGAATATAAAGGGCCAATTATAATTTTAGTTTTTTGCTCTAATATTCTTTTGATAGAATCTTTTAATTTAATTTCATCAGAGGAATCATAAGATGTAACTCTAATCTTAGTTTTAGCTCCATCACCCAGGCCCATTTTTATTAATCCAGCATATTGTTTTCCGAGTAATTCATTTTCACCAGATAAAGGTAGCAATATAGCTATATCTACAAGATTATTAGACATGTTTTTTTTATTACTATTGATATTATTGCCAGATTCACAAGCATTAAGAGTAATTAAGCAAAAAAAAGAAATGATGAGTTTTATAATTTTTTGTTTTATATTGTTCATGTTATTTTCTAAATAGTTTAAGCGATTGTATTTAATATGGATTTAAAACCTGGGCTTTATGTAGTATCAACTCCAATTGGGAACTTAAATGATATTACCCTTCGTGCAATTGAGACTTTAAAAAATTCTGATATTATTTTCTGTGAAGATACCAGAGTATCAGGAAAATTGCTAGCAAAACATCATATTACTACGTCTCTTTCTGTGTATAACGATAAAAGTGATGAAATAACACGTAAATATGTAATAAAAAACATAGAGTCTGGAAAAGTTATTTCTTTAATTTCTGATGCGGGCACTCCTTTGATTTCTGATCCTGGATACAAATTAGTTAGAGAGTTAAGGGAAAAAGGTTATTTTGTTGATATTATACCAGGCGTCTCATCGCCTATTGCAGCGTTAACTATTTCTGGATTACCATCTGATCGATTTATATTTGCTGGTTTCTTGCCTAAAACAGATGTTGGTAGAGAAGGAGTATTTACAGAGCTGAGAGACCTTGATGCTACGCTTATTTTTTTTGATAGTCCTTTAAGAATTTTGTCCTCATTAAAGGTTGCATTAAAGATTCTAGGGGATCGTCAAGCTAATATTTCTAGAGAACTAACAAAATTATTTCAAGAATCTAGAACTAATAATCTGTCAAGTTTATTAGAGTATTATAAAGATATCCCGCCAAGAGGTGAAGTGGTATTATTAATTTCTGGTAAAAAAAATATTAGTATAACTCAAGAAGAGTTGATCAAAGAAATTAAAGAATTACTAATTTTAGGAGGTCGTGGAAAGGATGTTACTGAAAAACTGTATCAAAAATACCACAAATATTGTAGTAAACGTGAAATTTATAAAATTTGTAATTCTTTAAAGACTGAAAAATAAAAATATAGTTTATTACCTCAAGAAAAATGCTATAGTGTCTTTACCAAAGTTTAATTATTTAAGGAGTTTAAAAATGTTAAGATTATTTATTATTTTAGTTAGTGTGTTTGCTTTTTCAAAAGTTGCTGTTGCAGCAGAAGCAGATATGAATAAAAAGCCTGTTACTGAAGTTACTAAAGAAGCTACTGATAAAGACGCTATGACTGATGCAGCTGAAGATAAAGCAGCAGAAGCAAAAAAGACTAAGTAATACTTTCAATTCTTATTAAAAGGTTATGAGCTATGTTAAAAAAAATAGTAGTATTGCTTAGTATTCTTGCTTTTTCAAAAGTTGCTTTTGCTAGTGGTAGCGATGTTGTAAATCAAAAACCAGAGCACGAAGTTGCAAAAGAGAAGCATAAAAAACATGAGCATCATGAAGAGCATAAACAAGGTGATAAGAAAGACAAGTAAATCGATCTTACTAATTGTTTGACTTTTATGTAACTAAGATTTGTTTTTACATTACTTCTGTAAAAGCAGGTTTTGGTAATTTCTCAAGTAAGGCCTCTAGTGCAAATTAGGGGCTTGAAAAATAATTTATATTATATATACTGTAGCGAAAGTAGTTATTATTTGGTGCCTTTTGCTTTAAAAGCTGGATTGCCCTACTTAAAATGGCTCTAGTTTACAAATTTGCGGGTGCTGATTTTAACTTAATAAAGCTATGATTCGCAGTAACGTGGCCATGGTATGCCTAATTTGCTGCTTGTTTATTTTAAATACCAGTTGTTAAGAGGTTATAGAATATGCCTAAAATGAAAACCCACTCGGGTGCAAAAAAACGCTTTAAGCTTACCGCAACAGGTAAAGTAAAAGCTGGTCAAGCTGGTAAACAGCATTTCATGAGACGTCGTACAAAAGCTCAGCTTCGTAATCAGAGAGGAACATCGGTTCTTTGTGATCAAGATACAAAAAGATTGGTCAAAATATTCCTTCCAAATGGAACTAATTAAAAAGCGAGAGTAAAATTATGACACGTGCAAAAGCAGGAAAAGTATCAAAAAATCGTCACAAAAAAATAATTAAGCTTGCTAAAGGTTACAGAGGCAGAGCAAAAAATTGTTTTAGGATAGCTATTGAAAAAGTAGAAAAAGCATTGCAATATGCTTACAGAGATCGTAGAAATCGTAAACGTGATTTTAGAGGTTTGTGGATTCAAAGAATAAATGCAGCTGTTAGAGAGCATGGTATGATTTATTCTACCTTTATTAATGGCCTTTTAAAATCAGGTGTTGCTATTGATCGTAAGATGTTAGCGGAGCTTGCTGTAAATAATGCTGATAGTTTTGCGCATATCGTGGAACAAGCTAAAAAAGGGCTATCTATCAAAAAGAAAATGGATTAAAAACGACAGTTTGAAAATCCTTTAGACTTGAATTTAATGCATTATTAAAAACTATCTTAATTAAATTAGGTGGTTACATAGTTGTAATAACATTTAAAGAGTTATAGTCAAAGCAGTTGAACTCTGATACATAAATTTTGCAGGGACTCGGCTGTGCTCACCTATTTATATAGGCTGCGCAGCCTGGCTTTGTTGCATGAGTCAAATTTACTATTTAAAGTTTGGTACTTTAAACTATTTATCTACCATAGACTGTAAAAATCACAATTTTAAGTTGGTGAATTTATAGGCCTATGAACCTTACAATATAATTTGCTGTATTATTTCCGATTCATGCAACAAAGCCGGACTTGATAGGATCTCATTAGCTGAGGATTTAGCTATTGCGGACATAATTAGTATATTAAATTTTGTGCTTAATACAGATAATGATTTAAATCTAGCTTCATTACTTAAGTCTCCGATAATCTCTATAAGCGAGAAAGAGCTTTATACAATTCTGATTGAGGCAAAGAAAAATAATATGTCTATATGGGCTTATTTGAATTTTGAAACACAATACTTTGTTGCCAAAAATAGACTTGAAGAATTTTTAGATTTGTACAAAAATCTACCATTAAGCAGTTTCTTTCTCTATATAACGGATGTGCTAAATTACAGAAACTTTGTAACTAACAATGACGAGGTAATAGATGAATTTTTAAAACTTGTTAAAAATTATTTATCTGAATATGGAAGTTCATTGCAAAATTTTATCTACTGGTTTCAAAGTAATCAAATAACAATAAAGAAAGATACTGACGCTAAAGATAAACTGCGTATAATGACTGCTCATGCTTCAAAAGGGTTGCAAGCTCAATAGTTATACTATGCGACACTACAAAGCTTCCAACTTCAACAGAACGCTTTATTTGGGACGAGCAAGGCCAAATATTATCGGCAAAATCTTCTTCTTATGTTCCAGAATTTTACAAAACACTTAAAACAAAAGAACAGAAAAAAACATATCAGGAATATTTGAGATTATTGTATGTTGCTATGACGCGAGCTGAAGATAATTTAATCATCTGTGGTTACCAAGGTAGAAATAATCTTTCAGATGGTTGCTGGTATCAATTAGTAAAGAATTCTATAGAGCAAATTGGTTCTCATGATTCACATAATAACTTAATTTATGGAGATCCAAATGCAAGTTTAATGGCAGAAAACTTCTTACATGAAAATGAAGACAAAGAAATTATCATGAATGAAATATTAAAGCCTGTTAAAACTTGGGAGTTAAAAGAAAGTTTCTATAAATGTGCTGCAAATATAAAAGATGAAATTTCGTATAACAAATCTTTGTCATTAGAATATGGTATAGTATTTCATAAAATTCTTGAAGATGTAGTAAGAAGTAAGAGTTTATATAATGTTAATAACCATCCTTTAATTAAAACTTTGGACGCTAACCTACAGAAAAAAATAAAAAATAGTTTAGAAAAACTAGTTTCAAATAATCAGTTCCAAGAATTACTAAAATATACTTTAAAAACAGAAGTGTCTTTTGGTTATAAAATAAAATCAGACATAAAAATTGGCAGAGTTGATTTATTGGTAATTCAAGAAGATCAGATTATTATTATAGATTATAAATCTGGTAATAAACCTAATATAAATTTAATACCAGATCAGTATGTTGATCAATTAAAACGCTATAAAGAAACTTTTACAGAAATTTATCCAGATAAAAATATAAGTTGTAAAATTATTTGGCTCGAACATGGAGTTATACAAGATATTGTAGTTTAGCAACGGCTTTAAACAAGCGACTAATAAAAATTTCTTGCCTCAGCGGTTAAACTGTTTAACTTTTTTTCTAATAATAACTTATCATTTTCATCATTACCAGTTAATTCCAAAGGTTTTCCTATGATAACTATAATTTTACTAAAAGGTTTGGGTAACATCATTTTATCCCAGCTCGCGAGTTCAAAATATCTTGAAGCATAGCAGGAAACAGGAATAACTTTTTTGTTGTATTTACTAGCGATTTTGGTAATAACACTCCCATTTTTGTAAACAGGACCTCTTGGACCATCGGGTGTTACAACTATTTTACCGCCATTTGTAATTTGTTTTATAATTTCTTTTACAGCAGAATTTGAGTTTTTGTTAGTTGAACCCTGGATAATCTTATGATTCATCATCAAAACTAATTTACCAATTATTTTGCCATCAGAATGAGGGCTAGTAAGGCCAAAGGCATTTTTATAATTGCCAAAAATATACATGCTATAGGCTAATCTATTATGCCATATAGCAAAAAAAAGTCCATTTTCATTGTCGAGTTTTTGCTCATCAAAATCTTTTGGCATAATAAAGTGCCACTTGCTTGTAAAATAAGCAAATTTAAGATAGATGAAAATTATACCAGCTACTAAATTGAATATTAGATCACTGTTTTTTAAATAATGTTTTATTACTTTCTTCATTAACCCAATTAATTTAATTGGTTTATGCTTTCCTCGATTCTATTACATGCTTTAGTCAGTAATTCTTCGCTTGTCGCATAAGAAATACGAAAATAACCTTCTAAACCAAAAGCTATACCAGGCACTACTGCCACATTCGCATGCTCTAATAGATAGGTTGCTACATCATTATCATTTTCTAATATTTTTCCAGAAGGCGTTTTCTTGCCAAGTAATTTTGTACATCTAGGAAATAAATAAAAAGCACCCTCTGATTTATAACATTCAAGAGGTTTGATTTTGGATAACAAGTTAAGTACGAGGTCTCGCTTTTTTCTAAAACCAAGGGCATTTACAGCTATATAGCTTTGTGTACCATTAAGGGCTTCAATAGCTGCAACTTGGCTTATTGAAGATGGATTAGAGGTACTTTGAGATTGAAGTAATGTCATGGCTTTTATTATATCTTTATTACCAGCTCCGTATCCTATTCTCCAACCTGTCATTGAATAAGCTTTTGAAACACCATTAACTATAAATATTCTATCTTTTAGATCTGGTGCTACAGTAGCAAGTGTGTAGAACTCAAATCCATCAAATGTGATATGCTCATATATATCATCAGACATTATCTGAACATGTGGATATTTTCTTAAAATATCCGCTAATAAAATTAAGTCTTCTTTAGAGTAAGCGGCTCCAGAAGGATTACTTGGAGAATTCAAAATAAACCACTTGGTTTTGCTTGTAATTGATTTTTCAAGAGATTCTGGTGTTATTTTAAAACCAGTTTCTATATGGGCTTTAATTGTTACTGGTTTACCTTCGGCAAGTAAGACTATATCTGGGTATGATACCCAATAAGGCGCTGGGATTATTACCTCATCATCTTTATCAAGCGTTGCCATGAATAGATTGTATATTACCTGTTTTCCGCCAACGCCAATAATTACCTGTTCTGGCAAATATTCAAGAGCATTTTCTCGCCTAAATTTTTCACACACAGCTTTCTTTAACTCTGGCATACCATCAACATTAGTATATTTTGTGATACCTTTCTTGATTCCCTCAATTGCTGCAAGCTTAATATTTTCTGGTGTGTCAAAATCTGGTTCACCAGCTCCAAGAGAAATTACATCAACACCATTTCGTTTTAACTCTGCAGCTTTTGCAGACACAGCAAGAGTTGGTGAAGGCTTAACTAAATTTAATCTTTTGGCTATTAATGACATAATTTTGTGACTAGTTTTTTTGTTAAATTTATAAGATAGAGATAATATTGCTTTATTAGTTTGAACTATAACGAATTATATGAGAACATTCATTCAAAATCAAACCCAAAGATTTATAAATTTAAGTATTTTATATTTATGATAGCACCTAGTATTTTTTCTAAATTAGTTGATTATGTAAAATGGCTTTTTGCATTTTTTCTTAATATTCCAACCATGCTTAAAAATCAATTTTTTGCAACAAGAAAGAATCTTCACGCATTGCAATATAATTTAAAAAATTTTGCTGAAGCAAATATAAATTTGGGCATATATCACCTGAATAATCAAAATTATAATGATGCAATTTTCAGATTTATGTTAGTTGATAAGTTTATGCGTCCAAACGACCCTTTTGTAAATTACTGGATGGGATGGACTTATTTTTTAAAAAACAATCACAAAAAAGCGATTATCCATCTTGAAAAAGGAGCAATTGAAGATAAAATTGACTTACTAAAATTTATCAAGACTATTAACAACGTTACCAGAGTGCCAAGTAAAATATACTCAATTTATCGAGGCATGACTATGGAGGATGTTATCGATAAATTTTTTAACAAAGGTTATGATTTGCCAAAAAATTTGGTTATTCAGCTAGTTGGGGCAATTGATAATTTACCAGAGAAATATTCTATACTTGAAATTGGCAGTAATGTAGGTTTAGCTGGTCAAGAAATTCAAAAAAGAATGCAGGATGGATTTACTCTGACTGCCGTTGAAAGTTCTTTAGAAATGGTTAAACTACAAACAAGATCTGGGCGTGATATAGATTATGATAGAGTAATTACCTCACCTATTGAAGAATATCTAGCTGAAAATACAAATGAAAAATATAATATTATTATAAGTGTGGATGGATTTTCCATGGATTCAGAATTAAGTATCATATTTAAACAAATTACCAATCGTTTATCTGATGAAGGTTATTTTGCTTTTGCTTTGAGAACAAGCAGTGGTACAAAATTTTCAGAAAAATACCTGGAGTTTTCTTATGATAAATCTTATGTAAACCAAGTGTTAAACTCATGTGGCTTGAAAGCTATTGTTGACTTAGATTTGGGGTTACTCATGAAAGACGATTATTGCATATTTGTTTGCAAAAAATGAGTTTAGATAAAAAAATAATGCAACTTTATAAACTATCGCTATAATCTCATACTAATTTTAACTCAGTTAAAAAAAATAATATGCATTTTATTAAATCATTTCTTATCTCTGGCAACATAAGCTTTTTAGTAAAAACTTGTACAAATTTTTTTATTCCAATAATAATAGTACTAACTTTTGAACTGGGAGATATCGTAGCGTCAAATAATGACAAAGAACAATATAGCAGTTATAATTACCATGGCCTAAATGATCACTGCCGAGTTTATGATCCTTACGAATCATTAAATAGGAAAATCTTTATTTTCAACGGAGTTCTTGATAGTTTCATACTGAGACCTATTGCAAAAGGATATGGAAGATTTACAAATGATTATACAAAAAACAGGGTAGAGAGTTTTGTTGGGAATGTATCAGAGCCTTTGTCCACTGTAAATTACGCTCTTCAGGGTAATTCCGAAGGTGTTTTTAAAAGTTTTTGGCGTTTTGCAATAAATACTACTTTTGGCTTAGCTGGAATGTTTGATATAGCCAGCAAATTTGATTTAACTCCTCCGCAACAAACATTTGGTAACACTTTAGCTTACTACGGTGTTGGCCCAGGGCCATATATAGTATTACCCATATATGGTGGAATTAACGCAAGAGATGTATCAGATCCTTTAATTTCAAACGGCTTACTAAATCCACTTGATTATGCATTACATAGAGATTTCAAACTAGTTGTTACTGGAACTAAAATTGTGCACACACGTTCTAAACTTATGCCATTTACCGATTATGTCTCAAAAAACTCTTCAGACCCTTATATAGCAGTAAGAGAGGCAATCTTTAGCCAAAGAGAAGCAAAAATAATTTACCCAGCTGGGTATAAATGTCCAGTTCCTAATTAATGCTATACTTTAAAATTTAAATTGTTAATATAAGATCATCAAAAACAAGAGGTTTATTACATGAAAATTATTAATACAATATTATTGTCTATACTATTTTATACTGCCCCAGTAAACGCTCAGGATGAAGTAGAAAATTTAAAACTATATGTTGATAATTTAATAACCCAAGGTTATGATATCGTAAACGATACAACATTGACCGAGGATCAAAAAATTACTCGTTCAAGTGCTCTGATACGTCCTAATTTGCATCTTGATTGGATGGCAGAGTACAGTTTAGGTCGTCATAAAAAAACTCTTTCCACTCAAAAAATACGAGAATTTACAGAAGTTTATTCTAAGCTTATTGTACAAGCTTACGCTGAGCTTTCAAAAAACTATAGCGGAGTAAAAGCTGTAATTAAAAAAGTAAATAAAGTTGATGATAATATGTTCATCATCAATATGGAAATTTTAAAAAAAGATTCTGACATACCAGTAAAAGTTGATTATTTGGTTCATAAACTTGAAAAAACAAAGCAAAACCCTTATAAAGTAGGTGATATAATCACCGAAGGTGTTAGTATATTAAATTCTCAACAATCCGAGTTTAATAATATTATTTCTAATCAAGGGATTGATGCATTAATTGATGATTTAAAGGGAAAAATATCCAAGAAGAGTTTAAAATGAACAAAAGTAATGATAGTATATAAGGGTTATTATGGCAAAACAAATTAGAGATGATGAATTTGAATCTGAGGTAGTAAATTCAAAATTACCGGTATTAATAGATTTTTGGGCGGAATGGTGTGGTCCATGTCGTATGCTTACACCTATTCTTGATCAATTGTCAGATGAGATGAAAGATAAAGTTAAAATAGTAAAAATGAATATTGATGATAACCCTGAGACGCCATCGAAATTTGGAGTTAGAGGAATTCCCACTATGATACTATTTAAAGATGGCAAACAACTTTCTGTTAAAGTAGGAGTTCAACCAAAAAACACGCTCCAAGATTGGATTAATTCAGCTTTAACTAACTAAGAAACATTTGCTTACACACCACTTGCATGTTTTTTATGTTGCAACTTCTAAATGATGCACTTATTTACTGGCGGCTATATCTGGATAAATAATTGCACATTATCTTTGTAGGTAATACTAAAATTTTAAAGATCTTGGTTGATAATAAAGAAACTTATGAATCTGAATTTTACAATAAATTTTAGTGATTTACATTCTTTAGAAGGTCTTAAGAAAATTGACAAAATTTTTTTGAATTATCTAGAAGAAGAAAATTATATTTTATATCAAATGCTAATTGAATATAGATTAGTTGCTTATTATAGTGACTCTTTAGCTTTTGACTATTCAAGCTTTCTAATTGATATAGCACCATATTTTGATGACTTTATTGCTGAACTATTTTTTATAAAAGAAGAGAATTTTGCTCTAAAATGCCGACAAAAAGATTTTGATATTATCTATGAATGTAGAAGATTTTTTGTACAAAGAATCTTTAAAAATTACGATAGCTCTCTCCATAAAGAAATAGATTTTCTAAAAACATCTCAAGAACTCGCAGAAATAATTGGTAAAATTACTCAGCAAACTTTTGCCCAAAAAGTTACAGAATGGCTCAAAGAGCCAAACAAATTTCAATTAGAATTAGATCTTGCAAAAGACTATGCAATCTATTTAGTACTAAACAATAGTTCTTTACCCCTATTTAATATACCAAGAACTACAAATTCAGAAAATCTGATTCGTAAAAATAGAATTCAGATGTTAAAGCAAGATATCTATCTTGGTTTTGACCATAGAGATAGCGAGATCAATTTAGAAAATGCTCTGTCTCATGCAAAATATTGTATATATTGTCATTATCAAAAAAAAGATTCTTGTCGTTATGGTTTAAAAACACAAGAAAACAAGGTGGTAAATGGTTGTCCGTTAGATCAGAAAATTTCTGAAATGAATAAAATTGTATCACTTGGCTTTAACATAGGAGCGCTTGGTATAATTTTAATTGATAATCCGCTTGTAGCAGCAACTGGTCATAGAATTTGCAATGACTGTATGAAATCTTGTATTTTTCAGAAGCAAGATCCTGTTAATACTCCTCTTATTGAATCAGCAATTCTAGATAATGTTTTAAATCTTTCTTATGGAGTAGAAATATACATTCTATTAACAAAATGGAATCCACTAAATATTAAATCACCACTACCAAAAGAAGCAACCAATTATAATATTTTAGTAACTGGTTTAGGACCAGCAGGATTTGCTCTTGCCCATTATTTACTAAATGATGGGCATAATGTAACATCTATCGATGGTTTAAAAATCCAACCATTAGAGTTTGATATAACAAAGCCAATAAAAGATTATAAATCAATAAAAGAACCATTGTCTAAAAGAATTCCAAAAGGTTTTGGCGGAGTTGCCGAATATGGTATTACTAATAGATGGAATAAAAATAATTTAACTTTAATCAGATTAATTTTAGAAAGACGAAATAATCATTTTAAAATGATTGGAGGCGTAAGACTTGGTAGTAATATTAATAGTGAGCAAGTTTTAGCCTTGGGTTTCGATCATATCGCTCTGTGTCTTGGAGCTGGTAAGCCAAAATATATAAATTCAGCTTCTTACTTTCTTAAAGGTGTAAAAAGTGCTGCTGATTTTTTAATGAATCTGCAGCAAGGTGGATGCTATTTGGAGAATAGCAACAGTAATTTGCTCTTAAGAATGCCAGTTGTAGTAATTGGCTGTGGATTAACTGCCATTGATAGTAGTGTTGAAGCAATGCATTACTATCCTAATCAGGTGAGCAAATTTCTAAATTCATATGAAAATGGTCTTATAGATTTAGAAAAATTATTGGGTGAAGATAAAATAATAGCAGAAGAATTTATTTCCCATGCAAAACTATTTCGCAAAGCTAAATCTTCTCAAGAGAAAATAGATATTTTACAAAATCTGGGAGGGGTAACGATTTGTTATAGAAATAATATCGAAGACTCTCCAGCTTACAAAAGAAATCATGAAGAAATAGAGCATGCCAAAGCTATTGGCGTTAAATTTGCTTTTAATTTATCTCAATTGGAAATAAAGTCAGATAACTATAATTATGTAAATCAGATTGAATTTCTTGATCAGCAAAAAAATATTGTTACGATGCCTGCAAAAGCAGTTTTAGTAGCAATAGGTACAGAAGATAACGAGTTTCAGGATATAAGTGGATTCATTGCTGATAATCGCAGATTTAGTCATTTTGGTGATTGTAATCAAAAATATTCTGGTAGCGTAGTTAAGGCTATCGCTAGCGCTAAAAATGGTTACAAGAAAATAACGGAACTATTGAGTCAACATCAGCCAAACACAAATTATAACTTTTTAGAATTTAGTAAAATTTTAGATGAGCAATTGAAAGCTAAAGTTCATTCTATAAAGGAAATTTCTTCTAATGTAATAGATTTAGTAATAAAATCTCCACTAGCTGCAAGAAATCACCAACCAGGACAAATTTTTCGGCTACAGAATTTTGCACATAGCCCAGATAAAACTATCAAACCACTTGCCTTAAGTCCCTATGAAGTTGATAAAGAACAGGGGCTAATTTACTTTGTTATCTTAAAAACTGGTAATTCAACCGAATTATGTTCTGATCGGCAAGTTGGAGAAGAAGTAATTCTTATGGGACCAACTGGTTCTAGAAGCAATATTCCAAAATCTCAGACTGTAATTTTGATTGGAGAAGGAATAAGAAATATGGCTCTTTTACCAATTGCAAAAGAACTCAAGAAGCAAGGGAAAAAAATATTGTTTTTTGCAATTTACGAAAAATCAGAAGATGTTTTTTATACTGATAAAATAAAAGAATTAGCTTACGAAACTCATATATTGATATTATCTAGTTGGGACAATAAAATTTCTGGAATCATTAATGATATAATAACTAAAATTAAAACAATAACGCCTTCAAAAAAGGCTTATATACTATGCTATGTAAAAAGTGAAATGTTATTAAAAATAAAAAAATACGGACAAGAATTATTTGAAAATTATCAATTTATTTCTAATATCTTAGCTCCAATGCAATGCATGATGAAAGGTATATGCGGACAATGTATCCAAAAAATAGACGATAAGAAAGGTTATATATATTCTTGTGCTTGCCAAGAATATGATATTAGAAAATTTGATCCAAAACTTAATGTAATAAGGCTTGGACAAAATTCACTACTGGAGAAATTATCGCGAGTTTCTGGCGTAAAAAAAACTTAATTTTTTTGATAAAAATTTATACAATAAAAAGAAAAAATATTATACTAACGTTTCCAGAATAAATAATTTCTAGTAATAACTGTAATTTTAAGAATATGAATGTAATTTTTATGGGTACACCATTGTTTGCCCTTCCAGCACTGAAAGCTATATTAGAATCAAAGAATCATAGACTAGCAGCTGTGTTTTCTCAAAAGCCTAAAGCCAAAGGCAGAGGAATGAAGGTAGCAAAATCACCTGTTCATGAAGTTGCTAATAACTATGATATTCCAGTTTATAATCCATCAACATTAAGAAATGAGGATACGGTTAAACTTATAAAATCTATTGAAGCAGATGTAATTGTTGTTGCTGCTTATGGTTTTATTATTCCAAAAAATATTTTAGAAGCAAAAAAATATGGGTGTTTGAATATCCATCCTTCTGATTTGCCTAAATATAGAGGTGCTGCGCCACTACAGCGGACAATAATTAATGGCGAGAGTAAAACAGCAGTTTGTATTATGCAAATGGATGAAGGTCTTGATACTGGTGATATTATTGTAGAAGAAAAATTTTCTATTTCTAATAAAATTACTTTTCTAGAATTACATGATAAGACTGCGCAACTTGGGGCACAAATGCTTATGAATGTTCTTGATAATATCGATAGAATAAAACCTTTTAAACAAAGCAAAGTAGGAGTATTATATGCTCATAAACTTTCTAAAGAAGAGTCAAAGATAGATTGGAATGAAACTGCATTTGCAATAGATTGTAAGGTAAGAGGAATGAATCCTTGGCCTGGTGTCTATTTTGAACATCAGAATAAAAAAATCAAAATAATAGAAGCAGAATGTATTGATAGCGATCACAAATATGACCCTGGACTGTTGTTACTGGATAATAATAATTCCTTTTTTGAAATAGCTTGTGGTAAAGATTTGTTAAGAATTATTAAGTTACAACCAGAAGGCAAAAGAATAATGACCGCACAAGAGTATCTACTTGGCTTTAATAACAAAAATAAAAATACTATAGTAACCTAAAAGCCCGTTTATTCTACTTTCCTACAATTTTAAAGATTTTTAAAAATCTCCATTTTCCAAAATTCTTATTATTTCTTTTTCGAAAGACGCTAATTTTTTAATATCACCACCGCCAGCCTGAGCAAGGTCAGCTTGCCCACCACCACTACTGCCGATGAAATTTGATAGTTTTTTAATAATGTTACCAGCGTTAAATTGCTGGGTTATATTTTTGGAAACCCCAATTAGTAGAGATAATTTATCATCTAATTTGCTACTATAAACTAAGACCAAGTTATTATGATTTTTGATCGTATTTTGAACTGATATACGGAGTAATTTAGCGTCTATATTATCAATATGTTTGTATACTAATTTGATAGTATTAATATTCTTAGCTATTTTATTAATTTCCTGCTCAGTTAACGATAATTTCTCTAGTTGATGTTTTTCTAAGTCTTTTTCTAGTAATTTCTTGCTATTAATTAGAGAATCTACTTTTTGCACAGCATCCTGCTTGTTGCTTTTAAGAGTGGTTACAATATTTTCCAGTAATTTTTCATTTTCACGAATACATGAAATAGCATAAGCTCCACAAACAGCTTCAATTCTTCTAACACCAGCTGCAATAGCACTTTCGCTTACTATTTTAAATATTCCAATATCGCCAGTTCTAGAAACGTGTGTACCACCGCATAGTTCAAAGGAATAAGGATTATATTTGTCATCTTCGTTGCCCATTGAAACTACCCTGACTTCATTCTCGTATTTTTCTCCAAAAAGTGCCATAGCTCCAGATTCAATAGCAGAATCGGTAGACATTAGCTTTGTATGGACGATTGAATTATCAACGATAATTTGATTGACTTTATCCTCTATTAGATTAATTTCAGCTGGAGTAAGGCTATTTGGATGACTAATATCAAATCTCAACCTATCATGAGCAACTAACGATCCTTTTTGAGTAATATGATTACCAAGAACGTTTCTAAGAACTGCATGCAACACATGAGTAGCAGAGTGGTGCATCCTAAGATACTTACGGTAATGACTATCGATTGTAAGCTTTATTTCATCATTTTCGGTGATTAATCCTTCCTCAAGTTCGCACACATGACCATATATTTTGCCCAGATATTTTAAAGTGTCCAAAACCTTAATCTTACAATGCCCAGAGGTAATAAACCCTATATCACCCATTTGACCACCAGACTCACCATAAAAAGGAGTTTGATTGGTAATTAGAGTGAATTTTTTGTTCTTTTCTGATATTTGTCTAGTACGCGCGCCATTTATAATTATTGCAAGAACCTTTGCTTCGGAAGCTTCAAGAGAGTAGCCTAAAAATTCAGTTGAGCCAAATTCGGATAAGATGTCAAACCACATACTATCTGTTTTTGATTCTCCTGACCCAACCCATGCACTTCTTGCTCTCTGTTTCTGCTGATCCATCATATGATCGAAACCAACATTATCTACGGTTATATTTTTCTTTTTTAAGATATCTTGTG
>JAIFLQ010000029.1 GCA_020048975.1 Rickettsia sp. | reverse complement strand
GTTCTTCTTGTCCCGTAGAGCGGTACAAGAACCATAACTCGGATAATAGAGCAATAGCCATAGTATCGGCTTTACCGCCTGTTGTTAGTATTGTTGAATACCACCAGTTAGGTATGATATTACCGCTACCGATATCAACGGAATTTGATAATTTTGTACTTGCAGGCTTGCAAGTTGAAAGGTTTTTTGTTATCATTCGCTCATACCTATGTTGTTAAACATTTGCGTACATAAGGGTGACCAAAATATTGGTCTTCCTTGTTTCTATTGAGCCGATAAGTATTTTTCTCTCGGAAAATTGAACAAATACTTATCGGTAGAAAAAAATCTTTTAATAAATCCCTTTACCATATTCAAATTTTAGTATATCAATACAAAATATTCTTTGCAAGAATAATGTGTAAATTTATACATTTAATATAAGTGTAGTTATATGCATGATAATTGTAAAGTAAATTATTCAACTAATTTAATTTCAAATGTCACATTTAATCATTAAGAATAACATTGAGAGGTTGTTGAAAGAAAAGGAATGGAAAGTCGCTGATCTTGAAAACAAAATTGGACACAGAAGTATTACTAATATATTTAGAGGGCTTTCTAAAAACCCAACGATAGAGGTGTTGCAATCTATAGCAAAAGCTTTTAACGTTGAAATCCAAGAATTACTACTCGATCATAGTAGCGAAGATTCTATACTAAATATTTCATTGCTTCGTGATACTTGTAATAAAATGATAAAAGAGCTTGAATCCGTTGAATACCCTATTACCATAAAATCTAGTAATATTTTTTCTCTCATTAAAGAAGTATACGAATACTCCGTACAACTAGGGCTAGATCAAGCTGATGAAAATTATATTAAATGGACTGTTAACAAACTTTATAAATCTTAAATTTCAAATTAATAAGTTTTATATATTTCTGGGTTACAAGTTTTTTCTATTTCTTTTACTTGAGTAATATCTATACCGAATATTGATCTCAATCTGCTATAAAAATGCTTAAACCAGAATTCGTTTTGTTTACTTGGTTTTTTACATGCCGTCTTAGTAGCCTCAAATAATAAATTTTTTAAACTATTTGAGGTGTTTAAGTTTTCAATATACACATTATTATGTATAGCTTCTGCTTTCTCGTATATATTTAGTGATTCTTCGATGCGGTCAAGTGCCGATAAGCAATCTGCTTTAATCATTAAGGCCTTGGCTAGCTGAATATCTCTTGCAAATTGTAATTCTTGTTCATCAAGCTTTCTTACTTTAATAAACATTTTTATAGCCTTATTTGCTTCTTCAAGACCTTTCTGGTATTTACCGAGTCCATACTGAGAAACAGCCATCTTAGTATGAATATTTGCAAAAATTTCATGATCTGGATATAAATTTGGTTTATATGTTTCATATAACCACTGTGCTAAAGAATAAGCTTCGCTATACTTATTCAAGCTATTTAACGCTTCAACCTTCATTTGACAAGATGATTCTAAAAGAACGTTTGTATCCTTTATTCCAGCTTCCTTAAATACATTTATAGCATTATTAACTTGCGTTAAAGCTTCTTTATATTTTGCTTGCGCCATCAATAATCTAGTCTTTGCGACATATAAAAAGCTATTATCAAAAGGTTCTATAGTTTTATTCTTTATACCAAGCTCGTATATTTTTAAAATTTCTTCAAGGGTTTGTTCGGCATTATCAATTTGCCCTAAATCTAATTGAGTTCTTAATATTTGATAAATTATATTAAATTTTATGCTTTCATAGCCGTTAACGCCTAACATTATTTCTTTAGCTCTCGTAAAATAGTCAATAGCTCGCACTGGATTAGATAATGCAAAGTTATTGTATCCGCCTATAGCGTTAAGATACGATGCGTATACGTATCTTTCGTGATCATTCATTTTATTTACTTTAAATGTATCGTTTTTTTCTTTTTGTTCAAACCACTCTACCATCTTTGCAGAAAGATCATATTTGCGATTATTAAGACCTGAAAGAAGTATTTCTTCTCTGAGTTTTGCGTCTTTAAAGATTTCTACATGAAATTTTTTAGTATTCTCTAAAATTATTTGTAAATTCTCGTTAAAAGTAGGTGATACTCTAGTAGCTTGTTTTTGCACGACCCCAGTTGGAAAAGCTTTCACTAAAACATTAAATATTATCTCATCTAGGTTTTTATTATTCTCGCTAACTGTATTAATATCTTGAATTGTTTTTGCAATTATATCATGCATTTCAAATATAGGATTATCTTGATGAGAATCTATATTTGATATTAGTATATATTTTGAAAGTTGGTAAATATCGTCATCAATGGTCTCTTTGTTATCAGTTACCATCTTTAGAAAAGATTTGGAGAATTTATTATTATTTATGAGAGCTATTTTTTTTAACAATGCGCTTGAACTTAGCGTTAATTCTTTCATGCACAGCTCTATATTAAGTCGAATTTTATTATTCGATTCACGAATCATTTTTTTATATTTTTCGTAATCTAGCCCTTTGATATTATTTAAAATTTGCGCACCTTGTACCAATAGAATTGGATGACCTTGAAACTCTTCTACAAGGAAATTTATAGTATCCAGCTTTTTTTCTTTTAAAATGAGACTCACTAACTCAATGGCATCTTGTTTTTTTAATTTAGTCACCTCTGTTATATAATTTAATTTTGAACTATCTTGAGAGCAAAATATAATATTTCCGTTATGTTCCCAGTCTATCAAGTCTTGAATTTTTGTATTTTCATTAATCTTTAAATTATCAAATACCAATAACCAGTCTTTTTTCGATTGTAAATAGTGTAAAACTTCCTTTTTTGCTAAAGATTGATCTTCTATTATATGATTATTGAATGCTAAATTAATTTCCTTTGCTAATTTCGCAAATTGCTCATTAATGTCAAGTGTACAATCAAAAAACCAAATAATGTTATAATTTTCTTTATTTTCATATGCATACATTCTTGCGAGTTGGGTCTTTCCCATGCCGCTAGTTCCAACTATACCAATGTGGTTGTATTTTTTAAAATTATCTTCGATAGCATTAAATTGGATGCGATGATTTATAAAATAACTAACAGGGGTGACTAAATTTGTAAGGGTTTTAGCCTGTACTATTGTATTCACAGATAATATGACCATAATAAATAATACCTTTAATATACTACTAATCATTTTTTATTTCCTCTATATTGACTAAGTTCGATTATTTCAAAATTAGTGCTTTTTGATTTTTTGTTATTGGGTAACAATATGGTAATATTAGTGCCGTCATTATTGTTGTAATTAACATCAAATTTTATGTTGTATGTATTAAACAATACAAACATTTGTCCGAAATTCATTAGATAAGGGTTTGCCGTGTCTTGAAAGATCATTGCCGATGCTTTGATAGCATATTCTTTGTTTAATTTTAATCCATCACTAATAATATTAATTTTACTGTCCTTTAAAATTATGATTATTTTCCGTTTTTTTACACTTTTCTTATTAAAATTCATCAAATTATAAATAATACCGATCATTATTTGATAAAACACTTCATAATCAAAAGGCAAAACTATCTTTTTAAGATTATTATTTATTATATCTAGTTCAATATTATCTAGTTGATAATATTTTTTATAGAAAACAAAATAGTCATTTATTGCTAAAGTAATTTTATTTACAAGAATCTCCACCTCTTTATTATTCTCGATGTTATTGGCTATAGACAAAGGTAAATAATCATTATTATAATTCTCTTCAATTACTTCCTGTTCTACAGATTTTGATTTTTTAGAATATTCATAGCACTGAATAATAAAATCTTTATCTCTGTCTATAAATAATAATATATTATTTTTATGGTCTATTTCTGCCTGCAACTTTTTACGCTGATTACAAAACCAAAATATTACAAATAGCCCTACAAAAAATACACTGATTAACAAAGCTAGTATAAGTACAATATTAGTTTTTAATGCTTTATTATTTAACGCGATAAACTGTGAGTTATATGCATGTTTTAGATTTAAAGTTAACAACAAATTTTTAGTAATTGGAATATTTAATAGCTTATTATCAGTTAAATCAACAAGTGTATTCGTTAATATTTGTTTATTATCGATACTAAGACTGTATAAAAATACATTTTCTGAAATAGCGTCTAATATTTGCTTTATATTTGATAAATCTAAGATTAAATATTCATTTGCCGTTTTTACGTGTAATGTATTGTTGGAAATATAAACAACTTGAGATACAGAAGTAGTATTTTTACTATCAATTTCATGACTATAATTTCTAATTATAGAAAGATCGTTTGTTGTATAATTATGCTGAAAAATCTTTAAAAAATCCTTTAATATCAGTCTCTCTATTTCTTTTGCATATAAATTCAGAAGAAATGACTGGGATTTTTCATTTTCTTTATTAAGCTTGTTATACATAAAAATATTTACTGATATACAAAATATTAGCAAAATAATTATACCAATCACAGGCAAAGAGGTTTTTCTATCAACTGACATAAAATAATTTTATTACAGTAATGTTTACATTTTAAGATATATCCTTTTTCTACTAATATTACTAATTCTTTAATAAACCATCTAAAATACTGGATATTACTCCGTCTATCTTGGAAAAATCTTTTTGCGGTTTAATATCTTCAGTAATTGAGTGTAGCGAAATAACCGCAGAATTCATAATTAAATTATCGGCTAAAATTCTATTATTTTTCATATCCTCGTTTTTTCTCAGAAAAAGATTGGACTGTACAGACCTCAAAGTCATTACAAATTCTCCTTGGTCATTCATCTCTAATTCCTTTAACTTTACAAAATATTCTTTGCAGCCCATAGTCTCTAATTTTATAGAATTATCATTATCACTAGGTGTTACTTTGAGATATTTTTGCTCCTCAGGTATATGAGATAAATTAATGTTAACGCAATTATTACGTTCTTCAATTTCCAGATAATCATAATCAATGTAGCGACTGCCTTTATCGTTAAAATCAGAGGAAAAAGATTCGTCTAATGCTATGCCATAACGCAAGCAAGGGTTTTGTCGATACTCTCTTTTCTCTACCTCTAGCTCCAACGAACTGTTGGTAGATAAAGAGGTGTTAACATCTCCGATACTAAGCGATTTTCCCTCTAAACTTGAAGGTGGGTTATATCCTTTAGTAATCTTCCCTACTAAATTACACCATCCACCCAGTAAATTATTAACATCAGACTCCAAGGCCTTTGCTTCATGAGATAATACCCCAGATTCTTGATATTTCCGTCTGTAGGCATTAAACTCGTACT
>JAIFLQ010000068.1 GCA_020048975.1 Rickettsia sp. | reverse complement strand
CTATAACCGACTCATACCATATATGACGACTTTTTATGTATTGTTTTACAGGCAGGGCGTCAAAAAACTCATTACTAATGATAATACAAGGTATCGGAGGAAGTTTATTAATATTATTAATCCAGTATATTTTTTGCTTTATAAAGGCAAGGTTGTTTTTTTGCTTTTTTATAAAATTTTGATTTATCTCATAAAGAAAAATCTCAACCGCTTCCATAAATTCTGGTAATAATTTAGCCACGCGCATTAAGTCACGCATTAATATTCCCTGTCCTGGTCCTAACTCAACTAAAGCAAATTTTTTGGGGCACCCCATCTCTTGCCATTTATTAATAACCCAAAATCCAATAGTTTCACCGAAAAGTTGAGAAATTTCTGGAGATGTGATGAAATCGCCATCTGCACCAATTGAAGTTTTAGATCTATAATAGGAACTAGGGTTGATTGATAACACCTCTCTCATCATGTCATCAATTTTAATATGACCAAAATCTTTAATTATTGATCTTATTTTGTAATCTATCGCCATCCTGAATAATATGCTTAGTGCTATAAGTTAATAAGTAGATACCAATTATAATCATTGGCATACACAATAACTGACCCAAAGTAAAATACTTCGCAATAAAACCAATTTTAACATCTGGCTCTCTAAAAAATTCAATAAAAGCTCTAAAAATACCATAAAAAATTAAGAATATACCAGAAATTCTACCAGGATTTATCAGAGCTTTCCTTCTATAAGTAAAATATATCATTATCCAAAACAGTACAAAACCTTCTAATAATGCTTCGTATAATTGACTTGGATGTCTTGGAAGGTTATCACTATAAGGAAAAATCACTGCCCAAGGAACGTCAGTAGGCCTCCCATATAATTCTGCATTGATAAAATTTGCTAATCTTCCTAAAAAAAGCCCGATCGGCGCTACAACAGCTAAAATATCAGAGAAAGAAAGGAATCTAATTTGATTTTTTCTGCAATACAAATAGCTGGCTAGACCAACACCAAATATTCCACCATGAAAAGACATGCCACCTTCATAGGTTTTAAAAATTTCAATAGGATTTGCTAAGTATTTTTCTGGGTCATAAAATAAAACATATCCTAGTCTACCGCCAATAATAATAGAAATAATGGCCCAGCTAACAAAGTCTTCAGTATGTTTTTTGTTAATACCAAGAGGGTGCAGTAAAATCAATTTATTGACATAATACCATCCACACAAAATTCCCACTACATAAGCAAGAGAATACCAAGAAATTGCTAATGGTCCAATAGACAATATTACAGGATTAATATTAGGAAAATCAATCATATTAATAGCATGATTTAAGCAGCTTCTTCAAAGGTTAATTTGATTCCTAGCTCACTAAACACATCAACTAAAGCCAACGTCAGTTGTTCGATCATTTGATCGGTATGGGCAGGTGTTGGGGTAATTCTTAAACGCTCCGTACCTCTTGGTACGGTTGGAAAATTTATATGTTGAACAAAAATACTATGTCTATCAATTAACAATTGTGAAGCTAATCTTGTTTTTTCAGGGTCGCCAATGATTATAGGTACGATATGGCTCTTGTTAGGAAAAAATCCAATTCCAGCTATTTTAAAAGATTCTTTTACTTTAGCTACTACTTCTTGATGCTTAATTCTTTCCGCATCTGAATTTTTAAGATGAAGGATACTAGCTTTTGCGGCGGCGGTAATGACAGGTGGAAGTGATGTGGTAAAAATAAATCCGCTAGCAGTTAACCTAATAGCATCTATCATATCTTTGTTCCCTGCTATATAACCTCCAATTACCCCGTAAGCTTTAGCTAATGTTCCTTGAATAATATCTATTTTACCCTCGAAACCGAGCATATTAGCGATACCAGCCCCTCTTTTACCATACAGCCCAACACTATGCACTTCATCAATATAAGTCATGGCATTATATTTTTCAGCAAGTGAGCAGATTTCTTTTATAGGGGATATTTGACCATCCATAGAATAAGCCGATTCAAAAGCTATAACTTTAGGTCTGTTAATATCAATAGATTTAAGAAGATCTTCTAAGTGGTTGATATTTAAGTGTTTGTAAATATATTTTTCGCTTTTTGAATTTCTAATACCAGCTACCATAGATGCGTGATTAAGCTCGTCTGAGAAAAAAACTAAATCAGGTATAATTTTTGCTAAAGAAACGAGACTAGCATCATTAGAAACATAGCCAGAAGTAAAAACTAAAGCAGATTCTTTGTTATGCAGATCGGCAATTTCATTTTCTAATTCTTCAATAGAATAATTATTACCCCCAATGTTTCTAGTGCCACCAGAACCAACTCCATTATCAGCAAGAGCCTTTGTTGCCGCTTCCAAAACGATAGGGTGTTGACTCATTCCAAGATAGTCATTTATACACCACATTGTGATAGTTTTATCCCTATCTTTTCCCCAGAGAGCTTTTGGAAATTCACCAGCTTTTCTCTGTAAGCCTATGAAATTCCTATATCTTCCTTCTGTTTTGATCTGGTTAATTTGATTTGCAAAAGCAGCTTGAATTCTTTAATTTTCAATTATTCTATAAATTATTATCAATATTGTGCTTCATAAGGTAATTAAACTCTGCTCCTAGGATAAAAATCATGTTGACTATATAAAAGAAAATCAAGGTTACTATGATACTTCCTAAAGAGCCGTAAATTATATTTAATTGATTATAATAGACTAAATAGGTTGATAATAAATATCCACTTAGAATCCATAAAAACACGCTTAAGAATGCTCCAGGAATTACTTCAAAAAAGTTGAGTTTTATGTTTGGAATTAGATAATATAAAGCACAGACTGTAAAAAAGAGAGATAAAAACACCAAAAGATATCTAGAAAAATTTAATATAGTTTTATAATCTTCTATGAGGTTCATAAACCGAGGTATTTTTTGTAAACCAATAGGAATTATCACAAGCAATAGCATAGCAAGAGATATCATGGTACTTATAAATAAAAACTGGGCAATACTCAACATTCTTCTTAAGAAATAATTCGGAGGAGATTTAATTTCATACACACGATTCAAAATAGTTCTCAAACATTCTACAAAAGACGAAGATGTCCAAATACTCCCTATAATAGCAAGAGTTAAAAGACCTTGTGGTGGAGTGGTTATTAATTCCCTGACTCTAGTTCTAATTGAATCAATAGATTGAGCTGGCATATTTTCAAGGGCAAGTTGAATGAATTTTTCTCCCAATTCTGATGCACCAAAAAAGCCTGTGAAAGCCAAAATAAAAATAAAGAATGGAAAAATGGAAAGCAATACCATAAATGACATATAACCAGAATGTTCAATTCCATCATGGTCAATCATCTTAGTTACTGATCTATATAAATTAACAATAATTTTTTTCATTCACTTCAACAAATTACACGTAAGCTGATTATATACAGTTTTAGGTATATACGGTTTGCTAAAAAGTTTCAATGTCTTAGTTTTATTATAAATTTTTATTTGACTTGTAAATCTTAAAAAATTTTAAACAAAAATCTTGTGATACAGTAAACTTTGTGATACTATCTACAGTATAAATATATTATAAATAATATAAAGTTTGTTAACTAAATAAATTTAACGAGGGTAGGGTTTATGGCTCGAAGAAATGATTTAATAGAAGAGATTGATAAGTTTATTGGTGGAAGAATATATTCCTTAAGGCTAGCAAAAGGGTTGTCACGCCAGCAATTATCAAAACTTATTGGCGTAACTCATCAGCAATTACAAAAATATGAGAAAGGTAACAATAGAATATCCGTTGGTAGGTTGGTATTAATATCGAAGGCTCTAGATAAAAATGTATCTTATTTTTACGAAGGAGTAGAATCATCTAGCAATTGTGAAGAACTAATCACTCGTCATCAACGTATGTGTATCGAGGTTTCTCGTAATTTCATGAAAATTGAAAGCACAGAACATCAGAATGCTGTTAATACGCTTGTAAAATCTTTAGCAAAAGAAAAAGCAGCTTAAAACATATAACGCTTTTTCAAATCAGTATTAACTATATATTAACTATATAGTTAATACTATATTTACATGACTATAAATGTAAATCAATGTGGATTTGAGTGAGCAAGAATCACGAAGACAATACTAATAAGAAATGGTATCAAAAATCTTGGTATTTTGTTAAAAAAGCTGCTGTTATTTCTTATAAAGCTTTAACAAGTAATACTGGAGCGATAATTATTGCTGGATTAGGTCTTGGCCTTGGCATAGTAACTGGAGGAGCTGCTCCTATAGCAATAGTAGCTGTTGTTTTAGCAGTAAAAGGCGTTAAAACTGGTATCGACGCTGCTAAAGCTATAAAAAACCGCAACTTAGATATTGAAAACACAGCATTAGTTGATTATGCAACAGCTTTATGCGTAAGGCAGAAAATATTAGATTTGCAGCCAAGATTACAAGATACTAGTAAAAACTTAACTTTTGAACGAGATAGCAAATTAAGTAATAAGGAAAAATTAAAACATGATCATTCTTTAGAAATTGCTGGAAAAATTGTTTCTGTAGTCAATGCTGGCCTTGATATTGCAACAGTGGCCCTGAATCCAATAAAAGGTATAGAAGCAATTAAGCACGTCAAAACAGGTCTAGAAGTTGCCGAAAGAATAAAAACTGGATTTGAAATTGCTGGTAGTGCCGGAGAACTCATGGGAGCCGTAGATGGCACTAAGGAGTTAACGATCATGTTAAAAGAAAAAATATCTCAACATCCAGAAATCAGAGAGCAGCTTGTTCATTTGATAAACTCAGAGAGGAATAGGGGAGATGTAGGATACGATAGTATTGAAGAGTTAAGAGAACAAACACGTAAGATTCAGATTGAAAATAAAGCTTATTTAGCCGTGATGAAAGAAGATAATTTTTATCATTTTAAGCCCGAACAAATCAAAGCCAAATTCCAAGAATATTTGGACCACATAAACCAAGAAACACCTCCTGTAAAAAATAAGGAAAGCTTTGCTATCAAATTATTACACGGAATAAAAGATGCTCTAAATCCTTATAGTAAATATAACCCTAATAATAAATTAAATACTCAAAAACATTCAGGACTTACAGAGGCTGTAAGAAAAGAAAATGAAACCATTAAACTCCAAGATACCAAACCAAAACCAGCACTTAGGACTAAGGATGACATGGATATAATTTTAGATAAAGGAAAAGAAAAAATTGTTGTTGATGCAGCTCAAAAAAAAGTAGATATAGAAAGATTTAAGAGAGACTCAGAAATGATAACTAAAAGAATGGAGAGTTTAAAAGGAGACTTAGATAACGTAAAAGACGTCTTGAGTACTAGTAAATCAAATTTGACTAAGAATCCTAATCCTATAAAAAAAACTCCTAAAATTAAGAGTTCTACAGAAAAAATAAGTTTGAGTTAAAAGGTGATAACAGAAGAAGCAATTTTAGCTGCTGGATGTTTTTGGGGGGTAGAATATCATTTTAGCAAATTAAATGGAGTTCTTAAAACAGAAGTTGGTTACACTGGTGGCTTTGTTGATGACCCTTCATATGAGCTGGTATGTAATAGCAACACTTCTCACGTAGAAGCAGTTAGAATAAATAATACAGTTTTTCTTTGAAATACATGACTTTCAGCAAGAAGATGGCCAAGGAGGGGATATAGGTTATCAATATTTAAGTAATATATTTTACTATTCAGAAGTTCAAAAGAAATTAGCAAGTGATATAATTCATCAGTTACAAGATATGGGCTATAAAGTGGCGACTCAGCTAAAGCCAGTAACAACCTTTTGGAAGGCCGAGGATTATCATCAGAAATATTATAATAAAAACGGTCAGCTACCTTACTGTCACAGTTGGAAACAAATTTTTTAAAGATATTATTTTAACTTTTTGTTTAATAATTTAAATTGCTTCCATTATTAAACTATAATAAACTAGTGAAACAAACTAGATGGTTAAAATTGAATTATGAGAACAGTAGGGATGTTTAAAACAAAAACTCATCTACCAGAGTTAATCAAGGAAGTAGAAAATGGTGAAGAATTATGTATAACAAACAGGGGTAAAAAAGTAGCCTTTATTATACCAGTAGGTAAATATTATGCACAAAAATATGATGATTTGTTTAAAAAATTTAGCGCGTTAAAAAAACGTACTCAGATCTGTAGTGTAGAAGATGTTATTAAACTAAAAAACCTTGGTAGAAAATGAATTTAGTTATAGATTGCTCTTTTATCATGTCATCGATTCTACCAGATGAACTACAGCTTAAGATAGATGACGTTTACAATCAAATATCAAATAAAGTTTATAATGTATACGTTCCCGCTATATTTTATTTGGAATGTAACAATGTTCTTATTTCATCATTGAAAAAACAGCGTATTAACAATAGTGATTATGAAGAATATTTACAGCTACTCAACCAATTGCCTATTACGGTTGATAAATTTTGTTCTACAGCTGAGTCTCTACACTCGATAGGTCGAATTGCTACTACGTATAATTTAACTTCTTATAATTCATCTTACTTGGATCTAGCTTTGCGACTTGAAGCAAAAATTGCTACTTTAGACAAAGAGTTACTTAGTAGTTGTGGAATTGCAAATATAGAATCTGTTATTTAAAATAGTACAAATGGCAACCTTATGATTACAACTTATTTAAGTCAAAACAATAAAATTGAAAGAAGTAAAGAAGTTATTCTAGATTCATCTACTTTATGGATTGATTTAGTAAATATGTCTAGAGAAGAAGAAAAATTAATTGAAACCTTTTTAGCAATTGATATTCCTAGTAAAGAAGAAATGGAGCAAATTGAAGTATCTAGCAGGCTATATGTAGAAAATAATGCTACTTACTTTATTATATCATTAATTAACCCTAATTTCACATCCATTATTAATCATTCTGTTACGTTTATTTTACTTAATAATATTCTAATTACAGTAAGATATGATGATGAATTAAAATCTTTTAATTCTTTTAGCCAAAAATTTTCAAAAGATCCAAATAAGTATACTGAAGCCAAAGAAATATTTTTGGAATTACTGGATATTATTATTGAAATATTAGCTGATATTCTACAAGAGGTAAGGCTTAATATTGACAAATTAAATAGAGAAATTTTCTTAACAAACCCAGCTTCTAAAGAAAAAGCTGATTATGCTGAAATATTAAAAAAGATTGGTCAACAAGGAAACTTTCTTTCCAAAACTGAGGAAAGTATTTTGTCTATTAGTAGAGCTATTAATTACTCTCAACAATCAAATAAATTTGCAAAGAACAAATCTCAAATTTTAAGATTATCCATTATCCTTGCTGATTTAAATTCAATTTCTGAACACACAAAATTTCTATCTGGATCAATCACTTTTTTATTAGATGCCTTACTTGGAATAATACAACTAGAACAAAGTAATATAGTGAAATTGGTTTCCATAGTATCTCTAATATTTTTGCCTCCAACTTTAATAGCCAGTATTTACGGGATGAATTTTGAAATAATGCCAGAATTAAAACAATGGTTAGGTTATCCTCTTACATTGTTAGTAATGCTAATTTCAGGTTGGTTACCTTATAAAATATGTAAAAAGAAAAAGTGGTTATAGAGAGGAGTTCTGAAGTCGCTAATAGGAGATTTCCATTTTTCAGATCGCTGGTTTCTTAAGATTCTGTGGTCACAATATTCACCGTTGGTATAGGCTTTATTATGGACTGAACGAACTGCACTATATTATTTTTTAGATAATTAGTCCTGGGCCATTTTAGCTTTCTCGCTTATGGTTATTTGTTTTGATAATTATTATAAATTTTGGTATATAGACCAACTACATGA
>JAIFLQ010000004.1 GCA_020048975.1 Rickettsia sp. | reverse complement strand
ATGGATCACTTCGCTAACGCTCGTGATGACCTTAGAGGGCCAATGTTCTTTCGTGATGACAACATTCTTTATGGCTGGTATAAGCGAAGTGACCATCCACAAAGCCATTCGCTTCTTGTGATAATGGGTTTTTAAGCTACCCACTTGAATAGATACAATATCTAAACGAGCAAACTATTTATAGTTTATGAATGAGTAATTTTTTGTAACTCAAGCTCTCTATAAAGTTTTTGCCAAGAGTTTTCTATTCTCTTTATTTCTTTACTGATAATATTCACTATATTTTCAGAGGAATTCTCGAAATTTTTTAACTGCTGATTTAATTGTTGAGTGATGTTGCTTAGATTATTTTGTAACTTGGTTAAAGAATGCGCAAATCTTTTTCTCAAATTAGTGTTTTCTATCTCTACAAGTCTATTCTGTACATTTAAAGCAAGCTCAGCTATTTTGGCATTCATTGATTCAAGTTGTTCTTTACGTAAAGTAATATATTGCTCCAGAGTTTGCGAAACTTTTGCTTCCACTCTCACTTGAGGAGTCCGTTTTAAATCCCAAGCAAGACCAAAAACACTCATCAAGTATATAATCCATTTATGAACATCAAATTGATACCATTTAGCACCATTTCTATAATCCGAAGGAAAAGCGTGATGATAATTGTGCCAATTTTCTCCTAGCAAAAGTAAAGCGAGCCACCACACGTCACCAGAAGTACCCTGAATATATTTTTGTGTTCCAGCGAAGTGACAAAGCGAGTTTACAAAAAAAGTTATTTGTTGTTGCAAAGCACGGCCAAGGCCAATGAATAAGAAACCCGTATAAGCTGCTAAAACAGTGTGACCGAAGGCAAATCCAATAAGAGCTGGTACAACAGTATTCATGATTGTAGCAAGTTCCCAGTAGTATTTTAACTGCCATCTCAGTAATTTGTTTCTACCAAGTTTGACCATAGTAACTTTATCAATGGACTTGTAACTACCTTCTCCTTCAAGCATCCAACCCATGTGCGACCACCAGAAGCCTCTTACTTTGCTTTTGTACTTAAGAGGAGAGTGTGGATCTAAGTCAGTATCGGTATATGTATGATGTTTAAAATGATTTGAAGCCCATGATAGGGCGGGTCCCTGTAAGGTACCAGCGGACAACATTATCAAAATGAATTCTACATATTTATTTATTTTATAAGAATCGTGAGACCATAACCTATGTAAACCAACGCCTACGGTAATGTTTGCAATATAATAACCACAAATAAACAACAATCCTTCAAACCAACCAACCTGATAATCAAGAACATAATTTATACCTAATGTAATCAGGAAGACTGGATACAAAATAAGAGCAAAAACTGCTGGAAAATTATATTTTGGCATAATGTGACACACCTATTAATAGTGTTTAAACAAAAGAAGGGTACATGGAGCGGGTGAAGGGATTCGAACCCTCGACTTCGACCTTGGCAAGGTAGCGCTCTACCCCTGAGCTACACCCGCTTAATATACACCTTGTAAGTTAGAAAAACAACTTAAATTTTACCTACATGAATCAATATTATTAGATTCTTGTATTTAGTTAGCCAACGTATGATTAGTAAGATACAAAATAGATAAAAAATATCAAGTACAAAATATACTAAATTTGATAAATTATCTTTTGTCCATAATTTTTGACCAATTAGCGCTTCGCAGAAGAGGCGCATAAAGGTCTTCATCCATAGAAATTACTATTGCTTTTTGCTCTTCTACGGTTGGAATCCTGTTAAGAAAAGATATTTTGGGCGCGTCTCTAATAATGGCTAAAGGAGTCTGTTCGTTACCTTCTCCCATAACAAAGACTGCTGCGGTCGCTAGAGAATCTAGAATATTAACCTGCGTCACACGAAGCGGATTACCACATAGATCTGGCTTGTTTATATAAGAGTAGAGTGGTTCAAACCCACACCATCCAAGCGCAATACCAGTAACACCTCTTCTCATAATGGTTGTATGGCTATCAGTGATAACAATACCGAGTTTTTGCACATTATGTTGTTTTTTTAAATATTCCCAGATCTGGGCAGCTGTTTCTTGAACATCTTCAGGATACAAAACATAAAACCCATCAATATTAGATTCATCAATACCAGCAGACGGTATAAGCACGTCATTTTTTATTGTTAAATACAAATCATAAGGATTTACATCTGTTTCTAATACAAGGTCTGCTTCCTTGTAGACAAGTGAACGCTTAGATATAGTGTTTTTTGCTACCAAACGCCCTTGTACTATACTGATAATCTTAGAGGTGATCACAATTATATCCTCCTCTTCAACTGTTTTAATATATTGATCAAGAATTTTAGATATCACATCGTTCTTGTCAATTTTATGAGTCTTTATAGCTTCAACACGCATGATGCTCAACCATCCCATCTAGGAAAGACCATAATAATTTCGCACCTTTTGTAGCTCCTTGCAAAACTTTTTCTTGATCAGTTTCACTAAGTTTTTCAATAAGACCAACTAATTCCTCTGTATGCCACTCATCTGTTTTTTCATGCACAGAAAAGAATTGTAATGTTTTTTCATCAGAGACGGCGTAATGTTTTTTTAAACCATCGATTTTAGATTTTGATACTTCTGGCGTTTGCCTCTCGTAAGCGTATAAAGCACCAAGCCCTGTAGCATAATCAGCCTTAACTAAATCGAAATAACCATCAACAAGCTCTGCTGTTTTTTGCAATTCTGGAGGTTGTTTTATTTCTTCTCTCTTTACTCCGAATCCTTCGGCAAAGCGTATCCATAATTCAGGATGATTATCCGCTCCTTGTTCTTCATCAATTAAATTTTCCAACAAAATCTGTCTTGCTGAAATATCAGGGCATAGAGCGTGAATCTGGCTTATATAACGAGGAAAAGCGGCTACGTGATGATAATATTCTTGTGCATAAAGTTGAAGAGACTCATGCGTTAATTTTCCTTCATTCCAAGCTTTGTAAAAAGGATGATTTAATAAATGTAATTCTTCAAGCGAACGATTTAGATTCATGCAAAATGTCATAATATTTCCTCACAGATTTGTTAATTGAAAAATAGTATAGTCTGGGCAAGATTTTAAAATATTTTTCTCCCATCCTTCGAAATATTTTAAGTCAAGATAAGTATCTCCTGAATATAAACGATGAATTTTTGTCAGGATAAAAGATGATATCAGTTCATGACTTAAAAATAAATGAGCAATTTCTGCCCCTCCGATCATAAATATTTTTTCTGACTTTTTTAACGTCTTAATAATATCAAAATATTCATTTAAAGATTTTACAAATATTGTAGTATCATCACTCGTTTTTGGATTCCTTGAAAAAACGATTAGTCTTTTATTAGATAAACTATTTCTAGGAATTGAGTCATAAGTTTTGCGTCCCATAACAATAGTATGCTTATCGGTTATCTGCCTGAAATGCTTAAGTTCATCTGGATAATGCCAGGGTAGGGTATTGTTTTTTCCAATTACACCTTCCTCAGTGACTGCCATAATACCTACTATTTCTTTAAATTTAGCCATTAGCCTATAACATTAAAATTTTCATGAGCAACTAAAAAACGCATATGATCTTCTACATTATGAACTCTTAAAAAATCAACTTTTCCTTTTAAAGTAGAAGAAATAGCTATAGTTTCTATATCTCTGTCTGAGGGATTTACTTGAGAAAAAGCGTTAATGTAGGATTTTCTAGAATGCCCAATCATCACTTTTGCGCCCAGTTCTTTTAGTTCCTGTGCATTTCGTAGAATTTCAATATTTTGGTAAATAGATTTTCCAAAGCCAATACCAGGATCTAAAATAATTTGATCAAGAGAAAATCCAAGAGATAGCAATCGATCAATAGACAATTTACCCCATTCTTTTATAACATCGATTGGTCTTTTTTCTAATGGTATAATTAGCTTCTTAGTTGGAGGGATACTTAGAGAATGCATTAAGCATAAGCTGCAATTTCTTTCTGCAATAAATTTTAATGTATCTTCGTCAAGTTCACCTTTTACATCGTTTATTATGCTGATAGGGTAATTTTCAAGAAGTTTATATATTACTGATGGCCAAAATGTATCAACACTAATTACAATAGTTTTTTCATGCATTAATTCTGTCAGCCTATCTAAAATAGGCTTTAATTTAGCATATTCATCACCAGAGTTGTTTATCATGGCTCCAGGTCTTGTAGATTGAGCGCCAATTTCAATCACGCTTGCCCCATCAGAGTCTAGTTTTAATATTTGCCCAATAGCTTTGTCAACTTGTTCAAACAACCCTCCATCTGAAAATGAATCGCTTGTAACATTTACAACGCCTACAAACTGAGGATTCAATACAAAACTTTTTTTAAAGGAAGTTGCGTTTTCAGTATGTTGCCAAAATTTCATCCCCATCAAAGCAAGGAGGTGATGAAAAAAAGGTCGGTTATTTAATTCAGGATGTGGAATTGTAAGTTTTGGAGAGTGGATTTCAAGATTATCCCAAATCAGAATATCTAAATCAATAATACGAGGCGACCATCTCTCATAAGGCTCAGACCGCCCCATTTCAGATTCAATTGATTTCAAAGCTATTAGCAACTCATTGGGTGATAGATCAGTTTCTCCCGCAATAATCATGTTTAGAAATGGTTTGTTCCAAGAAACAGGAGCATTTTCTGGTAAAATAGATTCTGTTTCTAGTATTATGGAGAAAAAACTATTACGCAAATAACGTGTTGCAATTAAATTAGCTGCTGTTCTCAAATTATTTATACGATTACCTAAATTGGAACCTAGGCTAATATATAGCATACTTACTCCTTTTTAAAAGGAGCAGCGCAGTAAGTGAAAGTGACGCCCCCATGAATATCTGGAACAGGTGGGGATACTTTGTGAGCAGTTACATTAATAGAAGTAACAAGTGATCGATTTTGTTGCAAAGATTCATTCACAACTTTATAAATTTCGGCTGTTAAATGTTCTACTAGATTAAATTTTTTATCACGACAAAAGTTTTTTATATTCTTTACAAGTCGAGAATAGCAGACGGTGTCTTCAAGATTATCATTTATTACCCCCACTGGTGGAGCTTGAAAGTTCAAATCAATGTTAAAACTAACTAATTGAGGATTGAACTTTTCTTGATCACTACAGCCGAGGTGAACCCAAATTCTTAAATCTAAAACAGAAAGTTTGAAAATTTTTGCTACTGGGATAAGGCCTCTTATTCAATGATCTTTTTATTTAGCATTCAGATACGTTATGGAAATAATATGATGGGGCATTTTTGTTGTCAACAAGAAAGTGATGAGTTGTAAAGTTCTAGACACCTATGCCGAGAAAATCGGTACCCTCCTGCAAAGAACC
>JAIFLQ010000049.1 GCA_020048975.1 Rickettsia sp. | reverse complement strand
TGTGGATGGTCACTTCGCTTATACCAGCCATAACGAATGTTGTCATCACGAACTAACATTGGCCCTCTAAGGTCATCACGAGCGTTAGCGAAGTGATCCATGGCTTTGTGGATGACCACGTCGCTTTTCTCCTCGCCCATGACGCTTTTACTTTAATTAGCTATCTTGGCCAGACTTTGAAAGGATACATTAAGTTTAGTATTGTATAATTGAGGCATAAAGCTGTGATTAAAAATGAATTTGCAAATCACATAATAGACTTACTATCACCGTATGGTTACATAAAAATACGAGCGATGTTCGGAGGGTATGGCGTTTACAAAGATTCAGTAATTATTGGGATAATTGTAGATGACGAATTATATTTCAAAGTTGATAAGCAATCGGCTGAAATCTATGAATTAAAAGGATCAAAGCCGTTTTGTTATAAAGCTCGTGATAAAATTATCAGTATGTCCTATTGGCTTGTTCCGCTGGAAGTTATGGAAAATGAGGAATTGCTTGGAAACTGGCTAAATACTGCTTATCTGGCCTCGCTAAAAACAAAAAAACTCAAAAAATAACCTACCGCCACCAGATGAAAATAAATATCCGTTCACAAGTAATAACATTTCCCATTTTAAATTGGACTAATGAATTTAAGAGCGAGACTGCAGAGCGTAGATTGCTACGTGAGCACAGCCGAGACTCAAAAAATTCGTTTGGATCATTTGAAATGGGAAATGGTATAATCGGCTTAAAAACCGTAATTGCTGTACAGCGCAGGGGCTTGTTGCATGGCAGCAAGCCCCATCTAAGCTGTAACATCAGGCTTACAGAGCTTCATGGCGAGGAGCGTAATCGACGTGGTCATCCATTATTAACTTCGATTGCCGCGCTCACTATGTTCGTCAGTAATGACGTTTTTTCGCTCAATTAGTTAGCTATTTTGAAGCCAGGAGCTTGGATATGAAAATAAATTATCACAAGATTTGTATAGTTTACTTGACAAGTATTTTTGATTTGTTATCATATATAACATGTTAAGTTGAGATGCTCGATATATCTCTTTCTCAAATAATATCCCAAGCTTTTTTAAGTATTTACTAAGTTGTTTGCTTGATATGAATTATTGTCAGGACTTGCTTATGATCCTTACTTGAATATTTTCAATCCAATCGTTTATTTTTAAGCTTTTAACTTATTACTTCTAATCACATTTTCAAAATTAATTATTAATTCAATCACAATGACAAAAGAAAAAAACGAAATTCTTAAAATCTCAAAAAATAATTCCTCTAATATAACTAAAAAATCTACTGAGAAAAAACAAATAGCAAATGATTCTTTGGAAGAGCATTCTTTTTCAACTTCTTATGAAGATTCTTATGAAGAGGTGAATTCTTCAAATAACAATAATACAAATAATACATCTGAGGTTCATGACGATATCTCACAAAAAAGAACTACAGAAACTGGTGTAAGAGAAAGAAGAATTCGTAAGATTAACGAACCTTTTAATTCTAAAAAGACGCATACTCATGAGGCTAAAAAAGCACAAACCGATCTAGAACCCTCTGGAGAGAGTAGTGGTGTAAGAGTTACATTAAGGCAATTAAAGCAGAAATCACCTGAAGAATTGCAGGCTCAAGCAGAATTACTTGGTATAGAAAATGTAAGCTCTTTATTGAAGCAAGAATTAGTTTTCTCAATTTTAAAGAAAATTGTTGACCAAGGTGGCCATATTTCTGGAGAAGGAGTTTTGGAAATATTGCCTGATGGATTTGGTTTTTTACGCTCGCCTGATGCTAATTATTTAGCTGGCCCTGATGATATTTATGTATCACCTAATCAAATTCGTCGATTTGGCTTAAAGAAAGGTGATACTGTAGAGGGTCAAATCAGAGCTCCCAAATCTGGTGAAAGATATTTTGCTTTACTAAAACTGAGCAAGGTTAACTTTGAAAATAATGACAATGCCTATCACAGAGTTCATTTTGATAACTTAACCCCCCTGTACCCTGATCAAAAATTGTTCCTTGAAATGGACAATGAAACAAAAGATTTTAGCACAAGAACCATAGAGCTTGTAGCCCCAATGGGCAAAGGTCAGAGAGCTTTGATAGTTGCTCCTCCTAGAACAGGCAAAACGGTCTTGTTACAGAATATTGCACATGCTATTACTACCAACAATCCAGAAGTATATTTAATGGTTTTATTAATTGATGAGCGACCAGAAGAAGTTACAGACATGCAGCGTTCGGTAAAAGGAGAAGTGGTAAGCTCAACATTTGATGAACCAGCGGCAAGACACGTACAATTAGCCGAAATGGTCATTGAAAAAGCAAAACGATTAGTTGAACATAAGAGAGATGTTGTGATACTATTAGATTCTATTACTAGATTAGCAAGAGCCTATAATACGGTAGTACCATCATCTGGAAAAGTTTTGACTGGTGGTGTTGATGCAAATGCCCTGCAAAGACCTAAGAGATTTTTTGGAGCAGCTCGTAATATAGAAAATGGTGGATCTTTGACAATTATTGCAACAGCATTAATTGAAACTGGCTCCAGAATGGATGAAGTAATATTTGAGGAGTTTAAAGGTACTGGTAATTCTGAAATTGTTCTGGATCGTAAAATTGCTGATAAAAGAATTTACCCAGCAATTGATATTACTAAGTCTGGTACTAGAAAAGAAGAATTACTTGTTGATAGAGCAATACTTTCGAAAATGTGGGTACTTCGTCGTATTATCAATCCTATGGGAACTGTTGATGCGATGGAATTTTTACTTAGCAAGTTTAAAGAAACAAAAACTAATAATGAGTTTTTTAATTCAATGAACTCTTAACCTTAATTATTTTATAGGAGGATCCTATGCACAAAAGACCAAAAATATCTTTAATAGGTGGCGGTAACATTGGCGGCACTTTAGCTCATATTGCAGCTTACAAGGCTCTTGGGGATGTAGTATTATTCGATCTTGGAACCGGTAAGGCTAAAGGTAAAGCTCTTGATATTGCTCAAAGTAAAACTTTAGATGGGTCAGACGTTAATTTGATGGGTACAAGTAGTTACGCCGATATACAAGATTCAGATGTAGTAATTATTACAGCTGGTATTCCAAGAAAACCAGGTATGAGTAGAGATGACCTAGTTGCTACTAATGCAAGTGTTATGAAAGAAGTTGCTCAAGGTATAAAAAAATATGCTAGCAATGCGTTTGTGATTGTTATTACAAATCCACTTGATGCTATGGTATATGTCCTGCAGAAAGAAAGTGGATTATCTCCAAATAAAGTTGTTGGCATGGCTGGTGTACTAGACTCTGCTAGATTTAATTACTTTCTGGCTGAAGAATTCAAAGTTTCTGTTGATAATGTAACTAGTTTTGTACTCGGTGGACATGGCGATTCTATGGTTCCTTTGGTTAGATACTCAACAGTTGCTGGTATACCTGTTCCCGATTTAATCAAGATGGGCTGGACTACAAAAGAAAAAATTGATTCAATAATCGAGCGTACTAAAAATGGTGGTGGTGAAATAGTTGCCTTACTTGAAACTGGTTCAGCTTATTATGCACCTGCAGTGTCAGCGATTGAAATGACTGAGAGTTATTTACACGATAAACGCAAAATTACGCCTTGTGCTGCTTATTTAAATGGAGAATATGGCGAAAAAGGAATTTATGTTGGCGTACCTGTGGTTATAGGTAAAAATGGTGTTGAAAAAATTGTTGAAATCGAACTTACTAAGGAAGAAAAAGACAATTTTACATCTTCTGTCAATGCTGTTAAAGAATTGGTAAAAAGTATAAAATAATTTACTCTTAATTTTATAAGGTCATACAAATACTGTCATCACGAGCGTTAGCGAAGTGATCCATGGCCTTGTGGATGGACACGTCGCTAGAGCTCCTCGCCATGACAGATTTTATAGGCCAACACCTATAACGAAAGATACAATTTTTCATTTTGTATGACTTTATTGATATTGGAATTTAACAAATGAATCTTTCTAATTTTGATTTTGACCTTCCTCTTGAACTCATTGCTCAAGAACCTTTAGAATATAGAGATCAATCAAATCTAATTATCTCCTCTGAAAATAATAAAATAGTAAAATTTTCAGATATTATAGATTATTTAAATCCAGGTGATTTAATGGTTTTTAATGATAGCAGAGTAATAAATGCTAAGCTAACTTTAGATAAATCGGGTAAAACTATTAATGTCAATTTAAACAAACCTTCATCAATGGAGAACTCTTGGCGAGCATTTGCTAAACCTGCGAAGAAATTGACAATAGGTGATGAGTTTTTTTTTGATAATCACAAATTAGTTATTACCAATAAATTTGAATTTGGTGAGATAGAAGTTAAATTTGTATTAGATGGAATCGAGATATTTACTTTTCTTGATCAATATGGCGAAGTACCTTTACCATTATATATAAAAAGACAAACTCCAAATAAAGAAGATTTTTTGAGATATCAAACTGTATATAGTTTAAACAAAGGCTCTGTTGCTGCTCCTACAGCTGGTTTGCATTTTACTCCAGAATTACTAGAAAAAATAAAAGCCAAAAATATTGAAATTCAGTTTATAACTCTACATGTTGGAGCAGGTACATTTTTACCAGTAAAAACAGATAATATCAGTGATCATAAAATGCATTCTGAGTATTTTCATATTAGCTTAAGTACGGCAAGTGCAATTAATAAAGCAAAATCTGAAGGAAGAAGAATAATCTCGGTTGGGACGACTGCACTTAGGAGCTTAGAATCCTGTGCTGAAGGCGGCAAATTGCATCCCGCTTCTCGCGAGACTGATATATTTATAACTCCAGGTTATAAATTCCAAATAGTAGATAGTTTAATTACTAACTTTCATTTACCAAAATCTACTTTATTTATGTTAGTTTGTGCATTTTTTGGCACTAAGGAAAGCAAAAATTTATATGAATATGCCATAGACAATAAGATGCGTTTTTTTAGTTATGGCGATGCAATGATACTTCATAAAAAATCAGACAATATTTAATAATTTGAAATTTTCACTTTTTGAAAATTACTTATTAATTAAGAATTTACCTCATGCTTTACTAAATATAAATCTAATGGGTTCTGTCGCATGTGTTGTCAATGAGTTTAGAATTTGTTATAACGAAGTAAAAAATTAGCCTAATGCCGTTTCATATTTCCTCCAAACTACTCAAACATTTTAAAGGATTTTGCTCTTCACCAGAAATCATCATGCTCTTTGTGTACATGAAATGTAGATTTTCTCTGAGTTATCGAGACTTAGAGGAAATGGCTAGTATCCGAGGAGCGGTAATAGATCATGCCACTCTGCAAAGATGGTTAATAAGGTTTGTTCCTTTGATAGATAAAG
>JAIFLQ010000065.1 GCA_020048975.1 Rickettsia sp. | reverse complement strand
TACACGGGTTAGGGTATATTTATTAGGTGAATTGTGATACAATAAAAAAGAAGAATATAGTTTAAAAATATGACAACTATTAATAGAACAAAGTTACTTGAGTATTTAGACCTTGTGATGGATGAGGAGTTAAAACTCAGTCGTTTAATACATTGCTGTTTATCTGATTCCATATTAGAGCGTGAGACAGACACTAGGCTGGCTCTTGCTTATAAGTTTAAAGAGTTCGAAGTGGAAAAGGTTAAAGCAAGGCAAGGTACTAGGAATGACTTAGTTGATGAAGATTCGAACATTAGTTCACCAGTGAACACAAGTGATGACTCAACAAAAGGTCGTGCATTGGAAGTTATTGCCAAAATGGCAGGTGTAGGTCATATAACTTCTTTTCAGTATGACAAAATACAAACTAAAGGCACTGATGAACAAAAAGCAGAAGTAGCCTCAGGCAATGCTAGTATTAAGAAGGTCTATACCCAAATTCAAAAAGCCGAGCGGCTGGTTTTTGAGAATGAGATAGAAGAAAAAGAAGAATTAAAAAAGGTCAGTTAGTATATGGATATAAAAACAAAACTTAAAGAATTTAAAGAGTTCTCTGAAATTGGATTTTCGATATCAGAAATTTGCTTGGGTTTAGATATGAATATTGATGAACTTACAAAATTAGCCCAATCGTCAAGGTATGAGGATTGTGAAAGTTTTCGTCAGCATTATCAGAATGAGCTGATTAATGAGTTATTTAAGAGTTTAAGTACTCATGCTCAAAAAGGTAATAGACAAGCTAAAAATTTTCTGAAGAAATATGCTCCACCGTATATGCTAAAAATAAATTCCTAGCATAGACTATCGGTGTTTCGATTAATGATTAATAGTAAAACTAATATGCAAAGAGTAGACACTATCATAAAAAATATTGATTTAAAATGTATGCATCATGAGAACCATGTTAGTTCAATGGATTATACGCAAGCAACCTCTTGTATTAACTATGAACTCACTAACGAGCAAAAACTTTGCGTAGAAGCGGCGATTAAAGGTCAAAGCCTAAAAATAAAAGCATTTGCAGGTAGCGGTAAAACTTCTACACTTGTGGAAATAGCTAAGAAACTTCCTGGTAGGGGTTTATATTTAGCATACAACAAAACAATCCAGTTAGACGCTACAGGGAAGTTTCCTGTGCATGTAGACTGTAAGACAGCGCATAGCATTGCTTATCGGGCAAATGCTTATAAGATTAAGGATCGTGTTCGTAATATAAATGTTTTCGATATAATTAAACATTTAGAAATAGAACAAATATATTTCTATGAAGAATACGATGTAGCTTTTTTAACTTTGAAATTGCTGAGAGTTTTTGCCAACAGCGATAAATCAAGCATTGACTATTCTTTTAGGTATAATTTAGTTCTTCAAGAAGTCGCTGGAGACAATGATGAACAGACTAAATCTATCAGAAACTATATTATTAACAAAGCCTCCGAGTATTGGAGTAAATGCACAGAAGAAGGTTCAACATTACCTATAGAGCATGACTTCTACTTAAAGATGTATCAACTATCAGATCCAGATCTAACCGCTACTTACGACTTTATTTTATTTGATGAGTGCCAGGACGCTAACCCAGTGTTACTGGATATTCTTAGCAAGCAAACTTGTCAAAAGATCTATGTAGGTGATGAGCATCAGCAAATATATTCTTGGCGTGGGTCAATCAATGCTTTTGCCAAACTAACAGGAGAAGAGTATTACTTGAGTCAGTCATTTCGTTTTGGCGAAGAGATTAGTAAGCTAGCAAGTCTTATTACCTTTGTCAAAGGCGAGCAAAAACCATTACGTGGCACCCCAACTATTGACACTAAAATTGTTCAGCAAGCAATCTTTCCAGCTACTGTATTATGCCGTACTAATGCTCGAATTATAGAAGTAATTCTTAGAAACCAAAACAAAATGCTACATGTGGTTGGTGGAATAGATGAGATATTAAATCTAGCTAAAAGTGGCTATGCTCTTTATATAAACGATAAACGTAATGTTAGACATATAAAACTAAAACAATTTAAATCTTGGGAAGGAATGATTAGCTTTAACAATAGATACCAAGACCCAGATATTACATTTCTTACTAAACTTATTGTTAAACGTAGTTTTGATTTTAAAGACGTCATATCCCAAATAGAGAATGCTAATTATGTTCCTGAAGCTTTAGCAGAAGTTACGCTCTCAACGATACATAAGTCAAAGGGTAGAGAGTGGGATAACGTAAGGATAGAAGATGATTTTCTTATTTTTAATAATGAATCAACAATAGATGATATCTTTAAACAGGATACTGAAGAATTAAATTTGATATATGTCGCAGTAACAAGAGCTAAGGGTAGTCTTTATATAAACAATGGGGTTGGTGCATTTATTACAAGACTAAAAGCTTTTCCAGAACCAAAGACACTAAGCGAACCGTCTCAAAAGCTACTTGATAATGTTTATATTTTTCCTTCTGGTGGGGTTGTTACACATTGAAATCAAATAATCAAAACATAGAGCATATTTCTGGTAACGTAGAGCGAATAACTTTTCATAACCCAGATAACGGGTTTTCAATAATTAAAATCATTGCTGCAACTCATAGAGATTTAGTAACGGTGGTTGGGAATATACCAATGATATCAGTTGGCGAGTATATACAATGCCAAGGGGTGTGGTTTAATGATAAAAATTATGGTCTGCAATTTAAAGCCTCTTTCCTAAAAAATACGCCACCTACTAGTCTTGAAGGTATTGAGAAATATTTAGGATCTGGTCTTATTAAAGGTATAGGCCCAGTCTTTGCTAAAAAATTAGTCTCTGCGTTTAAAGAAGAAACCTTCAACGTTATTGAAAACTCCCCAGATAAACTATTTAGCATACATGGCGTTGGTAGAGTTAAAGTTGCTAGTCTTTGTCAGAATTGGAGTCAGCAGAAAATAATTCGCGGTATCATGGTTTTTCTGCAATCACATGGAGTGGGTACTGCTAGAGCTACCAGAATATATAAAACTTACGGCGAAGAAGCTATCAAAATAGTATCCGAGAATCCATATCGTTTGGCCAAAGATATTAGGGGCATCGGATTTATTTCTAGCGATCAAATTGCTCGTAACTTAGGTATAGCAGCAGACTCAATAATAAGGGCAAGAGCTGGCATCAATCATATATTACTTGAAGCAACCTCTAACGGTCATTGTGGGTTACCCAAACATCAATTATTAGAGCAAACACAAAAGCTATTAGATGTTGATCTCTCTGTAATAGAGCATGGTTTATCAGAAGAGTTAAAGCACCGAGATGTAATTCAAGATAAGTTAGGCGAGATAGAAGCGATATTCTCAAGTGTATATTATCACTTTGAAGCTAATATTGCCAATATGCTATCTACCATCAACACCGCGCAGCTTCCATGGAAATCCATAGATAGTAATGAACTAATACCATGGGCAGAAAAGGAGCTAAATATTGAGTTAGCTAGTAATCAAAGGCTAGCAGTAGAGACAGCGCTACGTACTAAAGCTATGATAATTACCGGTGGCCCAGGCACTGGTAAAACAACTTTGGTAAATTCCATTCTAACCATATTATCAAAACAAAAACTATCAATTAAATTATGCGCCCCAACTGGAAGGGCTGCTAAAAGACTTAGCGAAACTACTGGCATGGAGGCTTTAACAATACACAGGTTACTTGGTAGGGATAACATAAACTTTGGTTTTAATCATAACGAAAATAATCAACTAATCTGCGATTATCTGGTAATAGATGAAGCCTCAATGGTGGACGTCTCATTATTTCATGCATTACTGAAAGCTCTACCAAGAAGTTCTGGTATATTATTAGTTGGTGATATTGACCAATTACCTTCAGTTGGGGCAGGATTTGTTCTTGGTGATATTATTAACTCAAATAGAATAAAGACAATTCAGCTTAACAGAGTATTTAGACAAGAGACCACCAGTAACATCATTGCCCATGCTCACTTAATAAATAAAGGTATAATACCAGATTTAGCACCTCCTCAAGAAAACGAAGAATCAGACTTTTATTTTATAGAAACAGAAGACGAGAACCTCCAGAGTAAGTTGGTACATTTAATAACAGAGAGAATCCCAGCTAAATTTGGATATCATTCAAGAGATGATATTCAGGTACTGTGTCCAATGCAAAGAGGAGGTAGTGGTGTTAGATCACTAAACGTAGAACTACAAAAAGCAATTAACCCTAATCCAGAGGTAAGAATCACCAAGTTTGGTCAAACTTATGCTGCTGGTGATAAGGTCATACAAACAGAAAATAATTATGATAAGGAGGTATTTAACGGGGATATAGGTATTGTTCAGAGTGTTGATGAGATAGAGCAAGAACTAACTATTAAGTTTGATAATAATAATATTGTATATGACTATACAGATATGGATCAAATAACTTTAGCATATGCAATTACCATTCATAAGTCTCAAGGCTCAGAATATCCTGTGGTAATTATTCCGCTCACTATGCAGAGCTATATGATGTTACAGCGAAACCTAGTCTATACAGGAATTACAAGAGGGAAAAAACTGGTTATAATCATAGGTCAAAAGAAAGCTCTAGCTATGGCTATTAAGAACAATAGAGGGGTTATGCGATATACGAGGTTAAGAGAGTGTTTGAGAGCTACTGATCGATAAAGGAAATAACTAAAGGTAATGCTAGTACACAATACTCAGCTATTCTATGCAAGCTCAAAATCAGATTAATAATGTATTGAGCAGTGCGTAGGCTTTTACAAAGCTTCAAACATAGTTATGTACATTTAAATAATCTTCCATTATTGTAGTCATAATTAACTACAAAATATCTTTGTATGGCCAAGTCTATATGTTTTTTAAATCAGAAGGGAGGAGTTGGTAAAACTACACTATCTCATAATACAGCTTATATATTAGCAACGCTTTATAATAAAAAAGTGTTATTTATTGACTTAGATCAACAAGGTAATTCTTCTGAAATCTATACTACTGATAAAAATATCGAGCCGTCAGTAGCAAATATATTTCGAGAAAAGAATACTAATATTAAAAATATTATTCGTCCTGCACAGGTTCATTTGAGGGCAGTTGCTAATATGGACATTATTCATAGTAATATGTCGTTGTCCCAAGCCTTAAAAGAAATCCCGATAAGGTCACACAAAGAGAAGATATTATATAAAGCATTACAAGAAGTTGTAGACAAGTACGACTACGTTATATTGGATTGCCCAGCCTCAGTTGAAGACTCAGTAATTAATGCTATTTATTTTGCAGATCGTTTTTTGATTCCAGTAGAAATAGGGGCATTTGCATCAAGTGCTATACAAGACGTTTTAGAATTAATAGCCGAGATTAAAGAAAGC
>JAIFLQ010000017.1 GCA_020048975.1 Rickettsia sp. | reverse complement strand
ATTGATATATGATATTAACTTTATAGCATTTGTCATTACTGACCCTTGTTCCCATGGAGAAACAAAATGATTAAACAAATCTTGAGTGATAACTAAATCATTTCTTTCTGCCGCAGGTGAAATAACTACTGCCTGCCCCTTTTGAGCAGCTTGTGTATTCGGTTGCACTAATTTAGACATATTGTACCTATATATTATTTCATTTACATATTTATAGTAAGTAAGGTTAACAAATGGTCAATTTGCTAAGTTAAATTATTAATATATCTTAACTTCTATATTTACCTTGTTTATAACTCTTTGTCAAGAGGCTTTTTTCTTTTTGTATAAGGGGTCTATCTACATAAAGGTACGTAAAGTACCATAGAAATTTTGTAGGACCATTATCTAGTTTTACTTTACATTTCTGCCCATCGCTGGCGGTATGCAGCTTATCTGCGCTGCTACGGTAGATATTAATGTACAAAGTAGCTGCTAACTAACAATTTTAGTGACTTGTTATAATTGTCAGTTTATAAATTCATATAACTACCTTTAAGATTGAATTTCAGTTATAGATAAACTATTTATATAATTATATTTAGAGAAAGATGACAACTAAAACTCAGAAAAATATCTCTGAAAAGAAACATACAGCTTCAACATTACTTATTTCCTGTGTGGATTTTCGTCTTCGTGATAAAACAGAGAAGTTAATGATAGAGAAATTTAATTTATTAGATGATTATGATGAAGTCTCAATCCCAGGTGCTTCTCTTGCATTGACAAAAGATGCTCACCTAAATTGGAAAGAAATGGTAGAGGAAATGATTGATATGTTGCGCAAGTTACATCATATCAAACGAATAATATTATTGGATCATCGTGACTGCGGTGCTTTTAAGTTAATAAAAGGTTCTAAGCACACAACTACACGAGAACTTGAAACACAAACTCATCTTGAAGTGATGCAAGAAGCCAAGAAATCATTGCAGTCTAAATTCTCTCATTTAGAAGTTTATACAATGCTTCTAGATTTAGATGGAAGCGTAGAAGATTTAGAATTAAATTGAACTATTCTCGATAATAGCGAATAGCTTATCAAGCTGATTCTCCATGGTAAAATTATCCATGAAAATTTTGTAAGCTTTTTGAGTTTTTGCATGAGCTTTACTTGGGTGAGCTCTTGCCCACTGAATATGTGATTTAATATCATTGTAAATCTGGTCGCTATCTGCAAAAGCATCGTAGTATAATACGCTATCGCCGAAAAAATTTATCAAAAATTTATTTTGATCTGAGATTATTAAAGCCCCGCTAGCTGCTGCTTCGGCAATTCTAGAGGTTGGTATACCATCTAGCATATGTTCCTGATTATGAATTATTAAAGCAATACCATATTTTTGTTGTTGACTTTGTAAGCTCTCAAGAGTATTACCGAAACTTTCCATTTTACCTAAATACGCTTTTCCTAAGAAGTCAAGATACTCTTCTACACCGATTCCAACTAAAAAACCATTATCCGCTAATTTCTTTAGGCTCTGAGCAACCCTCAAACTACTCCTATTACATCCCCATAAAGTTCCTGTAATTAGAGCTCTATCAAATGAAAGAGCTTGATAAATCTCTTCATTTTTTGCAAAGTATAAAGCTATTATTGGTTTATTTTCACCCGTTATATTAATTACCTTTTGTAACAACTCATTCTTCGTATGAACTAGGCTATATAAATCAACATATGCATCGTATTGTTCTAAATGATCCCATTGAGGTAAAAAGTCCCCATCACTTCCAAACAGAGCATCTAGAGGCATGTTTAAATAAGTAATATTATAACCAATTGGTAAAATACTAACATGATGAGTTAGTGCTAAGTTGAATTGAGGCTTAAAAATGTAGTTTACAATACTAGTGCTTGCTTTATAAAAATGAGATGTAAGCCAAAAGCGACTCAGAGATTCAGGGAATTTAAATGCGCTGTAATCATAAGCTAGTTTATCAGCGGTAACAACCATGCGGTCATAAAGCACTCCTTCGCCGATTCGATCACGAGTAGTATAAAATGAAAACTTTCTTTCAGAAAAATTACCTTCTATGGCTTTAGACCAAAAATTTTTTGAATAATCCATTTCAAAAAAAATTATCCAAATCAAGGAAGCACTATATAAGAAAATTAGTTTTAGTAAATTTGAAAAATTAATAAATTTTCTAACATGCCAATCACGAAAAGTAACCTTTATAATACCAAGAAGGCTTATCCCTATTGTACTGATAAATTGTATTATTTCAGGCATTTTACATTTTCTATCTTTTTTTATAAGATTTTGCAAACTTCTTCAAAATCTAATCTTGGTAATCTAGGATAAGGGTTGTCACCATCTTTATAGCCGAGATTACAAATGAAATTAATTCTATAATTAGTATTTTTAAAAAACAACTCATTAAGAGCAATATGAAGCTTGAATAGTAGAATTGCGAAGAGCTTCCCTATCTAGGGCATCTTCACTAGATTTAGCAAACAAATCCTGCAAAAATTTACCAGTTGGGTACAGCTTGTCCATTTTTTCATAAAATTTCATATCATAGGCAAATAAAGCAACAACTGGGGCAGATTTGATTTTTGCAATATTAGCCTCCATAGCTGTTTTACATAGTTTATCTTTTTCAGAGGTGCTTTGTACAAAAACTATACGTAAAGGGCAGGCATTTGCAGATGTAGGTCCCATTTTCATCAAATCATAAATTTTTACTAGTATCTCTTTAGACACTGGTTTGTCCAAAAATTTGCTACATGTTCTATCACCAAATATGCTATCTATGCTTCTCATAATAAACCTCTGTAAAATATTTAATTATCTTTTTGTTCTAATAAATTAACACGTCCCAGCGAGATGCCTTTATTTGAAAATTCAATGTCAAAATTGACTTTGTTTTTTACTTCATTACTAAACTCAATGGCTGCTGCCTTTGCAATAAAACGTTTTGTATATGGTTTTGAAAAAATGAAGTCTTCAGGTAATAAAACATCTACAAGATTTTCGTAATCTACCAGTTCAACAGATATTTTTCCTTGTGGTAAACTATTGCGAGCTAAGGCTACAAAGCCTTTTAAGTCACAAGAAGCATTATCAAGATTAATCTTCGCCTGTATTAGTTCAATTTTATGATCAAAACTATTAGCCTTACTGTCACTATTATCACTTATAATGTAGTTAGCATCTAAAACACAATCTGCATTATTTACTACGCGACCATTAAAGGATGATTTGTAATTACCAGATAATTTTAGAGAAAAAGTCTGGTTCATGTCTATAAGACTACTATTGAGTTTTAGTGTAAGTCTAGAAAGGTCAAATAGTTCATCGCCATTATTTGTAAAGGCTACAATAGATGGATTGGTAAATTCTATGTTTTTAATAACTTTCTTAAGAGAGCTTGATGAATCAATGTTATAAAGCACATCGGTAAAATCAACAAAAGCGACTATATCATCTTGGCTATGCAGTTTATATTCTACGGGTACCTCGTCGTTTGCACTGCTGTAAAGTAACACTTTACCAAAATCTAATTTGGCATTTCCCAGTTTATAGCTAAAACTAAAAATTAAATAATCACTGGTTATTTCTCGAGAAATAGCCTGGTCTATTATAGTAATTTTTGGCGAAGCAAAACGCACTTTCCAACCAAAAGGAAACCCAGCTATGCTAGCATCGTTATAAGATATTTTAATATTATCGGTTTGAGAGTTGTTAATAAATGACACAACCTTGGATTTAGCAAAATGTGCAAAAATAATCCAAGTAAGTACAAAAAACACTACAAGAGCTAGAACTATTTTACGTATCACAATAAATTCTTAAATTGATATATTTCTAGTGGCTGAAGGTACTTTAATTTTCATACCATCGAGCTCTTTTGTCAGAATTATCTGACACCCAAGTCTTGAAGTATGTGTAAGACCAAAGGCCAAGTCAAGCATATCTTCTTCTGCTTCTGTTGGTTGTTCTATTGTGTTGTAAATATTCTCTTCTAGAATTATATGACAAGTAGCGCAAGCAAGTGATCCTTCGCACGCTCCTTCCAAGTCAATATTGTTATTGTGTGCAACTTCTAAAACTGATAAGCCAACTAATGCTTCAACTTCTATTTCTTTATCATTTTCGATAAAAATTACTTTTATTTTTTCTAATGCCATAATTTTTTATTTAATAATCGCAGTATAATAACTTAAAGATCTTTTATATGTTTACCCTCAAGTAGCATTTTAGCTCCAATATCCAAATGTTTCTCAATAAAACTAGCGGCAAATTTATTCAATTGCTCGATTTGCAGGAGTATCTTATCACGATTATCAGAATTTATTGCTTTTTGTAAAGAGTTTATTAGATCAGTAATCTCTTTTTTCTGAATAAGACTCAAAATATTTGGCGTTTCTTCTATCGCTTTTTCAATTCCTGCGATTAGATTTTTAGCATCGATTCTAGTTTCTATTAAAAGTCTAGTTTCGTAGTCGTTTTTAGCATTTTCAAAGGCGTTTTCTAGCATATCATTGATTTCTATCTGGCTTAATCCGTAACTAGGATTTAGCACAATATTTTGTACTATTCCACTGGAGTTTTCTTTAGCAGCAACAGATAGGATGCCGTCAGCATCTATTGTAAAAGTTACTTCTACCTGCGCCCTGCCAGCTTTCATTGGGGGGATGTTTTTTAATTCAAAATGAGCCAGAGATTTGCAATCATCCACCAGCTCTCTTTCACCTTGAACTATATGCAATTGTATTCCAGTTTGATTATCTACATGAGTAGTAAAATTTTTACTAATAGAAAAAGGGATGGGAGTGTTACGCATGATAATTTTCTCGGTTATACCTCCATAAAGCTCAAGACCAACAGATAATGGTAATACATCGATAAGCAATGAATTTTGAGTAGAAGTTGATGATAAATTTTCTGCTTGCAGAGCAGCACCAATAACAACTGCTTTATCAGGATCTATATCTGAAAAGACCTTTACACCAAATGTCCTTGTTAAACTATCAGAAATACAAGGTATTCTAGTCGCCCCACCAACCAATATGATTCCATCAAGTTTAATATTAGCATCAAACAAAGTATTTTTAGCTATTTTAATAGTTTGGTTGATCAGTGGTGAAATTAATTCCTCAAAAATTTCCCTAGTTATTTCAATTGCTTTATCATAGGTATTTAATATGAAACTATTATTTGAAGATAATATTTCTTTAATCTTTTTGGACTCTGAATGCAAACTAGGTGTTAAATCAATATTCAATTTTTTGGCAATATACTGAGCCAAGATATGGTCAAAATCATCGCCACCTAATAAATTATCCCCCCCAGTGGCAACAACCTGCAGAACACCTGTTTGCATATTTAATATTGAAATATCAAACGTACCGCCTCCCAGATCATAAACCATATAGGTGCCTTTGGGCTTTTTATGAAATCCATAAGCATATGCTGCTGCCGTTGGCTCTGCAATTAGTCTTAACACCTCAAAACCAGCTATTTTAGCAGCAAGCAAAACACCCCCCCTAGAGGCGTCATCAAAATAAGCTGGAATCGATACAACAGCTTTTGTTATAACTTCTCCAAATTCTAGTTCTGCATGTTCCTTTAAACATAAAAATATTTTAGAAGCAAGTTCAGGAAAGCTGTATTCTTTGTTTTGAAATTTGAGTTTTGGACTAGAGTTGGCGCTATTAATTAACTCAAAATCTGATAATATTTTGTGTAAAGATTTTGTTGATTGAATATCATGATACGATTTAGCAAGAAGTCTTTTTATTGATAAAATTGCTCCTTTCTGGTCTCTATTGCTTCCTATTAAAAATCTATCATTTAGATCATCATAAAATATTACGGAAGGTAGAAGACCGTTGTTACCTAAATTCCTAATTATTTTTGGGTGATGATTTTTAGAGTAAGCAATCAGAGAGTTAGTAGTTCCAAAATCAATACCTACTACTATTTCATCTTTCAGATTAGCCGTTCCAGGCTCATTAATTTCAATTATTTGCATTTTTAATCTTTAACTTTATATTCCCGACTAAATTAGTAAGATACTTTAGCCTAGCTGTAAGATCAAGTGCTTGTTTAAGATTATTTGCTTTAAAGGCTTGCTCTAGCTTAAGAACTAATTTTTGACAATCCTCGCTTTTATCATGATGGAGTTTATGTAACTGAGATAAATCATGTGTAATTTCAATTAATTCATAATTCTCCAATATTTCTTCAAGCTGATTAGGGGACAAAAGATTTTTTAATTTATTATCATCAATAAATTCTCCTTTTATTTTTAATAGATATTCGGCACGCAAATAATCATCTTGTAAAATTTTAAAAGCCTCGTTTATTAACATTGAATACTCAAGATTTTCACGACGCTCTATCTCATTTCTTGATCTATCTGGATGATGCTTTGCTTGCAAAATAAAATATTGGGTTTGTAATAATTTTTGATCAATGTTATATGTTTGCTCTATAGCAAATAATTCAAAATAGTTCATTTAATTTTATTGTTTATCAGAAGTTAACACGGTTATAATCCCTCTTAAAGTTTGTAATTCTATTTGTGAAATCTTATCTATGCGAGAAAACAAATTTCTTATCTTATTAGTCATATGTCCTTTTTTTTCTGGCACTCTAAAAAATCCTTTCTCCTCTAGTTTTAAAAATAAATGCTCATAAAAATAGTTTAACTCGGCTTGCGAAGCTAATTTATCGTTGACGCTTAAGTCACATCTGCTTTGATTTCTTATTTTAAATAATTCATAACATATAACTGATACTGCATGGGCAATATTTAAGGAAGTAAAATTTTTATCAGTATCTATTACTAAAATCTTATTTGCATAGGTTAATTCCTGATTATTTAAACCACAATTTTCACGACCAAACATTATCCCAATAGCACAATCAAGAGGAATATCTTGCTCTAAATTTCTTGATAGAACATAGTTCTTGTTCATATCTCTTGGCACTCCAGTGGTAGCATATATAAAAGATAAATCACTAATAGCTTGATCTATAGACGGAAAAATCTTAGCCTGGTTTATTATATCAATTGCTCCAACAGACATGCTCTCTGCTTTTGCATTAGGCCAACCATCTCTTGGTAAAACAATACGTAAATCCTTCAAGCCAAAATTCTTCATTGCTCTAGCGCTTGCACCAATATTTTCTCCCATTTGCGGAGCAACTAGAATTATAGCAATATTGTTATTTATCATGTTATGTAAAGAGAATTAATCTATTTTGAAAAAGTTACTTGCCCAGAAGAAAAACTAAGTACTACTCCTTCGGCAGTTTCTATACAAATAGCTCCTTCTTGATCTATACCCCTGAATATTCCAGAAACTTTACTTGTCCCATTGTCTAAGGTTATAACACTATTCAAATTATATGCAAATTTCAGCCATTGGTTTCTTGTATTATCAAAACTATCGTCATTTATCCATCTAAAATAATGAGTCTGAAATTTACTCATCAAACTACTCAAAAAATAATCTGAGTTTTTTAAAATAATTCCTTCGTTAAATAGACTTGTAACTTCTGCATTTTGAACATCTGGTATAAAGTGGGTATTAACACCAATTCCAATTACTACATAATTCATACCATTTAAGCACGTAGATTCAATCAAAATACCAGCAAGTTTTTTACCACCTATTAGTACATCATTAGGCCATTTTAACTTAATGTCAGCTTTTGGAGCATTTGAGTTCATTATAAGTTCTTTAACTGCCTTATGTATGGTCACCGCAACAAGAAAAGAAAGTTCTTTAAGCCGACTAATACTTATTGTTGGTTGAAGTAGAATAGTCATATGCAGATTACCAGGAATAGATTGCCAAAATCGACCGTTACTACCTTTGCCAGCAGTCTGTTCTCTTGCTACAATTACAAAATTACCTTTAACGCCATTCTTTATAAGACGAAAAGCTTCGCTATTTGTACTATCAATCTGATCAAAAATCAGTAAATTATAATTTTTTAGCCATGGTAGCTGCATTTTTGATAACCAATATAAGTAAAGTCAAATATTCAAATTTACAAAAGTAATGATGGAACAAAAATAAAGAAAAACAAAGTAAATCCTACTGATACAACTGATACTAATAATAATCCACGATTAGTGGGTATAATTGTTACTTTTTTAGTTGCTTCCATAAAATACATATATTTTATTACTTTTAGATAATAAAATGCTGCTATTACACTGGTTAACACACCAAGAAGTGCTAAGGTAAATTCACCTTGCATAATAGCATTATAAAAAATGTAATATTTACCAAAAAATCCTGCAAGAGGTGGCAAGCCTATCATGGAAAACATTATTATCGCTATTGCTGCCGCAATCGTTTTCCTCTCCGAGGCAATACCTTGTAAATCAGCAAAACTAGCTATATCGCTTTTCTCCCCAAACAAAGCGACTAAGCAGGCAAAAAAACCTATCGTAGCTAAAACGTAAATCAGCATATACATAAAAGCTGCGTACATTCCCTCTTCTGAATGCAAAGAAACAGCTATTAAAACATATCCAACATTTAATATTGTACTATATGCCATCAATCTCTTGAGCGAAAACTGCATCATAGCACCAAGTGATCCAACAAAAATTGACAAAACAGCTGCTATTTTTATAAGATCGACTGAAATAATAATGTAATCTCCTAGTACCAGATTTACAAAGTTTAAGAGCACAATAAGGATGCCCATTTTTTGCGCTACAGCAAAGTATGTTACCGCAGAAACAGGAGCTCCCTCATAAACATCTGGAGTCCAAATATGAAAAGGAGCTGCTGATAATTTAAATAATATTGCAGCCAGCACAAATATAGCGCCGATAACTAGGCCTATATTAAACTCTCCGTTTAAAGCATTTCTAATATTATCAAAATAAATGCTTCCACTAAATCCATAAAAAAATGATATTCCAAGAAGCATTAAACAACTTATTAAAGACCCAAGAACAAAATATTTTAAACCAGCTTCTGATGATTTTACATCTTTATTGTTAAAAGCAGCCATAGCATAACCAGATAAAGCCTGCAACTCTAATCCACAAAACAGAATTATAAAATCTCTAGCAGAAATAGAAATAAACACTCCAACAGTTGACAATAACATTAAGGTAATGAATTCTACTTTGATAAATTTATTGGAGATTTTCATTATATCATTATATATAATAACGCTCATAATGCTTAAAAACAGAATTAAAGCCTTAAATAAATAAATATAATATGAAAGCTCAAAAGAATTAGAAAACACAGAAGTAGGTTCTTTTGGAGCAAAATATATGATCGAAGTAGCAAGGACAAGTAAACTAGATATTGTTAGAAAAACAATAGAACGTAAGTGATGTTTAAAAAATACAGCAAACAATTGCATGCACATCACGATAATAGTTAATACAATTTCTGGTAAAATTAAAACAAATTGACTTAGCATGTGAATTTCCAACTTAAATATTTATAGGACGCCATATAAATCAGCAATTTTTGTAATTGGTAATTGTATGATGCGTAAAACACCATCAGGTAAAATCCCAATATAAATTATTAAAACAATCAATGGCAGCAATGCAGCTTTCTCATATAAATACAAATCTGTAAACTTTATTATACTCTGGTTTGTAGCTTGACCAAATATTACATCTTTATAAAGCTTCAACATATAAACTGCTCCAAGCACGATTCCAAAAGCAGATATCACTCCCATTAGTGGATTTACTTCGTAGATTCCAACTATGCTTAAAAACTCACCAACAAATCCACTAAGCCCTGGTAGTCCTACTGAACCAAGCATTGCAATCATGAACATGGTAGATAAAAATGGCATACTAGCAGCTACCCCGCCATATTTACTTATTTCCTTAGTATGATGACGATCATATAACATACCGACAATCAAAAATAGTGCGGAGGAAATTAGACCATGGCTAATCATCTGGAACACTGCACCATTAATTCCTTTTTCTGTAAAGCTAAATATTCCACCAGTAACATATCCCATATGAGCTATAGATGAATATGCTATCATCTTTTTCATATCCACTTGTACATAAGCTACGAGCGAAGCATAGATTACTGCAAAGCTGCTCATCCAGAGAACATACTCTGAAAAAGCTTCTGAAGCAGAGGGTAACATTGGAAGGGAAACTCTGAGGAAAGCATATCCACCAAGTTTTAATAATATTCCAGCTAACATGACCGAGCCAGCAGTCGGAGCCTGTACGTGAGCATCTGGTAGCCAGGTATGAAACGGAGGCATTGGTATTTTTACTGCAAAAGAAATAAACATAGCAATCCATAATATCTTTTGGATCTCTAATGGTAACTCTGGTAACAATATATTTAATTCCAGCATATTAAATGTAGCTGTTTGGCTATAGATATAAATTAACGCCAATAAGAGAAACACTGAGCCGAAAAATGTATATAAGAAAAATTTTACAGCTGCATATATTCTGTTCTCACCACCCCATATGCCAATAATAATATACATAGGTATAAGGATTACTTCAAAAAATCCATAGAACAATAATAAGTTTAGAGAAGAAAATGCACCAATACAAAAAGATTCAAGTAAAAGGAAACAAAGCAAGAATTCTTTTATATATTTTTTAATTGTAAATAAACTAGCAACAATACAAATCAAGCTAAGTAGGGCTGTTAGAAAAATAAAAAATAACGATAAACCATCTACGCCAACAAAATACTCAAGCCCAATTGCATCGACCCAGCGATATCTCTCGATAAACTGAAATGACTCTTGATGTCTATCAAAACTAAATAATAAATATGTTGTAGTTATTAAAGTTAATACAGAACTTAATATTGCTACATAGATCACGTAAATTTGTTTTCTCGGCGATTTAGTTTGACTAATAAAGAATGTAATATACAAGGCACTAAATAGTGGTAATAAAATACTAATTGATAAGATCGGTAAATCTAACATTTATGCACTCCAAACAATGGGAAGATATTTAAAAACAAAAATTGTTATACATAATACTAAAGCAAAAATTATGTATAGTGCGTAGTTAAATATATATCCTGTTTGAAACTGGCATATACACCAGCTAAACCCTCTGGTTAAATGAGCGAAACCATTGGGACCGAATCTGTCGATGATTCTAACATCAAAATATCCAGCGCCAGAGCTCAAAACCTTAGTAAATTTTACAAAAACTTTGTCATAAAATTCATCAAAAAAATACTTGTTTTTTAACAAACAATATATAGCCCCAAAACTTTGGGAAATTTTTTGATGAAAATCACCTTTATAACAATAAATACCAATAACTATTCCAGCAATACCAATAATCAAAGGTAACAGCTGAATAAACAAAGATATATGATGTTCATCGTGACCTATATTCAAATTAAAAATACTTCCAGAAAAATATCCTAGTGGATTATTAATTGATAAAATATAATAACCAAGCATCCCAGAAAACAATGCTCCAGCCACTAAAATAAATAAAGGTAGATTCATAATTTTTGGTGATTCATGCGCGTGGTCAAAAGCAGTTTTAGTAAGATTGGTTTTTCCATGAAAAGTCACTATGATAATCTTTAATGAATAAATAGCTGTCAACAGAGCAGCTACTATTCCAAGAACAAAAGCAAAATTCCCAACTCTACCAGCCATGTAGGCTGACTCTAAAATAAGATCCTTAGAATAAAATCCTGCAAGTGGAAAAATTCCAATAATAGCAAGCGAACCAACCCAAAAATTAGCATAGGTAATTGGCATTTTTCGCCATAAACCACCCATTTTAAATATCTCCTGTTCATGAGTAGCGTGTATTACACTTCCAGCCGCCAGAAATAGCAATGCTTTAAAGAATCCATGCGTAACTAAGTGAAAAATTCCAGCCTGATAAGCGGAAACTCCACATGCAAAAAACATATAACCAAGCTGGCTACAAGTGGAGTATGCAATAATCTTTTTAATATCAGTTTGCGCTATTGCGATACTTGCTGCAAACAAACATGTAATTGCTCCAATCACAGTAATAATAGCTAAGACGTTCGGACTATATTCAAACATAAACGAACAACGAGCTAGCAAAAACACCCCAGCTGTAACCATAGTAGCTGCGTGTATTAAAGCTGAAACTGGTGTTGGACCTTCCATGGCATCTGGTAACCATACATGCATCCCTATTTGTGCTGATTTTCCCATACAGCCAATGAATAACATCAAACATATCACATCAAGCACTATGAACTCGTATCCTAAAATGGTCATAGTCATTTTGGCTAAATCTTGACTTTGTGCAAATACAGGGACAAATTCAATGCTGCTTGCATAAATCAGCATGACAACTATGCCGATAATAAAAGCAAAATCACCAACTCTGTTAACGATGAAAGCTTTAACAGCGGCATTATTTGCTGAATCTTTTTGGTAATAATAACCGATTAGCAAATAAGAACATAATCCAACTCCTTCCCACCCAAAGAATAACTGCAAGAAATTATCAGCAGAAACTAGTACTAGCATACAAAAAGTGAACAAAGAGAGGTATGATAAAAACTTAGGCAAATTTTTATCATCACTCATATAACCAAGTGAGTATAAATGAACTACCGATGAAACAAAAGTCACTAATAAAAACATGATCGCGGTTAATTGATCAACATAAATAGCCCAGTTCATAGATACTGAATCAACATTCATCCATTTTGTAATAACAACATGAACGGGCTGCTTATTAACACCAGTAACCATAAAAAGATATGCAGCACAAATAGCTGATATAATTATCGAAACACTTGCCACTACACTTGCTTGACGGTTATTTATTTTTTTACAAAAAATACCATTAAACACACCAGAAACAAAAGGTAAGAAGATAATCATTTTAGCAACAAGCAGCATTTATTACCTCCTTACCCTTTCATTTGATTAACATCTTCGATCTCAATTGAATCACGATTACGGAAATATAAAACCAAAATCGCAAGACCAATTGAAATCTCTGCGGCTGCAATCGACAAAATTATTATACTAAACACTTGACCCACTATATCCTGCATCTCGACCGAAAATGCTACAAAGTTAATGTTTACGGCTAGTAACATCAACTCAATTGACATTAAAATTGTGATAACACTCTTACGATTCATAAATAATCCTGTTACGCCTACTGAAAAAAGTAGGGCAGATAAAATCAAATAATGCTGCAGCGAAATATTAATCATCATAATTCAAATTTTTTAATCCAGATTTTCCAGTGTTTTTTGCTAAAAACAAACTATTTTCTTTATTCTTTTTTAGTTGCTCAGACGGTTTTTGCCTTTTGACCCCAGTTCTTAGGCGAAGAGTAAGTGAGATACTTGCAATCATTGCCACGAACAATATTAACCCAGCAGTCTGGAATGGCAAAATAAACTCAGTATATAAGAGTCTACCAATTGCATAAGCATTACCAATTTCTGGATCAATTGCAAATTGAGAATTATTTACTGGTACAATTACTTTAGATCCAAGTAAAATAACAACGACAAGATCAATAAATAAAAATAATGCTATTATTAACGCCATGCCCATTTCAGAACCAATTGTTCCTTTGAATTCCGCAGATTTTATATCAAGCATCATCACAACGAATAAAAATAATACCGCAACTGCACCAACATAAATAATTATTAGCATCATTGCCAAAAATTCCGCTCCCATCAAAACCATAAGGCCAGAAGCATTACAGAAAGTAAAAATCAACCATAATACAGCATGTACAGGATTACGAGCCGTGATTACCATAATACTACCAAGTACCAACAAAGATGCAAAGAAATAGAAAAATATTGCCATAGTTTATATCACCTGTATGGATAATCATCCTTTAATTTTTTAGCAAGCTCTTGCTCCCATATCTCTCCATTGCGAAGCAACCTATCTTTGTTATATAATAACTCTTCGTGAGTTTCAGTAGCAAACTCAAAATTAGGCCCTTCAACAATTGCATCCACTGGACATGCTTCTTGGCACATACCACAATAGATACATTTGGTCATATCGATATCATATCTTGTGGTGCGTCTGCTTCCATCTTCCCTTGGCTCTGATTCAATTAAAATAGCTTGAGCAGGGCAAATTGCTTCACATAATTTACAAGCGATGCATCGCTCCTCACCATTTTCGTAACGTCTCAAGGCATGCTCACCCTTAAATCTTGGGCTAATAGGACTTTTTTCATACGGATAATCAATAGTGACTTTTGGCTTAAAAAGATATTTTAGAGTCAAAAACATTCCACAAAGAATCTCGTATAGAACAAAAGATTTAATATATTTAATCACAAATCTATACCTCATATTACGGCAAATTACCAGTTACCAAAAGTAGCGATGCTACCAAAACTACCCAAAAGAGAGTCAGAGGTAAAAATACTTTCCAACCAAGGCGCATAAGTTGGTCATATCTATATCTTGGCAACGTAGCCCTAATCCATAGAAATACAAATAACAAAAAACAAACTTTTAAAACAAACCAAATAAACCCTGGTACAAAATACAAGAAACTTATGCCAAAAGGTGGTAAATATCCTCCCATAAAAAAGGTAACAGTCATAGCGCTGACTAATATCATATTTGCATATTCACCAAGGAAAAATAAAGCAAAGCTCATAGATGAATATTCAACATTATAACCAGCTACAAGTTCCGATTCAGCTTCTGGCAAGTCAAAAGGTAAACGATTAGTCTCTGCCAATACAGAAATAAAAAATACAACAGCCATAGGGGCAAGTAACAAATGAATCCAAAATGGCATGTTTCTTTGATGTTCAACAATTTCACTTAAATTCAGAGTACCTGTTACTAGAAGTACCGTAACAATTACTAACCCCATAGACACTTCATAAGATATCATCTGCGCGGAAGATCTAATAGCTCCCAAAAATGCATATTTAGAATTACTCGCCCAACCAGCCATAATAATACCATATATACCAAGCGAAGATACTGCTAGAATATATAAAACCCCTACATTCATGTCAGATAAAACTAAGCCTTCGGAAAAAGGAATAACAGCCCAACCAACTAAACTTAAAATAAACGTTATCATAGGTGCAATTATAAACACCACTTTGCTTGCTGGAGTTGGCACGATTGCTTCCTTAAACATCAGCTTAACAGCATCCGCAATTGGTTGCAATAATCCAAAAGGACCAACCACATTCGGTCCACGGCGCATTTGCATCAAACCTATGACTCTACGTTCAGCATATGTAAGGTAAGCCACAGATAACAATAGAGGCAACACAATAAGAAGTACTTTAAGAGCAATAAAAATCAATGGTAAAATATACTCGTAAAACATGTCAATCATGCTATTTCCTCACATAAAAGCCGTATGCCATAATGGCGAAGATCCATTATGGCGAGAAGTTCGAAGAGCGACCTAGCCATCCAGTTTTTTTCTAAATCAGCAAAACTCCTTGGTTTGTGGTAACAGTTCTGGATGGCCACGTTCCCAAGAGGTTGCTTGCCATGACGCTTAAATACCAAACTCATTCCATTCTTCATTCGAATACTCCTGGAACAGCTAATTCTTGAATTGCTTTCGTGCATCTTGCCATAGTAACAGACGCTCTGCTAATTGGGTCAGTCATATAATAATTGATTGACACTTTTTTTAGCGGTTTTTTTATCAATTTTGTTTTAGATTTCAACTCTAAAAATTCACCAGGTATAATTTCGTCAACATAGTTGAATATCTTATGTTGGTTAGCCATATTTTTGCGAATCAATAATAAATCATTTCCCTCTAATTCAATGCCGAAAGCTTTAGTAACTATGTTGATAATTTCAACACCAGTTTTGGCCATACCAGGTGGGCTAACAGAGGATCTTGCAAATTGTGGCCTGCCTTCCATATTAACATAAATACCATTTTGTTCGGTATAAGCAGCTTCTGGAAGTATCACATCTGCTCTGTTTGCACCAGAATCACCATGATGCCCCTGATATATAACAAAGACATCTTCGCCTATTTTGCTCATATCAATATCATCAGATCCTAGTAAATATAAAATCTTAACATCTCCAGTTTGAGTTTTTTTCAAAATTTCGAACGTACCTTCGCCTGATTTGCCATAAACAAAACCAAGATCAAGAGCTCCAACCATAGAAGCGTGGTTATGTAGAATGTTGAATCCATTCCAATCAGAGCGAACAACATTATGTTTTTGAGCAATTTCATGTGCAAGAGATAATATTCCATGCGAATCCGCTCTTGTCAAAACCGCGTCACCGATAATAATCATAGGATTTATAGCTTTAGCAAAAAGAGTAGCAAAATCATTTGCATCTTTACTGTTTTTTAAATCACTAGAATTCAAATGTTCTAAAAGAGTAATATCACTGCCTAATTCTTTGATTTTATAAGTTTGATCATCTTGCTCTCCAATTCTACCAACAGTCAATAAACCAGTTCTAACCATCTTGCCAATTCTAGCATTTAAAACAGGGGCTACTTGTCTTGGATTAGCGCCAACAAGCAGACAAACATCAGCTTTTTCTATTCCAGCTATTGTTGTATTAAAAAGATAATTACCCCTAGATGATAAATCAAATCCATAACCAAACTGGTTAGCGTCGCACATTGCTGAACCAAGTTTTGACAATAGATTTTTTAGTAAAAACATAGTTTCACAAGAGGAGGTAGTACCAGAAATAGCAGCTATAGCTGACTTATCTTTTAAAGAATTGAATTTAGTGGTTATAGCAGATATAGCACTCTCCCAGCTTGCTTCTTGGAATTTACCATTCTTTTTTATATACGGCCTGTCTAACCTCTGATTTTTGAGGCCGTCATAAGAAAATCTTGCTTTATCAGAAAGCCATTCTTCATTGATATCTTCATTTAATTTTGGTAAGATACGCATCACTTCAAGACCTCTTGAATCAATGCGTATATTTGAACCAACAGCGTCCATAACATCTATAGATTCTGTAGCTTCAAGCTCCCAGCTTCTAGCAGTGAAAGCGTAGGGTTTAGAGTTTAAAGCCCCAACGGGGCATAAATCTATTACATTGCCAGATAATTCAGAGGTAAGGGTGCGTTCTAGATAACTGACTATTTCCATGTGTTCCCCTCTCCCGAGAGCTCCCATTTCTGGAATTCCTGCAACATCTGTGGAAAATCTAATACAACGTGTGCAATGTATGCATCTTGTCATGTGGGTTTCGACTAAAGGTCCTAAGTTTTTGTCCTTTACTGATCTCTTATCTTCAGAGTATCTGCTTTTTCCTTTCCCATACTTGAAAGCCTGATCTTGTAAATCACACTCACCGCCTTGATCGCAAATTGGACAATCTAGTGGATGATTGATGAGAAGAAACTCCATCACTCCTTCTCGAGCTTTTAAAACTCTAGCAGTATTAGTGTGAATAACCATCCCCTCACTTGCTGGCATAGCACAAGATGCTACGGGTTTGGGAGATTTTTCAATATCAACCAAACACATACGACAATTACCAGCAATTTTTAAGCGCTCATGAAAGCAAAAATGCGGTATTTCGATACCAGCAGATTCACAAGCCTGCATTACTGTTAACCCATCATCTATCTCTATTTCTTTGCCATCAATAGTTAATTTTGGCATGCTGCCTCTTGCAAACTCATAAGAAATTAATCTCTATAATGTTACTAAATCATGATATATTATGACCATTCAAAACCAAAGTTTTTTCGAATAATCCCTTAATTTATTTATTGTTATTTTGTAATACTTGACAAAAATAATACTTGCTTTAGCATAAGTCCCTTAGAAGAAGACTAGGTTGTTTTTAGCTTGAAAATTATCTAATTTCAAGCCATAAATGTTTATTTATATTAATTAATATCGTTTAGTACATTTATTTATGTCAACAAGTTGTAAAAGAGTTCTTTTTAAGGTGTCTGGTGAGGCATTGATGGGTATCAAGAATTTTGGGCATGATTTTGAAACTTTAAAAGCTATAGCGGAAGACATAAAAGAAGTTATTAATCTTGGTGTGCAAGTATGCGTAGTAGTCGGTGGTGGTAATATTTATCGTGGGATTGATGCATCTATACTTGGTATGGAACGAGCAGCTGCAGATTATATGGGAATGTTAGCTACCGTTATTAATGCTTTAGCGCTACAAAACACCATGGAAAAAGCGGGTATATATACTAGAGTTCAGTCTGCAATTCCAATGACTACAATTTGTGAACCATTTATTAGACGTAGAGCAATAAGGCATATGGAAAAGGGGAGAGTGGTGATTTTTGCCGCGGGTATTGGCAATCCTTTTTTTACTACTGATAGCGCAGCGGTGTTAAGAGCAATAGAGATGAATTGCGATTTTTTGTTTAAAGGTACAAATGTTAATGGAGTCTATGATTCTGACCCGAATCAAAATAAGGATGCAAAAAGATTTGCAGAAATTACTTATACAGAAGCTCTAAGGGAAAACTTAAAAGTCATGGATATGGCGGCAATTGCAGTGGCAAGGGAAAATAATTTGCCTATAAAAGTTTTTTCTATAAAGAAACGCGGTAATTTTGCACAGGTTTTACAGGGTAATGGGGAGTTTACTATTATAAAAGGAAATTAGTTTAAGATCAATTACTAAGGAGGGTTAAATGAGTCAGATGCTTAAAAATGATTTAACTGAAAAAATGAATAAGGCGATTATAATTCTTGAAAAAGAATTATCCGGCCTCAGAACTGGAAGGTCTTCCACAAATTTACTCGATCCAGTAGTCGTTGAAGTTTATGGAAGTAAGATGCCGATATCTCAAGTTGGCACAGTTTCAACGCCGGATGCAAAAACTATTTCTGTGCAGGTTTGGGATAAAGCAATGGTAAAAACCGTTGAAAAAGCTATAGCTGATGCAAACCTTGGTCTTAATCCGAGTTCAGACGGCCAAATAATAAGAATGAGTTTACCTATTTTAAGCCAAGAAAGGAGGAAGGAGTTGGTTAAAGTAGCTCATAAATATGGTGAAAACACTAAAGTTGCATTAAGAAATATTAGAAGAGATGGCATGGAAAATTTGAAAAAAATGGAAAAGGATAGTGCTATATCAAAAGATGATTACCATACTATCAGTGAGGAAATTCAAAAAATCACTGATGATTTTGCTAGCATGGTTGATCAGCATATAAAGACAAAAGAAGAGGAAATCCTGAAGGTTTAGATATATATTTGTTGTTAGTGTATATTAATTAGTATATACTAATTAATATACACTAATTAGTGAGTTACATCATGAATACAGCAAAAATATTTACAAATGGTCAAAGTCAAGCTGTTAGGCTGCCAAAGAAATTTAGATTTCATACCAAAAAAGTTAGTATAAGCTATTTAGGTAAGGCTGTCGTAATCCAACCTCTACCAAGAACTTGGAAGGAAGTATTCGACGAAATGTCTCTTATAGAAGATAATGACTTTTTAATAGAAAGAGAAGATTTGCCTCCTCAGAAAAGAGAGAATTTTAAATGATATATATGCTTGATACTAATATTTGCATTTATATAATAAACAAAAAACCTATTTCTTATATTAAAAAATTAGAATCATTAGAAAAAACAGACTCCATAGCTCTTTCCGCAATAGTTTTAGCTGAGTTACAGTATGGGGTGTCTAATAGTAGATTCAAAGAGAAAAATCAAATTAATGTGAATAGTTTTGTGAGTAAACTCGATATAATAGATTTTACCGAACAATGCGCTTTTTTCTATGGGGAAATACGAACAGATCTAAAGCAGAAAGGAATTATTATAGGTAATAACGATCTATTAATAGCAAGCCATGCTATTTGCGAAGAAGCAACTCTAGTTACAAATAATATTTCAGAATTTAATCGAATAAAAGGGTTAAAGCTTATAAACTGGTCAAAAGAGTGATTGATTGTTGAAGCAGCTCAAAATTTCAAATTAACTTAAAACTTACACAGATAATTTAATATATGATAAACCAACAAATAAGCACTAAATCGATCGCACGTATTGCAGCTATTCAAACCTTATATCAATTTGCCAGTTCAAAAGGTGAGTTTGATATAAATTCTGTATTGCTTAGAATGAAAGACTTTTATAAAGATTCTGATTTTAAGAGTGATCTTGATATTGATAAGAAAAGTAAACTCAGGCTTCGGCCAAGTTATAGCTATTTAGATGAACTTGTAAAACATACTCATGATAATTTGGTAGCAATAGATGAAATCATATCTACTCTCCTGACTAAGGAATGGACTATTAACAGCATACCTATGCTTCTCCATGCGGTTCTAAGAGTTGCGATTTGTGAACTTAATTATTTCCCAGAAACCCCTCGAAAAGTCATCATTAATGAATATACCGATATAGCAAACGATATGTTAGATGAAAACGAAATTGGATTTGTAAACTCTACTTTACATAATTATTCACAATCTAGACAAAAATAAATAATTTATGTCAGCATCTACTGGTTATCGTGGCAAATTTACTAAAGTTAAAACTGCAAAGGGAAGAAAGAAATCTTCAACCCGTTGGCTTATGAGACAGCTTAATGACCCTTATGTAGCAAAAGCAAAATTAGATGGTTATAGATCGAGAGCTGCCTATAAATTAGTGGAAATAAATGAAAAATTTAAAATATTAGTGCCGGGGATGAATGTAGTGGATCTTGGCGCGGCGCCAGGTGGGTGGAGTCAGGTAGCAGCCAAGATTATTCAATCAGATAATAAGAACGCAAAAAATAAGCTTATTGCTATTGATTTGCTAGCTATTGAACCGATAGCTGGCGTAACTACATTGCAAAAAGATTTTTTTGCTGAGGATACGCAAAGCTTAATAATAAGCCACTTGAACAATCAGCTTGCAGACGTGGTGCTCAGTGATATGGCAGCTAACACTATAGGGCATAGTGCTACGGATCACTTGCGGATAATTGATCTTTGTGAAAATGCGTTTCATTTTGCTATGACCATATTAAAACCTGGGGGGCATTTTATTACTAAAATTTTTAGAGGTGGGACCGAAGGAGATTTGCTTACCGAGGTTAAACAAAATTTCACTACAGTAAAACATTTCAAACCAAACTCAAGCCGTAAAGGATCAAGTGAATTCTATTTAATAGCTCTAGGGAAAAAATAGTATATAAGTCTGGTGTATTTAATAGTACTGCAATTAATTGAAGATAACATTACAGAAAGGAAGAGATAACCTTAATTCTCGCATCAACTTTAACAGAAAAAATTTCATCCGTGTAAAATGAAAGTAATGAGCGAACAATTGAGATAATTATGCCCAAAAATCATAGGTCATAAAACTTTAAGAATGATAAAAATTGGCAATTATCCTTTTTCTACATGTGATATAGTAAATCACCTTGAATTAGGGCTAATTATGTGATGTCATCCCTGTGAAAACTGGGATCCAGAACTAAGCTTTTAAGCTAGATTCCCACCTACGTGGGAATGACGCCGGTGCTAAAAATAATTAGCACCCAATGCTATATGATTTACTATATAATTCATATTCGCGGCATTAAAGAATTATTAGGGCTTGAAATTATTTAAATTAAGCTTAAAAATAATAATTTTATAGTAAACCATCGTCTTAATTAAGAGAATTTTATGGAATTAATAATTTCTTATCTTCCATCAATTATAAGCTTAGCATGTTTGCAGATAATAGCTTTAATAAGCCCAGGGCCAGATTTTGCTGTTATTGTAAGGAATAGCTTGATTTATTCGCGTAAAACAGCGTTATTAACTGCATTTGGTATCTCCTTAGGTATTATGGTTCATGTTAGTTATACTGCGCTTGGGCTTGGGCTTATAATATCAAGAACTGACTGGCTTTTTAGAATATTTAAATATATTGGTGCGAGTTATTTGCTCTACATAGGTTGTAAAGGGATATTAGCTCGAAAAAATACGTTGAACCTTGATGAAAAAGAGGTGATTAAAAAAGATATTTCACCTCTCGCAGCCGTATTTTCAGGGTTTTTAACAAATGCTCTAAACCCTAAAGCGATGTTATTTTTTCTAAGTCTTTTCTCGGTTGTGGTAGCGCCTAATACACCAGCATTAGTTATGGTAATTTACAGTTTTATTATATTTATTACTACATTACTATGGTTTAGCCTTGTCGCTTTATGCCTATCTGGAGGAAAAACCAGAAAATATTTTAGGTCATATAGTCACTGGATTGATCGTATTACTGGCAGTCTTTTAATTTTAATTGGTATTAAATTGCTATTTACTTAAGTTAGATAAATCTGTTTTGGTAAAAATTGAAACCCGCAATGAGTTCAAAGCTTTTGTAAGCTAATTAGTAACCGATAGTACGTCATGGCGAGGAGCGCTAGCGACGTGGTCATCCACAAAGCCATGGATCACTTCGCATTCGCTAGTGATGACGACAAGGGGCGGCAATTGGCCATTTTTAAACCAGTGAACGCTCATGCTAATTACATTAGGACTAATAAAATCAGAACAGACCAAGTAAACCATCAATGATATTATGATGGTTTGTAATGGCAAGTACTACTTCAATAGTAATCAAAAGTACAATAATTACTTCTAATCTAGTTGAGTGCCTATGGTTAAGATCACTTGATAGTACGGTATAAAGCTCATGAATTAGATTTAGATGATTGTTTAATATTCCTTGTCTCAAAATAATATCTTGGAATTCAACGGTCATATTATAAATTGGTTCAAAACTTGGCCTACGCCAAAAAAATTCTGGAATATCTAGAATATCACTATGCATATTTATAGAAAATCTTGCATTAAATAGTTTGCCCAGCTGTTTTGATAGTTGCGATCTAGACAAGGAAACCCGGCCCGTTTGCGCTAATTCTCTCTGAATGGGTTTAGTATGCTTTAATAACGTAATAACTGATTCTTCAAGTTCGTTTAACTTTACAGATTGTGCCAAAGCATGAGATACAGATAATTTTACTAATGTCGAGTCGTCACCAAGAATTATTATATTTTTTTCTTCATTGATGTATGTTCTGTCCTCAGTATCATTATAATCGAAATCAATAAACTCAGAATGAGCTTCTTTGAGTTTTCTTTTTTCTACAAAACTAATATTTCGTAAAATCTCCTCTTCTTGGCTTTCAGTAGCGCCCCAAATGATTACACATCCAAAAGCAAACAAGAATACGTCTATTGGGTGATCAGCTTTGTTGTTATTTGTTTGGTAATGCAAGACTTTTTCAACAAACTCAGGATTAGAGACTGTTTTTGCCATTATAGAAATTGTTTCCGAGTTTAGCGTATATTCTTCAGCAGTGCAGTAAGATGAACATCTCATGATTGATATTTAAATAATTTATCTCGGATTTTAGGCGCAGTGCTAGCAGTTGTCAAATTAATTTAAGGGATTAAAAGTAGTATCTGTGTTTATAAAAACATTTGTTGTCATAAAATAATCTTAATCGTTGACCAAGTCAAAATGTAGATTATAATTTCGGTATTAATCGAATTATTAGAGGTTCGAATGAATTTAAATAATGTTATAAAAAAATCTATTACTAAAACTAGGGTTACACAAGTTGTTCTTGGTATAGCATTAATGTTTCTCTCAGCTCAAGTGCAAATTCCTCTGAAACCAGTCCCTATAACCCTTTATACGGTCGGAACCTTGATAATTGCTCTTTGTTACGATAAAAAAGAAGCAATGTACTCAATAGTTGGGTTTGTATCCCTTGGAGCAATTGGCTTTCCAGTGTTTTCGGGGTTTTCTGCAGGATTACCAGTTTTATTAGGTCCAACAGGTGGATATCTATTTGGCATGATTCTATGTGTTTATGTAGTTACTACAATGAGAGAGAAGTTTGGCGAAGATAGCATGCTGAAATTATTTACCTATAGTGTCATAGGCTCTATTTGTGTATTTATGCTTGGTATACCACAACTTGCTTTATTTGTTGGTATAGAAAAATCTATAACACTTGGAATATTACCATTTATTATTCCTGGAATAGTAAAAGCTATGTTTACAGCATCTTCTGTTAGGTTATTAAAGAAAACTATCAAATGGAAGAAACAATAAAATTTCGTCCTCATCATTTTATGTGTACTCTTGGTTTTCAAGGACATGGCTATTCTCTTGGTTTTGTAAAAAATTATAAAAAAATAGTCCAGAAACTTATCTCTGAGGAAAATACACTAATTGAGGTAGTAGGCAATATGGACAGTATTTGTGTTGCTTGCCCCAATAAATTAAATGAAACATTATGTAAAACCCAAGATAAAATTACTAAGTTAGATATTAAGCACCAAGAAATTCTGAAACTTAAAGATGGCCAGATATTAAGCTGGAAGAGTGCAAAAGTTAGAATAAAAAAACACATGACTATCAAAAAGTTTGACTATTCTTGTGATGGTTGTTCATGGAAAGATTACGGAGTTTGCCAAAAAGCTTTAGAAAATTTGCTGCAGGAAGAGTGTTGATGGGCTATACAAAGATGAATAGTACATGTAATAGCTCGGTTGCTATATTAAGAAAGGATATAAAAAATATAATGCTAATGAAATCATAGTATGATGAATAACGCAAAAAATAAATTAATAATAGTAACCTTGTTATTTATTGTAAATTTAGCATCGTCTTGTTCATCTATTTCGAATAACTTGAATCTTTCTGTAATTAAAAAAGCAGAGGAGTTGCCTCAGCATGGTATACTTCAAGAAAAGAAGGGGTATATATATTTAAAGCTAGATGACCAATATATTCATTCTTTATACCATATTATTCAAAAGTTTGATAATAAAGCCCAAAAGCCGCCTTATTTCCGAGCAGCTGATGCTGTTGGCTCTCATATTAGTGTTATGTATGAAAGAGAAACAGAAAATTTAAAAGTTGAAGAAATAGGCAAAAAATTTAACTTTATTGTCAATAAATTAAAATTTGTTGAATCTAAAGGTAAAAGATACTATGTGCTTAGAGTTGAAAGCCCTGAATTAGAGCAGCTCAGGTTAAAATACGGTTTAACAAAACTGCTCAATGGATTTAAATATCACATTACAATTGCTGTGAAAAATCTAGAATAATTATCCCTATAAGTACCTGATATATAAATCTGTATGACATTATATTATGAGCACATAAAGTGGTTATATATAAATACTTGACTATTTTAGTTGCCTAAGTTAGTCTTGAGGGTATAATTTTACAGTTTCAAAGAGTTGATATATGATGCTAACAACTAAAAGCAGGTATGCAGTTATGGCAATTTTAGAAGTTGCATCTAGTGGATCAACAAAGCCAATGAAGCTTTCTGATATTTCCGAAAAACAGACTATACCATTGAATTATTTAGAGCAGATTTTTTTGAAACTAAAAAAAGCGAATATAGTTAAATCATTCAAGGGGCCTGGCGGTGGTTATTGCCTTAGTTCTACTTCAGAATCGCTTAATATTATTGAGATTATAGATGCTGTTGAAGAAAACACAAAAATGACACGTTGTTCTGTTGATAAAACCTGTAGAAAAAATGGTGCTAAATGCATGACTCATGATTTGTGGAAAGGTCTTGGCAACCAGATTCGCAATTATTTTTCATCTATTTCAGTTGCTGATGTTATGTCTGGAAAAATAGATTTTCATATAGTTAAAGAGTAGATAGACATGATTTATCTTGATCATAATTCCACAACAAATCTTCTAGAAGACGCTAAGAACGCAATGATTGCTGCCCTTGGCAAACCTTTGAACGCATCTGCTATACATGGGTTTGGCAGAGAAGGAAAGAAAATAATTGAAAAAGCAAGAAAACAAATAGCTAGTCTTGTTGGAATTATTAGCCATTTTCGTGATTATAATATTACTTTTACTTCCTCAGGGACTGAGGCAAATAATTTGATATTATCCAATTTTAAGGATGGTGAGATTTTTGTTTCAGCTATTGAACATGCTTCTATTTTAAACCACTCTGTATTTGAAAGTAATATTCAAGTAATTGAAGTAAATACAAGCGGTATAATAAGCCAAGAAGATCTAAAAGATAAGCTTTCTAAAAGTAGAAGTAACAGAAAATTAGTTTCAGTAATTTTTGCCAATAATGAAACTGGAGTGATTCAAGATATAAAAGAGATCGCAAAAATAGCTCATGAGTACGGAGCGCTTATCCATAGTGATTGTGTTCAGGCAGTTGGTAAAATTTCAGTAGATTTACTAGATTTAGACATCGATTTTGCCACTATTTCTGCTCATAAGATTGGTGGTCCAATAGGTTCTGGGGCTTTAATTAGCAAAGCAAAAATTCAGTTAGTTCCACAAATTATCGGAGGTGGACAAGAAAAAGGTCTTCGTTCTGGTACAGAAAATATAGCTGCTATTGCTGGCTTTGGCGCGGCAGCAGAGCTTGTAGGAAAAGAACAAATATCAAGATATGAGTATTTAAAAGAATTAAGAGATTATTTAGAGAAAGAAATAGTCAAAGATTTTCCAAATATTAAAATTGTTAACCTTGAATCTCCTCGCTTGCCAAATACTAGTTTGATTATTAATGTTGGAAAAAAAGCAGAAACACAAATTATTGCTTTTGACCTAAAAGATATCGCAATAAGTTCAGGAGCGGCGTGTTCCTCAGGGAAAATAGGTTCTTCTAAGACTTTAGCAGCAATGAAATTTAATGAAGAAGAAAAAGATTCTGCTATAAGAGTCTCTTTTGGCAGCATGACAACAAAGCAAAATGTAGATAAATTTTTAGAAATATACAGAGAAATAAACGGTTAAATATTATAAACATGAGAAATATAGAAGACTTAAAACAAAAGCTTATTGATAAAAATTGTAGATTTCCTATCTATCTGGATAATCAGGCTACGACTCAAATAGATCCACGAGTAGTTGAAACAATGATTCCTTACTTGACTTCAAATTTCGGCAACCCTCATTCAAGAAGCCATTCTTATGGATGGGATGCAGAAGAAGCTTGCGAGGTTGCTAGAAAACAAGTTGCAGATCTCATTGGCGCAGAAACAAAAGAAATAATTTTCACTTCTGGTGCAACTGAGGCAAATAATTTAGCTTTAAAAGGAATTGCTAGATTTTACGGCGAAAAAAAGAAACATATTATAACTCTTGTCACTGAGCATAAATGTGTTTTAGATAGTTTAAGGCATCTTGAGCAAGAAGGGTTTTTAGTTACCTATCTACCAGTTATGGCCAATGGGATTGTTGATCTTAAAATTCTCGAAGATGCAATTACTGACCAAACAATGTTAGTTTCTATAATGGCTTTAAATAACGAAATTGGAGTAATACAACCTTTAAAAGAAATAGGAAAAATTTGTCGAAAACATAATGTGTTTTTTCATTCGGATATAGCGCAAGCTTTTGGTAAGATTCCTATTGATGTGAATGATTTAAATATTGATCTTGCAAGTATTTCTGGGCATAAAATTTATGGCCCCAAAGGTATTGGTGCTCTGTATTTACGGAAAAAACCAAGAGTTCGTCTTTCTCCTTTGTTTAATGGTGGTGGTCAAGAAAGAGGTCTTCGCTCTGGCACACTTGCGCCTTTTTTGGCAGTTGGTCTTGGAAAAGCTGCATCGATTGCTGCACAAGAAATGGATAAAGATTATCAGCATGTAAAGAAACTTTTTGATAAGTTCTTAAACAAAATTACCTCAGAAGCAAAAGACATTTATTTAAATGGTGATAAAGATCAGAGGTACCCAGGTAACTTAAATTTAAGTTTTGCCTATATTGAAGGAGAATCAATGATTTTAGCTATCAAAGATCTGGCGGTTTCTTCTGGTTCAGCATGTACTTCAACTTCACTTGAACCTTCATATGTCTTGCGAGCAATAGGGCTAGATGAGGCATTAGCTCATACTTCCATTCGCTTTGGCATGGGGCGTTTTACTACAGAGGCAGAGATTGACTATACAATAGAGTTGTTATTATCGAAAATAAATAAACTACGAGAACTTAGCCCCTTATGGGAAATGGTACAAGAGGGAATTGATATAACGGAAATTCAATGGGCGGCTCATTAAATTAAAACTAAAAAGAGAGAATTATGGCATATAGCAAAGAAGTAATCGATCATTATGAAAATCCACGCAATGTGGGAGTTTTAGACAAGCAAGATAGTAATGTTGGCACTGGTTTAGTTGGAGCGCCAGCTTGCGGAGATGTATTAAAACTGCAAATCAAAGTGAATGATGAGGGCGTAATAACTGATGCAAAATTCAAAGCTTTTGGATGTGGATCAGCTATTGCTTCAAGCTCTCTTGTAAGTGAATGGGTCAAGGGCAAAAAAATTGATGAAGCAATGGAGATAAAAAACACAGAAATTGCTAAGCATTTATCCCTTCCACCAGTAAAATTACACTGTTCTCTGCTGGCTGAAGATGCTATTAAAGCAGCAATTAATGATTATAAACAAAAGCAAAATTAAAAGTCATGAAAGCTATTTTACCAACTAGTTCACCTCAAAACAAACAAGTAATGGCTTTAACCGATAGAGCTATTGATGAGGTAAGAAATTTGCTTAAAAAGAGAGGGAAGCCATCTGTTGGGATAAGAATTGGTGTTAAATCTGGTGGTTGTTCTGGGTTAAAATATTTCGTAGAATATGCTGATGAAAAAGGAAAATATGATGAAGTGGTTCAAGATCAAGATATTACTATTTTAATTGATCCAAAAGCTCTCATGTATCTTCTTGGCACTCAAATGGATTACGTTAGTGAGCAATTTAAATCTGGTTTTACTTTTTCCAATCCTAATGAAAAAGGGAAATGTGGTTGTGGAAGCTCCTTTAATGTATAAAGAGGCTCTGCCATCAATTGCTAAATTAGCAAGTAAGCATGGGATTGCTCCTCTCAAGAAACTTGGTCAGAATTTTATATTCGACGAAAGTCTATGCGATAAGATTGTTAGAGCAAGTGGCCTAAAAAATGGTGATATAGCTTTAGAAGTAGGTCCTGGTCCGGCTGGTCTTACTAGATCGATTTTAAACGTATCTCCCAAGGAGCTAATAGTTATAGAAATGGATGATAGATGTATACCACTGCTTGATGAAATCAAAACTATTTATCCAGCTCTTACAATAAAACATGCAGATGCTCTGAAGATAAAGCTACAGGATCTTAGCATTGATAAAAAGATAAATATAATTTCTAACTTACCTTACAATATTGGTAGTGTATTATTAATTGCATGGTTGCATCAATTTCAAATGCTAAACAGCATGACCTTGATGTTGCAAAAAGAGGTAGTAGATCGAATCGTTGCCAAACCAGGTACCAAGGCTTATGGTAGGCTATCTGTTATTTGTCAAATTGTTTGTAATGTAGAAAAATGTTTCGATGTTAGCCCTAAAGCTTTTTATCCAGAACCAAAAATTTGGTCTAGTGTAGTTAGATTAGAACCTAAGGAAAATGTACCTAATCAAAACTTGCTATTGAAAATTGAGAAAATTACTAATATCGCTTTTTCAGGTCGTCGGAAGATGATCAAATCATCTTTGAAATTATTATCTCCAGATATTAGTTCCATATTAAAAAAACTTTCTATTGCAGATACTCTGCGGGCTGAAAATCTATCTCCTCAAGATTATTTTGCTTTAGCCGAAGAAATGATAATCTTAGAATTTTAATCAAATAAAGCTATAAATTCTTGGAACATGTAATTTTGGTTAATTGCTTATTTTAAATGGATCCTTTAAGCATAATATAATTTTAGCAAGCAATTGCTCATATGATTCTGCTAAAGTTAAGTCCAATTCTTTAGCTAGGCAAGTATTGTGTTTTTCTATGTTCGCACTTTGATGTAAACTATCATTTATCAATATTACTTCTTCATCATAAAGTAAATCACCCAAATCATCGCCAATCTGTGTAAATGCTTTGACTATTAAATCTTCAAGCTGCTGTCGTTTTTTTTGTTCCATAAATACTCCTATATCTTGATGAATTATGAGTATTACCAAAAAAATGCGAATATTCTATAGGTATAATCTACCTGGTAATAACAATAGATAAAAAAACCTATTTTTTTATCTATTTAGCTTATTGGGCCTTGCCTTAGAAATTAATACGTATAAACCCCTTAGGTAGTACTTAAGGTTATTTCTTATTTGTACTTAATTGAATTTTTGTGTTATACGATTAAAAGAACTTTAATTACATAGGGCAAGAATATAAATAATAACTTATATATTATCTCAGATATACGTTTTACCTCTAGAGAAATGGATGTATTAGCTTGTCTATTACACAATAGAAGGGAAAAAAAAATTGCAGAAATTTTATCAATCTCTCCTAGGACAGTTGAAACTCATATAGCGAATATAAAAATGAAGCTCTCAAGCTGTACAAAAGAGCAAATAATAGATTTTCTAGAATTGTCAAACAAAGTAGCTGATCTAAAAAATATTTACAGTAAGTTGCTAATACAAAGTTTATTCTTGCAAAAGCTTAAAGAAATTAAATATTTACTTGCTTTTAAACAATATAATTGCTGTATTATCAATCAATCGCAAAACAAAGCTAATCAGCTATTAATTGAAAAAGGCCTCGAAGTTTCTGGAGTTACAATCAGCGAAACTAATAATAGTCTTGTTGATATATACATACAGGATAAAGCATTTAATTTTCATCCTATCGAATTTAAAAAGATAATATATGTTAGTTTTAACTTAGAGAATCAAATAAAAATAAAGACAACGCACGAATATATTAACTTTAGCAATAATGCAGACTATGAATTAAATATATTAAAACTGCTATTGAAAATAACGCAAAAATCAGAAATTAGCACAATAATAGATACGTTTAACCGTGAATCTCAAAACATTAAGGATGGTTTTTTTTAATCCAAATATTAATATCACGAAACCAACTAAATCATTATTTAAAAATAAAAAAATAATTTCTGCAGGAATTCTAGCTTTTATATTGTTTATAACAATGCTAATTTATACTAATACTTATCTTCGTCACCACGATACATTACAAGTAACTAGTGGTGATGTACTGACTAATAATTTTTATCTAGAACGTAGTTCTATTCTAAATAAAATGCATCAGTTACTTGGCGTTTCTAATGCAATTAATACTGTAGCTCTAGTTGGAATAGGTGGATCTGGTAAAACCACCTTAGCTCAGCAATATGCTAATAGCCATGGTACCTCTATAGTATGGAAAATTAATGCAGAAACAGCTGAAAGTACATTTACTTCTTTGGAATGTTTAGCTTATGCTTTGTGTGAAAATGAAGCAGACAAAGCAGATTTTTATGAGATTCAAAAAATAACTAATCTATTTAAAAAGGAATACATGACATTTTCATTTTTAAAACGTAAAGCTCCACACTTTAAAGATTGGATTTTAATTTATGACAATGTTACAAATTTTAGTGATATACAAAAATATTTACCTCGTACTTTACAAGATTGGGGTGAAGGAAAAGTAATTATCACTACCACAAATAGCAATATTATAAATAATAATTATTTTGCTAGGGATAATGTAATTTATGTTTCAAAATTAAATGAGGAAGAATCATTTAAGTTGTTTACTACAATTTTAGATAAAAATAATTCTACTGTAGCGGATCAAAAAAAGACTAGATTTTTTTTAGAAAATATCCCACCATTTCCATTAGATATTACGCAAGCTGCATATTATATAAAGAATACTGGCACTGAATATGCTAAATATCTGCAATATATTGCAGATGAAGATCAAAATTTCGCTAATACACAAAAATCTATTTTAGGAGCTATTACTAATTATACAAAAACTAGAAGTTACATAATCGAATTATCTTTAAAAAAAATAATTGATTCAAATAAAGATTTAGATAAATTATTATTATTGTCTAGTATATTAAATGCAGAAAATATTCCAAAAGATCTGCTTATAGCGTGTTGTGGAGATATTGCTTCGCATAATTTTATAAACGAAATGCAAAAATTTTCTCTAATAACTGAAGATGATAATAACTTAGGGAAAGTAATTTCTATTCATTCTTCTATTCAATCTATAATATTTCACTACGTACATAAAATTATCCCAAATGAATATTATGATACTATAATTCCTGCCTTAGTAAATTATATGGAAAGTGAATTAGCCTTAAATAAAGATCGCAAGAAACAACAGGTGCTATCAGCCCACCTTGAGTCGTTATTAGAATATGAGCATCTTTTTTCCAAAGAATCTATTTTTAGCATTCAAAATATACTAGGTAACTATTATTACAAAGCATTTAATGATATAGAAAAAGCTAAGAGTCTGCTGGAGCATGCTAGAATGGTTGCTCTGCAATATGACAAATCACCGAGAATAAATTTAACTAAAAACTCATTATATTTAGAAAATATTTATAGCGAACTTGGTTCTTTTCAAGAAATAGAGAAATAATTATAAAAGAATATCTGCTAAAGCTAGGCTAATTGCTGGCCCTTGTCGTCATGGCGAAAGGGGGGGCAATCACGAGCGAACATGCTGTGAGCGTGGTAATCCAGCATTAATAGATGCCCAAGTCGCTAGCGCTCCTCGCCAGATGGGGTAAGTGTTCGGTTTATAAATTTTAGAGCTACGGTAAAAATGGTTTTTCTCCTTTTTCGTGAACCTATAACCTCGTTCCTACCTGCGTAAAAAAGGAATTTTTCTGGCAATAGACCATTATCTTAATTTTTTATCACTAGTAATACTTCCTACTATATATATCTAAAACAACAGATATGATATGTATCTTAAAATAGTAAGAGTTTAAGGTTTTTTAAAACACTGCAAACCTTGAAAATATAATGGATTCAAGAGGGTAAAGAGTTTTTGAACTTAAATAAGGAGATGCAAGGCAGTTGTAAAAAGTAAAATCTTAGTTCATAAATTTGTATAGAAGCGCAAGAAACCTTTCAGTATAATGGCTACCTGACATAAAAAAAAAGGCTAGCTAAATATTTTTAGCTAGCCTTTTTAAATCAACGAGATTTATTTAGCTTATCTAAGAGCAGTTACACCTCTACGATTTTTACTCCATGCTGCTTCGTTATCACCAATAACAGCTGGTCTTTCTTTACCGTAGGAAATAGTTTCAACACGGTTTGAATCAACACCATGCTTTATTAAGAAACTTTTAACAGCGTGAGCTCTTCTTTCTCCTAAAGCAATGTTGTATTCCCTTGTTCCTCTTTCATCACAATGACCTTCAACAGTCATGTTAAAACTTGGATGCCCTTTTAACCATGTTGCTTGGCGTGTCAAAGTTTGTTGTGCTTCATGCGAGAGTGAAGAACTATCATACGCGAAGAATATTCTATCTCCAATTTCTTTTTCAAATTCCATGATTTGGGAATTATTAGCGCTTCCATGCTTTCCTGCAGAAGAACTACAACCAGCAAGTAGAAGCATTGCGCAGAAAGCTAATGCAATTTTTTTTATCATAACTAGAATCTCCATAAATTAACTTAAAAACTTATTATTTCAAATACTGATTTCTAACTCACTTTATATTAATCTCAGTACAAGATAATAATAATGAATTATAGCAATTTATTTGTTATAATAAACCCTAACATTGTAAGAAATTGCCTTAATGAATGTCTGCGAGGTCTTGTGTGGTATAAATATCATAATTTGGTGTTGTACATTCTAATACAAAAAGGTTTAGAACAGCATAATTAGTAGCTATTTTTTTGGTTTCTTGTTTAGACTAAATATTAACATGAATTAATATGACTACAGATTTAAAAAATATATCACATCCAAAAATTTGGGTATTAATCGATAAACGTACAGGAAATGCTAACCAAGCTTTGGCTCTAGCCTCTAAACTTGGTGTTGGTTATCAAGTGAAAAAGTTTCATTATAACATTTTAGCAATGTTGCCAAATTTTTTACTAGGATTTTGGCCAATATATGTAAAAAAATCATTGCTCGATAGTTTAAAAATGCAAGATGCACCAGATATTATTATATCTTCTGGTAGAAGAACCGCTCCTTTAGCTATTTACTTAAAAAAAATATTTAAAAATCAAACTAAGATTATCCAAATTATGCGTCCTAATTTAAGTCCAAAAGAGTTTGATTTAATAATACTACCGCAACATGATAATTATAATTATATATTACCTAATATAGTGAGAATAATTGGTGCTTTAAATGATGTGCAAAAATCTATGGTTGAAGCAAAATCTTTGCTACGAAATAACTATCCAAAAGTAAAAAAATTTATTGCTGTTATTATTGGGGGATCAACTAAGAAATATAATTTTAGTATTGATGATGCGGAATCACTCTCTGATATAATTCGTTCTATATCAGACAATCACTCTATACCACTTTTTGTAACTTTTAGCAGAAGAACTCCTAAACAAGTAAAACTAATCTTCAAAAAAAAATTATTAAGCCCTCATATATTATATGATCCAGAAGAAAATTTGCCAAATCCATATCCTGGTCTTATAGGAGAAGGAGAATATATAATTACTACGGCTGATTCAATTTCTATGTGTAGTGAGGCAGCAAGTACAGGTAAGCCAATTTACGTATTTTGCCCAGAAAGCTTTAAACTTAAGAAACATAGATTTTTTATTCAACAACTTGTCGACCTTAGTATCGTAAAAATGTTAGACTATAACACAACTTTTCTAGATAAATATAATTATGAACCATTACACGAAATAGATAAAGTGGCTGAAATTGTAAAAAAAAGATTCTTTAATTAAGATGCAAAAATATTATGGGGTTTAAGTTAGATAAAGTTCTGAGCAGAGATAGTCATTATTTAACAGAACTAAAATTGTGTCAGGTGCGATTAATGGATAATTGTAATTATCCATGGGTTATTTTAGTGCCTATGAAAAATGATATAGTAGAAATTACTGATTTTAGTAAAACAGATTATGCTTTGCTAAATACGGAAGTAAAAAATGTAGCTAGTATAATGCAAGATTTATTTAAATCTGATAAGCTAAATATTGCAACAATTGGTAATATTGTTTCGCAGTTCCATATGCATATTATAGCAAGATTTAGAACTGATGCGTTATTTCCTAAAACTGTTTGGGGAAGTGAATTTGTACATTATGATCCTGATACTTTAAAAATTAATATAGATAATTTATGCAGGGCATTAGAAATATTAAAGTACTAGGGCTATAGCTCCAAAATGGCTAACCTTAGTAAACATTGATTAACAAACCCATAAAGCCATAGATCACTTCGCATTCACTCGTGATGACCAAACCCTTTCATTGCTGTAAAAGTTCATAATTTCGGTGACGATTTTTAAGCCAACTACTTTAACAGATACTCATTTTTTACTTTTTTTGGGAGTTTTTGCTTTTGGATCTTTAGCTTCTGTTGCACTCTTTTGGCTTTTTTGGTCAATTAGCAAAGTTGCTTGCTCGATATCAATGCTAAATGGATCTATCTTTTTAGGAATAGAGGTAAATTTGTTTTGATGCTTTAAATATGGACCAAAACGACCTATGCCCATAAGAACCTCTTCTCCAGAGTTTAAATGAGATCCAACTGGAATAGGCAAGTTTAGTAATTTTAAAGCTGTTTCTAGGGTTAGGGTATCTGGTGGTATAGTTGATGGAATAGTTGATCTTTTTGGTTTTTCTTTAGCAGAGGCTGCTTCTCCAAGCTGTACATACCAGCCGTAAGGACCTTTCCTTAGTGTTACAATTGTACCATCTGTGTCAGTTCCGAGTTCCTTATTATTATCTGCTGGATTCGCTCCTGATGTATCCTCATCAGCACCTTGATCTGTAGTTTTTGAAATTTGTTTTTTATACGTACAAGTTGGATAATTATTACATGCCAAAAAAGCTCCAAATTTCCCAAGTTTTAAACTTAACATCCCATCAAGGCATGATGGACATTTTTTGTTTTTCTTATATGTTTCTTCATTAGCCTCTTTATCGCCAAATAAATGGTAATCAAGAGATTTTTCGACGTATTCTATTACCTCGCCTATTTTTCGATCACTAACCTTGTTAATATTATCATTAAATCCATTCCAAAATTCAGATAATAAAGACTTCCAAGCTATGGTGCCATCGGCAATTTTGTCAAGGTCGGCTTCCAGCTCGGCAGTAAAATCATATTGTACATATTTTTCAAAAAACCCAACTAAAAATGCAGTCAAAAATCTACCAAGCTCACTTGGCACGAATCTTTTTTTCTCAGTAACGGCGTATTTTCTATCTTGTAATACAGAAATTATTGTTGCATAAGTTGATGGCCTACCAATACCGAGTTCTTCCAATTTTTTCACTAAAGTTGCTTCGGAATATCTTGGTGGTGGTTCTGTAAAATGTTGTTCTGGATTCACCTTTTTGGTAGTAATTTTTTCCCCTTCTGTTAAAGGAGGCAACATTTTGCTACTTTCCTCTTTATTGTCGTCGAGTCCTTCTTGGTAAATTTTGTAAAAACCGTCAAATGCAATTGTGGAGCCCGTAGCTCTTGCTACGAAGTTTTTATCATCGGATATAAGATCAGCTCCTACCATGTCGATAATTACAGCTTCCATTTGGCAAGCAACTGTTCTTTTCCAGATTAAATCATAAAGCTTTAATTGATCAGTATCTAAATTTTTAGCTACTTTTTCAGGTATCAGATTAACATCTGTAGGTCTTATTGCTTCATGAGCTTCTTGGGCATTTTTAGATTTAGATTTATAGATAATAGGTTTAGCTGGTAAATAATTGCTACCATATTTCTTTTCAATAAGTTCTCTTATGTTAGTTACAGCATCATTAGCAAGTGTTACACCGTCCGTTCTCATATAGGTAATAAGTCCTATAGTTTCGCCACCAAGATCTATACCCTCATACAATTTCTGAGCAACTTGCATCGTTTTCTTGGCGCTGAATCCAAGTTTTCTTGAAGCTTCTTGCTGCAGGGAAGATGTAATAAATGGAGCAGAAGGGTTTCTTTTTTGCTTTTTCTTCTCAATAGATGAAACATGAAATTTCCTGAGTTTTAGTTTCTCAACTATTTCGTCAGCTTGTTCTTGATTGGTAATGGAAAATTTTTCTAGTTTCTCATTATTTATATAGGTTATTTTAGCAACAAAAGGGTCTTTGTTGCTACCAAGCACATCAAGTTTAATATCCCAAAATTCTCTAGATATAAAACGCTCAATCTCATTTTCCCTTTCGCAAATCAAACGAAGTGCAACAGACTGAACGCGTCCAGCTGATTTACATCCTGGTAATTTACGCCATAAAATTGGCGATAGCGTAAAGCCAACTAAATAGTCCAAAGCTCTTCTTGCTTGTTGAGCATTGACTAGGTTGCTGTCCACATTTCGGGGATTGGCTACCGCGTCAAGCACGGCTTTTTTAGTAATTTCATTAAAAGCGATACGTTTAAATTTGTTATCATCCTTGATTACTTTTTTTAATTTCAAGACTTCCATTATGTGCCAAGAAATAGACTCGCCTTCGCGGTCAGGATCGGTTGCTAGATAAATCTCACTAGCATTTTTTGCCGAACTAATTATTTCATTGACGTATTTAGAGGATTTATCAGAAATTTCATATTTCATTGTAAAATCTTCGTCTGGTAACACAGAGCCATTTTTTGATGGTAAGTCTCTAATATGGCCAAATGAGGCTATAACTTTATATTCATTGCCTAAATATTTATTTATAGTTTTTGCTTTCGCAGGTGATTCAACAATTACTAGTTTCATACAAATCTAAATTAATATATTAACGAAATTTTATTACCAGCAGATCTACTAATTTTACCTGCAAGTTCAAGTTCTAGGAATATTGTATACAGAATTGGTAACTCTAATTGTAATTGGTTTGCTATTACATCAATAGTTACTTCTGAAGCAGAAAGCAATTCTATCACTGCCTTGCGATCCTTATCAGTTATTTGAATATCATTATTTCCCATATCAAGACTTAAACTATTAAAATATTTGGCTCCCTCTTTCAGGGAGTCGCTTAATTTATCTTTTGATATCACATTTAAGATGATATCATCAACATTTTCAAGTAAATAAGCGCCATTTTTTATTAATCTATTACTACCAACACATCTGGGATCAAGAGGGAAACCAGGCGCAGCAAAAACCTCTCTATTTTGTTCTAAGGCAAAATTTGCAGTAATTAGTGATCCAGATTTCAAACCAGCTTCAACCACTACTGTTGCAAGAGATAATCCTGAGATAATCCTATTACGTTGAGGAAAATGTTGGCTAAGCGGTTTGGATCCTACAGGGAGCTCTGCTAAAAGCAAACCATTTTCTGCTATTTGGGCATATAAATTTTTATTTTCTGGTGGGTATATGTAATCTATACCTCCAGCTATTACAGCAATTGTGCTACTAATACTGCCAGAATGAACGGATGTATCTATTCCTCTTGCAAGTCCTGAAGCTGTGACATACCCAGCTTTGACCAAATCTTTAGATAAGCTAGATGCAAAAGATCTGCCATTGATCGAACTATTTCTTGCCCCTACTATAGCAATAATTTTATTATGATTTAAGAGTGAGATATTTCCTTTATACGATAAAACAGGTGGTGGGTCTGGTATTTGTGATAATAACTCTGAATAATTTGAATCTTTATATGTTATTAAATAACCATTATGTTCTTCCAATGATGCAAGTTCTTTTAAGGCGGAGTCCTTAGAATAAAGCTTTATTGGTTTTGATCTACCGCCTCTGAGTGAAAAATCTTGAGCATTTTCTAGAGCTTTGGTAGCTGAACCAAAAAATTTTATAAGGCTAAAAAATGTTTTAGGTCCAATATTCTCGCTTCTGATTAGTCTTAATATGTCTATAGTTTCTTTGGAATAAGAGGGAGCTTTATTATTCGTAAAAATATTTCCAAACATAACTCCACTCTCATTAACAAAATATACTTATAGATTTTCAGCATTCGAAGTTAAGTAATCAGAGACACCTTGTTTTGTAGCCTGCATAGCTTGATCTCCTTTTTTCCAACCTGCCGGACATACTTCCCCATGCGTGTCATGATGATCTAATGCATCTATCATTCTAATGGTTTCATCAACATTTCTGCCAAGTGGTAAATCATTTACTAAGTAATGTCTTATTTTAAAATTTGCATCAATTAAGAATGTTCCTCTAAATGATATACTCTCATCACTTAAAACATTATAAGCTTTTGAAATTTCTTTACTTAAATCTGACACTAATGGAAACTGAACATCTCCTATTCCACCCTTATTAATTGACATGGATTTCCAAGCGTGATGAGAGAAGTGAGAATCAACACTTACCGCTACTACCTTTGTGCCTCTAGAATGAAATTCTCCAAGTCTATTATTGAAAGCAAGAATTTCTGAAGGGCAAACAAAGGTAAAATCGAGAGGGTAAAAAAATAAAATACCTTTGTGTCCTTTTAAGTAATTTTTTAGATTAAAATTACTATCTATTGAGTTATCTGGCATAACTGTTTTTGCTGTAAAATCTGGAGCCAAGTTACCTATAAATACTGTCATTATGTATCTCCTAATAATTTTTATATATCTTTAGTAAAAAGATAATACATATAATATTTTTTGAAATCAATCAAAAGAAAAGTAACTAAAAATGCAACTATTAATTTAGTGTAAATTAATTCTAAGCCTTAGTGCAAGTAGTGTAATGGTATATAACAAATTATTACAAACAAAAAATATAACCTTATGTTTAAAAATTATATAAAAAAGTTACGTAATTCTGGGCAAAAAAAAAGCGCATCTATTTTGGATATACCAGACTCAATTTTTTCTTCTGAAAATAGAGTAGGTTCCGAGCAGTATTTTGATAATGTAATAGTTCACCGATGCGTGAGTTTAATAGCTTCGTCTGCTAGTCACGTTCCGTGGTTAGTATATAAAAACCATGGAAACAGGATGGTTCTTGCGTCTAATCATCTTGCTGCCAAATTACTAAAAAAACCTAATCCAGAAACTTCTGGAGCAGATTTTTTTACCGAAGTTATTTCTAGTCTGTTGCTTCATGGCAATAGTTATCTTTTTCTAGCTGGGTTGGATGCTTCATCTGCTTCTGGAGTATATAGTTTACATTCAAAAGCAGTTGAAATTGTTGTTAAGAATGATAGAGCTATTGCATATAGACACAGGAATTCTAGTTCTGAAAAAACATATCCGATTGATGGTGCAAGCAGGATGAGTCGTGTTTTGCATTTTAAGAATTATCATCCATCGAATCATTTTTATGGGTTATCATCACTTGCAGCGGCTGCAAAATCTATAAATTTATATTCGCAAACTTTGTCTTGGAACAAGGCGCTTCTTAAAAATGCTGTTAAACCTAGTGGGGCTCTAGTTTTTCAAGATGGTAATGGTTATTTAAATGACGAGCAATTTGAAAGGCTTCAACAGCAATTTTATGATAATTTTAGCGGATCTTCTAACTCAGGTAAACCTCTGGTGCTTGAAGGAGGGCTAAAGTGGCAAGAAACTAATAATGCAGAAAGATTTGAGAAATTTTTGGAGCTAAAGGACTCAAGTGCTAGAGACATTGCTATAGCTTTTAATATACCACCTCAATTACTTGGTATTAACGGTGACAATACATATAGTAACATGCAAGAGGCAAGGCTTGCTCTTTGGGAAGAAAATATTGTTCCGTTGCTAGATAAATTGTCGGATGGTTTAAGCAATTGGTTCTCATATTGGTTTGAAGAAGATTTATTAATTGATTTTGATCGTGATGCAATATCAGCTCTCACTGAACGCAGAGAAAATCTATGGTCTAAAATTGCTGGTGCTTCTTTTATGACACTAAATGAAAAAAGAGCGTTTGTGGGGTTAGGAGCTGTAGAGGGGGGAGATAAGATTTTTAACGAAAATCAATAACCAATGTGAATAAATAATAATGAAAAATACAGTCAATAAATTATATGGTTTTATAGCAAGGCTCGTCTCGTTATTAGAGGAAGAGCTTGATGAAATAGGGTCAAGTAAATCAAAAAACGCTCTAAACGTAAAAAAGAATATTACAGATACATTGAATAAGCTTGTGTCTTTAATTATCCAGCTAAATAAACTTAAACAAGAAGAGATTGGAGAGGAATGCGCAATAAGTAAAGAAGATAATAATATTATAAAACGCTTTGTAGAAAAATATAACTTACAAAATAAAATTTAATAAAGTAACTTACGAACAGGACTTATCAACGGATGGATGCAGGAATGGCAACAGTCGGAGGTTGTGTCATCACCTCGAAGGAGGGGATCTAGAGAATTGTATTTAAAGCTAGATTCCCGCTTGTGCGGGAATGACAAGGAGAGGTGAGGGAATGACAAGGAGAGGTGAGGGAATATCAAATAATGAAAGATACTGAAGAATTTCTAGAAGCAATCCTTTGCGTAGATTTCCCCAGTTTTATTGCCAAGGTTTTTTCGGTGATAAATCCAGGGGCTGATTACCATGCTAACTGGCATATAGAGTTGATAGCCCAGTATTTAGAAGCTGTTCGCCAAGGGCAAATTAAACGTTTGATAATTAACATGCCTCCTAGAGCTTTGAAATCTGTATGTGTAAGTGTGGCTTGGCCAGCTTGGCTTTTAGCTTTGTCTCCCAGTGTAAGGATAATGGTGGCAAGTTATTCTTCGGTTTTAAGTATCAAACATTCACTGGATTCAAGGTTAGTAGTATCTTCAGCGTGGTATCAGAAAATCTTTCCTAAGACTAAATTATCAAAAACTCACAATCAGAAAAGTAAGTTTTTAACTACCGAAAATGGTTTTCGTTTTGCCACAAGTGTTGGTGGTTCAGCAACAGGGGAGGGGGGAGATTTTTTGATAATAGACGATCCGCATAATCCCACTCAAATCAATTCGCTAAAAATGCGTAATAGAGCTATAGAATGGTTCGAGCAAACATTTGTAACTAGGCTTAATGATAAAAACAAAGGGGCGATAGTTCTTGTCATGCAAAGATTACACCAAGATGATTTGTCAGCTCATTTACAATCTTCTGGTAATTGGGAAATTTTAAAAATCCCAGCATTAGCGCCTAAAAATATTGAATATAATTTTGGGAAGTTTAATAAATTATATATCGAAGGTGAGGTCTTAGATAAAATCCGCGAAAACCCTGAATTTTTATGCAATATTGAGCAGGAAATCGGTACAAGAAATTATGCCGCTCAGTTTTTGCAAGAACCCTTACCAGCTAATTATAATCTACTTTCTCAGAATGATATCCATTATTTTGAGAAACTACCTGATAAATTCGATTGTTTTGTTCACAGTTGGGACACTGCTATTAAAATCTCTGAAAAAGCTGATTATACAGTAGGAACTATCTGGGGTGTGGTTCAGAATAGATATTATTTAGTGCAAATGATTAGAAAGAAATTGGTTTATTCGCATTTAAAAAATGAAATTGAAAAACAGATTCATAAATATATGCCCAAATTTGTTTTAATCGAAGATAAAGCAAGTGGGCAGCAAATTATTCAAGACTTGAAGCTTAGTGGATTTAAGAACATCAAAGCTATTAGACCATCTTTGGATAAACTCACAAGATTTGCATCTGTTACACATCTTTTTGAAAATGCGAGGGTATTAATACCAAAGCAATCTGGTTTTAATAGAGTAGTAATTTCTGAAATCACCAATTTTCCAAATAGTAAGAACGATGATATAGTTGACTCTATTAGTCAGTTTTTAAATTTTATTAAACAACAAAATGGGAATAATTTAGTCCAAATAAGGAGTTTGTGAAATCTGTTGTCACCGAAATTATGAACCTTTACAGTAATGACGGGAAATAATTCGCTAGTGACGAGCGTCCTCTATAGATTTATTCATACTTCCCTAGGTTTGTTTGCGTTCTGAGCCTGTTGCTCCTTTATTTTCTCGCTCATAGATTTTGGTTCTTCGCGAGTATTGTTAGCTTGTTTGTTTTTAAGAAATTCTTTAAAGTCGTTATCTTCAAATTTAAATTTAGCCATATTTTGGCTCAGAGTTTTTGTATTATCGAACCTTTTATCTTTTTGCACATCTATCCCAAGGGTTTTTACAAAATCCAGTCTAACTGTTTCTGGTGTAAATGAATCATTTAAGGCGTTAGTCAAAGCTTTTATAGTATTTGTATCAGCTGTAACCTTGCCTGAAGTTCTAGCGGTTGCTGAAATGCTTATTACATCAGATAATACTTCCTCTTTGCTTTTATTTTGCCAAGGTTCGTCTTTGCAGAATTCTAGTAACACTTTTAGTTTTTCAGTTTTGCCGCCAACGACTTTATCCTTCCAGCTTTGGATTGTGCTTTTAGCCTGCGAATCTTCGTACACCTTTAAAAAGAAATCTTTCATTTCGAAATTTGGATCTTTTATTGGCGCAATATCGTGATTGTGTAGATATCTTGAAGTTTGCATAAATCCTTTAATATGGAGATATTCTGCCTTTTCTTGCGCTAAGTCAAAAGATAAGGTGCCAACGTCACCAGTGTCTAGAACTACTGTATTTAGAGCATTTTCTCTCACTCTTTCAAAAGTTTTGTTTTCTTCTTCTGAATATTTAAAAATCCCTCCTACTCTTGCTAGCGCTTTGAAAACTACATCCATCAAGAATTTTACTAATTTTCCAGGGTTTACTATTTTTTCTTGAGCGCTGTAAATAGCTACGTTAGCAGAGTCATCCATGCCAGAGCCAAAAGCAAGTGCTAATGTGCGACCAGTTTTTTTTGCTGATTGAATTTCTTCTGGATTATCGGATATATCTTTAGGGCCATTTGCATTTTCTTCGTTAAAATGGCTCAAAGGCAGGTTATCTCTATAGCCGCCATCTACATATTGTTTGCCATTAATAGTGACTGGTTCAAATACTATAGGGATAGAAGCGGATGCTCTGCACGCTAGAGCAATTTCTACATCGGGAGTGTTCCTACTATCAAAAATTTCTAAATCTCCTGTATCTTTTCTTGTGGCTGTAACAACTAAATCTTTGAATGTATCTGGTGCAATGACTCTTAGCATAGCTAAGTCTTTGAATAAAATTTTCCCCTCTGGGTCGAGAGCTTTTTCTTTTATTTCCTCTATTAATTTGCCATTAGAACTAATAATATTTAATAACACATCTTCCTGTCTTGTAAGCTCTGATAAAGTTTCTTCTTTTTCTGATTGAGGTAATGATTCTGCTGCTAATTTTTGTTTATCTATCTGCTCTAAACGTTGATTGCATAAATTAGATATATCGGCATTTTCAAGAAATTCTGAAATGTTACTACGGATAGTATTTTTTAATAAGTTTAATAATGGTTTTCCATCTTTGTTAACAAGGAATCCCTCTCCGAGCAATCCTTTGAGATTCGTGTCTTTTGTAATTTGTTTATATTTTTCAGTGGAAATTCCAGTTGCTATCATGGCTGCGGTAAGAGAACCAGCCGAAGAGCCGGCAACGGCATCAAGGTTTTTGAGGACTCCGCCTTTAGATAATGCCTCGTGGGCCCCTGAATAAATTGCGCCTTTAGCTCCGCCGCCGCTAAAACTAGCGCATTTGAAAGGTTGGTTTTGGGCAGCAATTATTTCTTCAATAGAACTGCTTTTCATAGTTTTAACTCAAGTTTCATTTAAATTATCTAATAAAAGTACACTAACTAGGTTGTAATGATCAATATATTCAATTGGCATTTAATCTAAAAATTTGCTATAGTGTGGTATCTTATACCATTTTATATTAGTTAACCTTAAATGCAGTTTATAGACGAATCGAAAATATATATCAAAGCAGGCGACGGTGGCAATGGAGCTGTGAGTTTCAGAAGGGAGAAATTTATCGATCGCGGGGGGCCAGATGGTGGCGATGGTGGCGATGGTGGGGGGATTATTTTTCAAAGTAATTCTCATCTTAACACTCTTTTAGACTTTCGCTATATAAGGCATTTTAAAGCCCAAAATGGCGTGTCAGGAAAGGGACGGAATATGACGGGTAAGTCACGCGCGCCACTAGTTCTGAAAGTACCGGTGGGGACTCAAATCTTCTCAGAAGATGGAAACTTGTTAATTCATGATTTTACGCAAGATAATCAGCAGTTTGAAATTATCCCTGGTGGAAAAGGGGGGCTTGGTAATAATCATTTTAAATCTAGTACTAATAAATCTCCAAGAAAACGAACGGAAGGCGAGCTCGGCGGAGAAATGGATGTGTGGTTAAAATTGAAGCTTCTTTCTGATGTTGGTTTAATTGGTTTACCAAATGTTGGAAAATCCACTTTTTTGTCTAGAACTACTGCGGCAAAGCCTAAAATTGCCGATTATCATTTTACTACTTTAAAACCTGGTCTTGGTGTTGTTTATGTTAACGAAGAAGAATTTGTGCTCGCAGATATACCGGGGCTAATTGAAGGAGCGCATGCTGGTAGCGGCCTTGGTGATAAATTTCTTAAGCATATAGAAAGATGTGGCGTGCTAATTCATGTGATTGATGCTGATTCTCCTCACGTTGATAAAGATTATTTAACTATTAGAAATGAACTTGAATCATATTCCGTTCTTTTAAAGGAAAAAACTGAAATTATATGTATAAATAAAATAGACACTATTGACGAAAAGACATTGGCAAAAAAAATCAAATTGCTTGAGAAAATAACCAATAAAAAAATATACCCTATTTCTGGTTACGCAAATATTGGGCTAGAAGCTGTGCTGAAACAGGCGCTATATGAAATTAAAGCTTGGCGTGAAGGGGAGTAATTGGAAGGGAGTATAGGCAATACCGTCATTGCGAGCGAAGCGCGGCAATCTAGTAAGAATAGATAGCCACGTCGCTTCTGCTCCTCGTCATGATGTGGGTTCGTCGCGGCAATCTAGTCGAATTAATGTTAATAAAATGAAACAGCCTATTGTTTATATTATAACAAACAAAAAAAACGGAACTCTTTATACAGGTGTTACCTCAAATTTAGTAAAAAGGATATATCAGCA
>JAIFLQ010000036.1 GCA_020048975.1 Rickettsia sp. | reverse complement strand
AATACCACGGAAATCTTGTAACGTTTAATACTAGGCAGTTTGCTAAAAAAACATGTTCATTAGTAATATTAAAGTAATTTAGATTGAATTTGCTTCACAAAAATAAGTTTGTCGCACTTTACTTTAGAATTTCAAGAGATGAACTATAACCTTCAGCTGTAAACAATTGATGTTTAAATAAAAAAAGCCATAAATATTATTTCGCGGCTGTTTTTATTTAAACATTTATTTTGACTGTTCAACTAGAGTTTTTTAGAAAAATATGGAGCATAATCGTCAACAAAATTATACGTTTCCTGTCTCTGATCTAGCCTCATACCACCCTAGAGTTTGTTTTAGATCTTACCAATTACTATTCCTACAGAAATCCAATAGCTATTTGGCTTATTTCCATTTTATTTTGGAAAAATTTGATTAATTTAAATTTCTATCTATCATTACTGGTAAATAGTTAATTTAATTATCTGTAATCCTTTTCTTGAAGCACAACTTCAGTTAATGTTATACCTATCTTATCATCTACTATAACTATTTCTCCCTTAGCAACTATTTTATTATTAACATACACATCTATAGGTTCACCAACTGTGCGTTCGAGTTCAATAACAGCACCTTTGCCAAGTTTCAAGATATTACTTAATAACATAGTCGTGCTACCGAGAACAACAGAAACTTGTACAGGAACGTCATAAAGAGCTTCTAAAGTTAGCTCAACCCTACTATTAGTATTTTCTTCTTTTATTGCCATTTTTTTTCACCTAAACTTATTAACTAGCAGTCTTTAACTGCTCAATTATTTTATCAATTTCTTGCGATAACTGTTCTTTATTATACTCAAGTCTTGTATTTTGCCACTCTAAACTACAATCATCCAAACCAATTCTACTATCCTTGATTATATGAAAATTATCCTTAAATTTATCTGGAATCGAATTAGATTGTAAAATTTCTTGGCAAAAATCATATCTATCAGGATGTACCGTAATAGTAATTTCCCCTTCCTTATAAAACTTTTTAAGCTTAGCAATTAACCCTCCAATAACAATTTCTTCAAAATTTGCTGGTAAAACCAAATGTAATTTCCTTGCAATAGAAGATATTGATTCAGCTGATACTTTAGCAATTTGCGTGTCAACATTTTGCTGCGGAACAATTAAAGATAGCTTATTCTGTAACAAAGTTCCAAAGCGCATTTCTGATGAAGCATCATCCAGCAAAGGTTGATACTTAGACACTGTATCTGCAACCCCCCTTTCATACTCTTCCTTTTTTGTTACTTCAATATTAACCAAATAATTATCTACTGAACTATTAGGGGATATGTTATACTTTTCCGAAGATTCGTCAATTACTTTCTCAGATAAATCGGTAACTTTACTTTCTTTATTCGAGTTTAACAAAGACATCCCTGAGTCCTCGACAATAGAGTTTAGATGTTTAGAAACCACGACATTTATAAACTCATCTACATCCGTGTTTCTATCATAGACAGTAGAGTTAACAACAGATGTTCTAGGGAAGTCATCTAAAATAAATTTTTTATATTTAACCATATTAACCCAAAAATTACGTTACTAATTCTTCATCATCTGCATTTAAAGATACATCAATTTCACCGTTCTCTATTAACGCTTTAGCTACCATGACAACATCAGCTCTTGCAGAATCTACATCTCTAACTCTTACAGAACCAAGAGACATAAGATCTTCTTCTATAATTTTAGCAGCCCTTTGAGACATACTTGCAAATAATATTTTTTTCAAATCTTCTGAAGCTCCTTTTAAAGCCAACGTCAAACGAGATTTTTCAACATCACGCAGTAATCTTTGTATACCTTTGGAATCAATTTTAACTAAATCTTCAAACGTAAACATCATATCCTTAATTTTAGCAGCTGCCTCAGGAATGTTGCTTTCTAACATGTTCATAAATTTACTTTCATTGTTCCTGTCAAGATTATTAAAAATCTCAGCAAGCATTTCAAAACTATTGCTTTTCTGCGTTTTGCCCGCACTACTAATAAACTCAACACGTAGAATTCTTTCAACTCTCTCAAGCACTTCTTTCTTTACATTGCCAAGACTCAGTATTCTAGAAATAATCTCAAATGCAAAACTATCCGGTAAATTACTTAAAACTTTAGCTGCATGATCAGGTGAGATTTTTGATAATACTAAAGCCGCAGTTTGAGGGTGCTCATTTCTAAAATACAAGGCCAAAAGCTCTTCATTTACGTTTGCTAATTTTTCCCATGTATTCTTGCCCTGCGGACCTTTTATTTCGTCCATTAAAGCATTAACACGATCCTTATCTAACACCTTTTCAAGCAATCTCTCTGTTGTATGTAAATTACCTAAAAACATCGAATCTCCGATAAGATCACTATTAAGCTGAGACATTATAGAATCTATTACTTCAGGACTCACAGAACCTAAATGAGACATAGCATGAGACACTTCAGTAATCTCCTCTTCATTCATCAAAGAAAAAATCTTTGTAGCATCAGTATCTGAAAGAGAAAGTAAAACTATAGCTACCTTCTGTGCCCCATTTAATTTTGCAATATCTTTAGCTGAAACACTCATTAATTCCCCTCGTTAAGCCATTTTCTTAGTATGTTTACTAAATCTTGTGGATTTGAATCCACTACTTTACTAACCTTATTAAGCATTATATCCGCAACCACTTTCTTAGAATCAGCAACATTTTCAGTGAATACTAAATCAGGATCAAAAACTCCATTTTCATCAAGAGGTGAATTTATATTATTAAACCCTTCTCCCCCCACTCCCAATTGATTCCTTTCACCAATTTTTCTCACTTCAAACGCCTTAAGCGCTATAGGTCTTATCACCGTTATTAAAACAAGCAACACAACAATAGCAAATACCAACGTCTGGAATACACTTGATAGATTTTCCCTTAACCACCCATTATCATCGTCTTCAGAATCAAGCTCTGAAGAAAATTTCATATTAATCACTTCTAATTTATCACTCCTGTCATCATCAAAACCAACAGCAACTTTTACTAAATTAGCAATTTTATCTAAATCCTCTTTGGATCTCGGTGTGTAATCCATTTCTTTTGTATCTAGGTTTTTTGTATATTGACCATCAACTAAAATACCAATCGACATTTTTTTTATTAATCCAGATTCAGAAATATGATTTTTTACCGTTTTTGAAATTTCATAATTAGTTATTTGATCACTTTCTTCTATAAGCGCAAATTTTGACCTAGGATCCTCACCATTTGCCCCACCAGGAATATTATTAGCCACTGACACATCAGATTCATCAGCGCTAGCAACTGGCGTTTGCTCCTTTTTATCAATTGAATGAACAGATCTAGCAACAGAACTATCGGGGTCATATAGCTCTGAATTAGTTACTATTCTGTCAAAATTCATCTCAAGAGCAACACGCGCCCTTACTTTTCCCGCCCCTAAAGTGCTTTCAAGCAAATTTTCAATTATCTGCCTTAATCTTTCTTCAGAAGCAACACGTACTTCTTCATTTTTTCCCCCTCCAAAATCAGAAGATTCTTCAGAAGAGCCAATTTTAAGAGCTACACCTTTTGTATCAACAATCGTTACTCCTTTCATCTCAAGGCCAGGTACAGAAGTAACTACAAGATGACTTATTGCATCTATTTCAGACTTCCCTAATCTTTTTGATCCTTTAAATTTCAATACTACAGAAGCTCTTGGCTCCATTTTTTCTTTGGAAAAAATCTCCCTCTGCGGCATAACTAAGTGAACACGAGCTTTTTCCACTTGTTCAAAAGCTGTTATAGTTCTGCTAAGCTCACCTTCAAGAGCTCTTATTAATTTTATATTTTGTGAAAAATTCGTTGCTCCGATACTATCTTCTTTGTCAAAAATTTCATATCCAACAATAGATCCTGCATTCGGCAAACCTTCTTGAGCAAGAGCAAGTCTTATATTAACTACTTCTGATTTATGAACCTTAATTACAGAACCGTCATGAATGGCTTGGTAAGGCAAATTGCGGCGCTCAAGCTCTTGGACTATTTTAGCACTGTCCTGCATTTCAAGATCTGAATATAACACAGCGAATTCAGTAGCTCCTATTTTGGCTACATACACTCCAAATATCACAAGGAAAGCAAAAATCGCTAAGCTACTACCAATAAGCTTCTGCGGACTCATGTCTTTAAAAAATTGAACTATGTTTTGAAACATCTTTAAAAATAATAATTATATCAAAAATTAAACACCATTAATACTCATTTAATCCAAAAAGTCAATGGATTTGGATGAGGTAAATTACGAAATAAAAACTGCAGTGCAACAATACCTCTCAGAACAAACCACACCAATACCATTACGTAGAGTAATGGAAATATAAATATTAAATTTATCATTGATGACAGTATGAAAGCTATTACACAAATAAAAAAGTTTGTATACGCAAATAAATAATGACTCCTCAACACTTCATTTGCATCTGATTTATTGGCATAAGCAAAAGCCCCACCTAAAAAGCACACTATCGGAAACACCAGACTGCCTAAAAAAAGAACATAAATCAAAATTATATTCTTTTTTCCTGGTTCTAAGTACTCCTTAATTTGTTCGTTCATCAATATTTTAATACAAATCTTTTAACTACTCACCACTCGCCAAATTCTTTAACACCGCGCCAAGAATGCTACCGTGCTTTATATACTCTATTTCATTATCAGTGTATACCTGCATAACAACATCTACAATCTCATTCTTAGCATTACTACGTTTTATCAAGCACTTCAAGGGTTGATAAGGTTTAATATTATTACCCATCCCTAGAATACTAATTTCTTCATCACCATTCAAGTTTAAATCCATCCATTTTTTGCCATCTTTGAATGAAATTGGCAAAACTCCCATTCCCACCAAATTTGATCGATGAATTCTTTCAAAACTTTCAGCTATCACAGCTTTAACACCAAGTAAACTTGTTCCCTTTGCTGCCCAATCTCTAGACGAGCCAGTGCCATACTCTTTACCAGCAAAAATTACCAAAGGAATTGATTCATTTTTATACTCCATAGCTGCATCATAAATACTCATTTGCTGTCCATTGAGATGGTTAATAGTAACCCCTCCCTCTACTCCATTACATAAATGATTCTTAATACGAATGTTAGCAAAAGTTCCCCTCATCATAATTTCATGATTACCTCTTCTCGCTCCATAGGAATTAAAACCAGCTGGAGAAACTCCTTTATCCATAAGAAATTTTGCCGCAGGACTAGTTTTACTTATTGAACCAGCAGGAGAAATGTGATCTGTAGTAATCGAATCACCAAACAAAGCAAGTATCTTGGCATTATTAATGTCATTCAACTGTTTCACTGGTTTGTTAATATTTTCGAAATATGGTGGATTCTTAATATAGGTACTGCTGGCACTCCAATTATATGTATCACTTTCCTTCACAAGAATATTTTGCCAATTCTTATCACCTGAAAATACATCTTTATATTTGCTCTTAAACATAGATGGCGTTATACAAGAATCAATACACGATTTAATCTCTGAATTACTTGGCCAAATATCTTTCAAATATACTGGATTACCATTTTTATCATTACCCAGTGAATCTTTATCTAGATCAATATTTACTGTTCCTGCAATAGCGTATGCCACAACAAGTGGAGGTGACGCAAGGTAATTAGCTCGCACAAGAGGATGTATTCTACCCTCAAAATTTCTGTTTCCAGATAAGACTGACGCAACAGTAAGGTGGTTGTCCGTGATTACTTTCTCAATTTCTGGCTTTAGTGGACCAGAATTACCTATACAAGTAGTACACCCATAACCCACAAGATTAAATCCCATAGAATCTAAATACTTATCTAATCCACTTTCTTGTAAATATTCAGTAACTACCTGAGAGCCAGGCGCAAGTGACGTCTTAACCCAAGGCTGTGATTTTAAACCTAATTTAAAAGCCTTTTGCGCAACTAACCCAGCAGCAACCATAACAGAGGGGTTAGAAGTGTTTGTACAGCTCGTAATAGCAGCAATTACAACACTACCATGCCCTAGTGTATAATGAGAACCAACATTAAATTTATTATCAATAGAAGCACCCTCACCCGCAAGAGCTGGCAAGTTTTCTTTGAAATTAGCCTTCATTTTACCTAAAGCCACCCTGTCTTGCGGCCTTTTTGGTCCAGCAAGAGAAGGTTCAAGTTTTGATAAATCTAATTCAAGCACTTCGGTATATACTGGATCATTAGAATTTCTCCAAAACCCCTGATCTTTTGCATATTCCTTAACTATTTTAACTCTATGAGAATCTCTACCACTAAATTCCAAGTAACGAATTGTTTCATCATCTATTGGAAAAAAGCCACAAGTTGCTCCATATTCTGGCGCCATATTAGAGACTGTAGCTCTATCAGCCAAAGATAGACTATCAAGGCCAGAGCCAAAAAATTCAACAAACTTGCCAACCACTCCTTTTTTTCTTAGCATCTCTGTAACTGTTAGAACAAGATCTGTAGCGGTGATACGCTCTTTTAAAACACCCGTGATCTTAAAGCCCACGACTTCAGGTAGTATCATTGGCAATGGTTGACCGAGCATCGCAGCCTCAGCTTCAATACCCCCTACCCCCCAACCAAGAACAGACAAAGCATTGATCATAGTAGTATGACTATCAGTACCAACTAGTGTATCTGGATACAACAAATCTCCATTTTTATCACTACTCATCCAGATAGTTTGAGCTAAATATTCTAAATTCACCTGATGACAAATACCAGTTCCCAGTGGCACAACCCTAAAATTACTAAAGCTTTTTTGCCCCCACTTTAAAAAAGTATATCTTTCCAAATTTCTCTCCACTTCTTTTGCCACATTTTCAGCAAAAGAAGTTCCAGATCCATAAGAATCAACTTGGACAGAATGGTCAATAACTAAATCTACTGGAATTAATGGATTAATCTTATGAGGAGTAGAGCCAAGGAATTTTATTGCATCTCTCATAGATGCAAGATCTACTATAGCTGGAACACCAGTAAAATCTTGCATTAAAACTCTAGCAGGATAAAAATCAATTTCCGATGATGAAGTCTTTTTATCTAGCCATTTTTTAAAAGCAAGAAGATCTTCTGTACTTGCACCGTTTCTTAAAGAATTTTCAAAAAGCACTCTAAGAGAAAAAGGTAATTTTTCAATATCAAAATTAAGATCTTTTGCAGCCTGTTTTATATCAAAAATCCAATAATTTTTTTTATTAAACTCTACTGATTTTCTATATTGCTGATTCTTGTCTTTAGACATAAAACACTCCTATTTATATTACACAACAAGTTTGTATATTATTTGCTTGGCATCAAGATAATATATATGGTAATAAAACTATATATTAAGTACAAGTTATTTAATGTCACTAATTACAATAAATTTATTATCAGTAGTTTCTTAAAATGCTATCTTTAAATTCTGTTTGTATAAATACCAATAATCTTAACTTAATAACAAATTTTTCTGTTACCTTTTTACCTAGTGCAATAGTTTATTTAAAAGGAGAAAACGGCTCAGGAAAAACATCATTACTTCGTAGCATAGCTGGTATACAACATTTATCGCTAGGTAATATTACTTTTGGTAAAAATAATACACCTATAGAACATATTGCAAAACCTTATTGCACATATATTGGTCATAAAACTGGTATTAAACCAGAATTAAGTGTAATTGAAAACATAGAGTTTTGGGCCAAAATATATAATTCTTATGAATCAGTTTCTGCATCAATCTTTTATTTTAAGCTTGAAAAAATTACCAACACAAAGTGCTACGAACTGTCTGCTGGTCAAAGACAAAAAGTTGCTCTTACCCGCCTTCTTGCATGCTCTTCACGACTTTGGTTATTAGACGAGGTTGAAAATAACCTTGATTCAGAAGGCAAAGAGTTGCTAAATAGATTAATCATTTCAAAAGCAGATAGTGGCGGAATAATAATAGCAACTTCCCATAACGAACCTTCAATTAAATCAGCTTTGATAATAAATATAGGAGATTATCAATGATAAACCTCTTAAAACATGAATTATTACTCCAAAACAAAATCCAACATTTAACCAAATATTTTTTCATATTTTTTGTTTTTTGCAGTGGAAGTATAACAATAATAAGCACTCATGATAAAATTGCCAATTTCGGCGTGATTTTTTCACTAATTTCTATACCTCTTGCATTAATTGGCATTAGCACAAATTTTCTAAGGTCAGAAATAGAAGACGGTTCATTAGAGTTGTTACTAGCATCATTTAACCCTATTCAAATAACATTAGCGAAATATATTAATTTATTTATTTGTGGAAGTATAGCTTTCATTGCTAATCTACCAATCTCGTATTTGTTGTTCGATATGGGCATAACTCGCTTAAGTCTGTTACTTACTTCTGGACTACTTCTATTGTCAACAAGCTGCGGAGTAATAATTCTGATATCATCGGTACAATGTTATTTCCGGTCCAACACTAATTTTCTTTCAAGTTTACTTATGCCATTAATAATTCCAAGTATTATACTTTCCGGTATGATTATAGAAAGTAATGGCACTAGCTATTCTATTACCTTTATTTTAATAGGAGTAAACTGCATAATTATTCCAACATCTATTTATTTATCAAGCTACCTAATTGAAAATATTTACAACATATAAACATATAATATTTAGCAATTGTAGAAAATATCTTTTCTTACACTAAGAATTCAGTTTAAACTTAAAAAGAATCAATTAATTATTAACCTTAAAGATTTAAGGTATAACCATAATGAGATAGATGATGTTTGAATCATTTTTAGGAAAATTTAAGTTTCTTGCAAAAAGCCCAATGACTCTTTTTGTCTATGGTATTTTAAGCAAGTGGTTTATTACTATCTTTGTTACAGCACTTGTTGTTGTATACTGGGTATTTAAGGGTCTAAGTGATGCAGGAATATTACAAGCTGCTGAACAAGTGGTGTTTGATGCATTCACCCAAACAAAATCAGTTGCTCAATATTGCATTCCCAAAATTGCTCATTTTGGGAATTTTTGGGACTGTTTACAGGACCCACCAGCTTATACACCAAGCTCCGAAGAAGCTACTTTACATGAAGGCATGAAAAAATTTATTGACCCTACAAATTCTTTTACACCAAAAGATCCTTACACCCCCGATAATTAACAAAATTTTGTTTAATTTGTTGCCATAAGGACTTATATTTGTATAATATCAGGGAATTATTAATAACGATTGGAGACAAAAAAACTATGTCAGATGATACTTTCTCAGAAAATCCAAATAAAACTACAAGAAGAGATTTCGTTACTCTAACTGCAAGCAGTGTAGCAGTAGTTGGGGCTGCTTGTAGTGCATGGCCTCTTATTGACTCCTTGAATCCATCGGCGGATGTATTGGCACTTTCCTCAATTGAGGTTGACATTTCATCGATAGAACCTGGTCAGACAATGACTGTTAAATGGCGTGGTAAACCAGTCTTTATTAGAAACAGAACAGCTGAAGAAATTAAGGAAGCACTAGAAACCCCTATGTCAGCATTAGTTGACCCACAGGAAGATGCAGCTCGCGTTAAACCGGGGCATGATAAATGGCTTATAACCATTGGGATCTGCACTCATCTTGGTTGCGTACCTCTTCCAAACAAGGGTGATTACCATGGTTGGTTTTGTCCTTGCCATGGGTCCCATTATGATACATCAGGTAGAATTAGAAAAGGTCCTGCACCCTTAAATCTTGCTATTCCTCCTTATGAATTTATTTCAGACACCAAAGTTAAAATTGGATAATTATGAAGAAAGACAACATTGACGATCAAAAAAAACTTACTGGCATAATTGGTTGGATAGATTACAGACTACCTATTTTTTCCTTTATAGCTCACTTTGGTGTTTATAAAACTCCTAAAAACTTAAGCTACATGTGGAATTTAGGTTCAATTGCTGGAATTGCACTTGTTATTCAAATAATAACAGGTTTGATTTTATCAATGCACTATACTCCTCATGTTGATTATGCATTCGATAGCGTAGAAAAAATAATGCGTAATGTTAATTATGGATGGCTTATTAGATATATGCATGCTGTTGGTGCTTCAATGTTTTTTGTTGCAGTTTATTTACACATATTCCGCGGTTTATATTATGGTTCTTACAAAACTCCGAGAGAACTATTGTGGCAAATAGGTTTAATCATCTTCTTAACTATGATGGCAACAGCTTTCATGGGGTACGTTCTGCCGTGGGGACAAATGAGTTACTGGGGAGCAACTGTTATCACAAATTTATTTTCCGCCATTCCGTTTGTTGGCGAAAGCATCGTTACATGGTTGTGGGGAGGTTTTTCTGTTGCGAACCCAACTTTGAATCGATTCTATTCACTGCATTTTCTTCTACCATTTGTTATTGTTGCTTTGGTAGTGCTTCATGTATGGTCACTTCATACTCATGGATCTAACAATCCAACTGGGGTGAAATTAAAGGAAAAAGATATGATTCCTTTTCATCCTTACTAACCCAGATAACTATATACCAGCTAATCCACTAGTTACACCGTCTCACATTGTGCCTGAGTGGTATTTTTTGCCATTTTATGCAATATTAAGAGCTGTGCCATCAAAACTTGGTGGAGTGTTGTTAATGTTTGGTAGTATTTTAATTTTATTCATACTTCCATGGCTAGACAGATCACCTGTTAGAAGCTCTACTTATAGACCACTTTACAAATGGGCTTTTTGGGCATTTGTAGTTGATTGCATCGTCCTTGGTTATGTTGGCGGTAAACCAGCAGAAGAACCATATTTAACAGTTAGTAGAGTGGCAGCTAGTTATTATTTTTTCCATTTTCTTGTTTTAGTACCTATGATTGCTAAGGTTGAAAAACCCTTACCATTACCAATGGCTGAAGAAGAATAGGAAAATGGTATTATTTAGATAAAGATTTTAAAAAACAACAGATTTATGTATAAAAAAATTATTATTGCTGTCTTGATAATATTTAACAGCTTTATTTCGCTTGCAAATACTGATACTAAAAAGCCATTACAATTAGTTTGGCCCTTTGAAGGTGTTTTTGGAACGTTCGATAGACAAGCCGCTCAACGCGGAGCACAAGTTTATCTTGAAGTATGTTCAGTTTGTCATGGTAATCATAATTTATACTATAGAAATTTAAAAGATATAGGTTTTTCAGAAGCGGAAATAAAACAAATTGCTCAAAAATATACCGTTAAGGATGGTCCAAACCCAGAAGGAGAAATGTTTGATAGACCGGCATTGCCATCAGACAGATTTGTCTCACCATACGCAAACGAAGAAGCCGCAAGAGCTGCAAATAACGGAGCTTATCCAGTTGATTTATCGCTTATCATCAAAGCAAGGAATGACGGCGCAAATTATGTTTATTCATTACTATCTGGCTACAAAGAAGCACCAGAAGATGTTAAGTTAATGCCGAATCTACACTACAACCCTTATTTTGAAGGTAGTCAAATAGCAATGCCAGCACCTTTGGCTGAAGGCCAAGTAACATTTTCTGATGGCACGCCTGCTACTGTTGAGCAAATGGCTAAAGATGTGGTAGTTTTTCTACAATGGGCATCAGAACCAGAAATGGAACACAGAAAGTCGATGGGATTAAAAGTTATGATATTCCTAGTATTTTTTACTGTGTTTTTCTATATTGCCAAAAAGAGAATCTGGAAAAAAATACAGAAATAATTGATAAAAACTATTTTTTGATATATAAAACCTCAATAAGTCAGCTTATATACATTTTATCTAGATTTAACTATGTTAACTAGTTATCATAGCACTCATTATTAATGGAGTGTTGAATGTTCAAAAAAAGATCATCTTGTAATACTCCTATTAACTAAACTTAAAGAGAATCATTGTGGAACTAACTAAAAAAGAAAGCCTAAAATCTGAAATAACATCATTATTACTTATTATTCTACTAGCATTATCAATTAGAACTTTTGTTATAGAGTTATTTTTTGTACCAACTACATCTATGCAAGCAACTATTTTAAAAAATGATTATATTTTCTCAACGAAATATAGTTATGGTTTTAGCAAACATTCTCTTCCTTTTAGTCCAGATCTATTTAACGGAAGATTCTTCTCATCACTCCCAAAAAGAGGAGACATAATAATTATGCGTCCACCACATGATATGAACACGCGCTATATAAAAAGATTGATTGGCTTTCCTGGAGAAAAAATAGAAATAAAAAAAGATGTAACATACATCAATGATATTCCAATAAAACGAATTAAAATTGGCAAATATTTTGATGAAGATAATCAAGAATATGTAAGATACAAAGAAAATATGCAAAACGGTTTAAGCTTTTATACTTACAAACTCAAAAAACTAGATGAAACAGCTGACACTAGCCATAGTAATTTTGGGCCATACATTATACCAACTGGTCATTTTTTCTTTATAGGAGATAATCGTGATCAATCAGGTGATAGCAGATATCAACTTGGGCCAGTACCTTTTGAAAACTTAATAGCGAAGGCACAATTCATTTTCCTATCAACAAAAGAAGTTTTTTGGGATGAAAAAATCGGAGCTCTAGATCAACTATCTCGTTTTTGGACTTGGGTATCTTCTATTAGGTTTAACAGGTTATTTACGAGTATGTATGCACAGACTGAGGTAGAGCGGTAATTAATGATAGATAAATTTTCAAAAGATTCTATTTCTAAACTTGAACAATCGATAAATTATCAATTTAGAAATCCCGATCTCGTTCATGAAGCTTTAAGTCATCCATCTCTAAAACAGCATGGATCAGAATGGCTTAAAGATTACGAGCGATTTGAAATACTTGGCGACGCCATCTTAGGCTTCCTTGTTACTGAAATATTGTTTAACACTTACGACAAATCAGACGAAGGCATTATTGCTAAAATAAAATCTCATTTAGTAAGCAAAGAAACTATTTGCCACGTTGCTGAAAAAATCAATCTGGCAAATTTTATAATCATGACTAAAGGAGAAGAAGACTCAGGGGGGCGAGAAAATCTAAACAACGTTGAAAATGCGATGGAAGCATTAATCGCAGCTATTTATCTTGATGGTGGTATAGAGAATGTAAAAACAATCGTTACAAAATTATGGTCGGAGTTTTTACATGGTTTTGACTTAAATCAAATAGACCCTAAAACATCTCTACAGGAATGGTCGCAAGGTAATAAATATGGAATGCCCCATTATGAAATCGTAAGCAAAAAGGGCCTTGATCATATGCCATATTTTACAGTTCGCGTGCATGCTGGACCGCACAAAGAAACTGGTCATGGAAGTTCCATAAAAACTGCTGAAAAAGAAGCTGCAAAAAAACTCTTACTCCACTTAAACACTACAATAAATCTTGTATGAAGAATTTAACAGAAAATCAAAAATTGCTTTCTGTATGCATTATCGGCAAACCAAACGCTGGTAAATCGACACTTTTAAATAAAATTATTGGTCAAAAAATCTCAATCGTCACCCCAAAAGTACAAACAACTAGATCTATAATAACTGGTATCATTACAATCGAGGATACACAACTAATATTATTTGATACTCCTGGAATTTTTGAACCAAAAAAAAGGTTAGAAAAAGCCATGGTTAAATGTGCTTGGTCAAGCCTAAATGGAGCAGACATTGTTGTGCTTATTTTAGACAGTGGAACAAAAATTGATGAAATGATGAATATTATAATATCTAGACTTAAGGAACTGGGAAAAAAAGTTGTTTTTCTATTAAACAAAATTGATCTAAATTCAAAATATTACCTTGATAATTTAAATTATTTGATCGAAAAATTTCCAGATGCAACCAAATTTAATATATCAGCCTTAACAGGCCAAGGTCTTGATAGTTTTATTGAATTCCTAAAAAACAATGCTAAGAAAACAAGTTGGTTGTATGAAAGTGATGATATGACTAATCTACCAATGAGATTTTTAGCATCAGAAATTACTAGAGAGCAGTTGTTTTTGAACCTTCATCAAGAGTTACCATATAATTTAACAGTTGAAAATGAAAGCTGGCAAACTCAAAAAAATGGATCGGTAAAAATAAACCAAGTCATAATAGTTTCCAGAGATGGTTACAAGAATATGATAATTGGTAAAAAAGGAGAAAAAATCAAAGAAATTGGAACAAAAGCTAGACTGAACATTGAAGAATTACTGGGTATAAAAATTCACCTTTTTCTTTTTGTTAAAGTTAGAAAATCGTGGGAAGATAATCCTGAACTTTATCATTCTATGGGACTGAAGTTTTGATAAAAAAATGAATATATAATATTTTTTTAAACGACTTTTTACCGCCTTTATTGAGTCAATCATAAACTTTGTTTTCATGATTTTTATATAATCGTGACCGTTCATGGGTTTTAAAAAAGCATCACGTCAAATATAATGCACCCCGTCATGGCGAGGAGCGTAAGCGACGCGGCCATCTATTATTAGAAGACGAAAAACCAGTCATTGCGAGCGAAGCGTGGCAATCTAGCTTTAAAGCCATATGAAAGTGTGGATCACTTCGCATTCGCTCGTGATAACGATAATGGCCGGCAATTAGGCATTTTTAAACCAACGAACGCTTGCATATAATCAATTTTCAACTCGGTTTCTGCATGGACAATATCTCAGCAAGTTTTTTGTAACTTTCTTCCATCGATCCACGTTCATTAGGAAGTTGTTTAAGAAATTCTTCGATTTTATTAAAGTACCCGATTGATAAATCTACGTCTGGATCCGTTCCTTTTTTATAAGCCCCAAGTCTTATCATTTCGGACATATCTTGATAGATAGAAAGCATTCTTCTTGCATAAGTAATTAATTTATTTTCGAAATCACTGTTACATTTGGGCATGGCCCTTGATATACTTCTTAGCACATCAACAGCTGGAAATCTACCACGCTCAGCGATAGAACGATCCAAAACTATATGACCATCTAAAATACCGCGCACTGCATCACTTATTGGTTCATTTTGGTCATCGCCTTCTACTAAAACAGTAAACAATCCTGTAATATTTGCTCCATCTACTCCAGGCCCAGCTCTCTCTAATATCTTTGGTAACTCACTGAAAACGGAAGGTGTATAGCCTTTGGTTGTAGGTGGTTCACCAACTGCAAGACCTATCTCTCTTTGCGCCATAGCAAATCTAGTAATTGAATCCATGATACACAGTACTTCCTTCCCTTCATCACGGAAATACTCAGCAATTGCCATAGTTACATACGCCGCTCTTTTTCGGAGTAATGCTGATTCATCACCTGTTGCTAAAACTATTACTGCAGTTTTCAACCCCTCTGGTCCTAAATATTCTTCAATAAATTCCTTAGCTTCTCGGCCTCTTTCACCTATTAGACCTATTACTTTCACATCAGTACTGGCATATTTTGTAAGCATAGATATCAGAACTGATTTACCTACACCACTACCTGCAAATATTCCCATTCTTTGACCAAAACAGCAGCTAACAAAAGTATCAATAACTTTAACACCAAGATCTATCTTACCACCAATTCTCTTCCTTTTTTGTGCTGGTGGTGGGCTAGTTTTCAAAGGATAAGCTCTTTCCCCTGCTTTAATAGGACCAAGGTCATCAATCGGATTACCAAAAGCATCTATTATTCTCCCCAATAACTGGTGACTTGGACGAACAACATTTTGATGCTGATATACTTCGACCTCAGCACCAGAACCCACACCCTCCGTATCTTCAAAAGGCATTAGCAAGACTAATTCATTACTAAATCCGACAACTTCGCAAATTATACTAGTTGATTTCAATGGATTATTAATTTTGCATCTAGAACCTATAGAAACAAATTCACTAATTCCCTTACATTCAATAACAATACCTCTTACAGAAACAACTATACCAGAAATTTTGATTGGTTTGATATCTTCTATTTCTGCACTCAGCGATTCAAGATAAGATTTAAAACTCATAAACTTTAGCTCTTTACTTTTTTGTACTTAAAGTAATTTTAAGTGATTCTATCATTTGATGCGGGTAAAAAGAAATTACCTTGCATTCCGCCTATTTTTATATCAATCAAAAATCTAGCGATCTCACCATTTTCAACAAACTCGGCAACAGTCTTGATTCCAAGATCTGCGGCAAGTTTTATTAAGGCTTCAACAAAAAATCTACTATGATCATTTTTTAATATATCTCGTATATAACTACCATCTATTTTTATAATATCAATAGGTAAATTTAAAAGTTGCTGAAAAGAAGTGAAACCAGAACCAAAATCATCTAGGGCAAATCTACATCCAGCTTTGTGCAAAGTGTCAATAAAAATTTTAGTACTTTGAAAATCATCGTTTAAAGAAGTTTCTGTAATTTCAATAATCAATCTTTTTGCCACATCGTGTTTTTTAAGTAAACTTTCTATTCTTCTTAGCAATCTCTTATTTAACACACCTATGTTGGAAATATTTACTGAAAGACTAATATTTTTATCTCTGTGTAGTTCTAATATAGCCATTTCTACTACTGTAAAATCAACTATACTGATAAGTCCCTTGCTTTCTGCATCACTTACCATATTCCCAACTGATACCCATTTATTTTCATGATCCTTAACACGAAGCAAACATTCATAATAACTTATATCTCCTGTTTCTCGATCTACTATAGGCTGGTAAACAAACTTAGCGCTCCTTTGAAACAAAGATACCCTTAAAAGATTAAGCTTTGTGTTTTTAGCTCTTAAACTCTCAATATCAACTGGATTTTCATCGTAATTGAAATAATAGGATTTATCAGTGGAAATAAAATTTCCATAATTTAATAACGAAAGAAGCTTCTCTGCATCATGATATCTATTTTGAGGAAATCGAATACTCTGTACCAAACATTTTAAATAACTCTCTGGTAATTCTCTATCAACATCAAGTTGCACCTGAGAATAAATAGAATAAGCCAATTTTTCAGCTACTTTTAAATTATTTGGTATAAAAATATATAATTTTGTTGGTTCAAAATCCTTAATAATGCTGTATTCTATTGATTCTTGACAGGCAATATCTACAATAGTATAAAATCTCTCTATCACCTTAGCGGGGTCATCTAGCAAGATATTAAGCTCATCTTTATTCACCAAGCAAACTACCATCATAATGCCTTGCTTTCTTAGCTCAATTTCTTGCTGTAAATTTTTTATCACTAGAGTTCTATCGACCACCATACTAAATTATACCAAACTATTATATAATTTACTAATTTAAGAAATTTTATTGCTCTTAGTCATTAAGCATTGGTATAATAACAAAACAATTATCCATTCACAAATTTTTAAGAACTATGAACAGAATGAAAAGAATTGAGAAAAAATTAAGTGTATTAAAACCACAATATTTACATGTTGCAAATGATAGTTCCCTGCATAATGGTCATAATGATAGCCCTAATAATGGAGAATCCCACTTTACTATAAAAATCAAAGCTGACTCCATCGCTTCTGAAGGGTTAATTAAGCAACATAGAATTATTAACAACCTTTTAAAAGAAGAATTTACTACTGGTCTCCACGCCTTATCAATTATAATTGACAAAAAGTAAATTAAATTATCTCTTACAAAAATTATGGATCAAGAAAGTATAATAAAAATTCTTGCTGGCGGTGCAATGGTTGCAAAAAAAACTTCAGAGAATTTACAAGGAAAAACCTCAGAATATATAAAAGAAAAAGTTTTATCCAATGAATTCGTCACTCGAGATGAATTCATACAACTAAGAAACCTTGTACTAAAACTCTCTGAAGAAATTAAATCTCTAGAAAAAAATTCTTTAAACAGTAAGTAGTGATCAGTTTACCTCAACTGCTAATTTATTTTTTTGTAATAAATAAAATTTCTGATATAATAGAATTCAAATTATGTTAACCTACATTCGTTTTAATAAACACGTTACTATTAATATTATGGAGTAAAGACAATGAATAACAATAAACCGTTTGAATTTTTTCAATCATTCATGAATCAAGAAAATTTGACAAATTCAATGAAATGGATGCCAAATATGGATTTATCCGCCTTAGGCAATATGGTTAAAGAAACAGCTGAAACTATTACTTCAGCTAATCAATTAATTTCAGACACTGTTCAATCTATAACAAAAAGAGGTAGCGATTCATTTCAAAAAAACACCTCTGAAATGTTTAACACTATGAAAGAATCAGCTTCAGCTGGAGATATTGAACAAATTACAAATTGTCAGCAGAACTATTTAAAATCGACTGTAGAAAATAACATTAATAGTGCAAAAGAAATTTTAGATATAACATCTAAGTCTTCAATGGAAGTTTTAGATACTATAGGAAAGAATTTTACTGAAAAAATGAGCAAACCTTTAGGCAAACACAAAAACTAACTAAACAACTTGACTTAAGTTAAAGATAAACTGATCATTTTATTTCTTAAACAATGAATTATTTCTTGTCAGGAATTTTGCAGCGTGTTAAAGTTGCGATACAAAAAATTCTATTAACTTAAACTTTTTATGTATTATTATGAATAAACTATATAAAATATCAGCTCTTTTTTCAGTATTAGTATTGGTCTCTGCTTGCAAAACTGGATCGGCTATAGACAAACAAAATGTTAGCTCAGTTGACAAAACAGTTACAAACAACATTACAAGAAACGTTGGAAACGTAACTTCTAGTGCTGCAGCAACATCTAATGCTACCACAAAAGCTACTAAATTACCTTAAGGCTTTATAAGCTAGATAGCACTTAAACCCTATCAAGGACTGATTCAAGTTCGTTGATAGGGTTAGGAATATCTAAGCAGTTTCACACACGATCACCCCAATTAATGCATAAGCTAATATGAAAAAAATAATATGTCATTTTATTTTGATATTATTTTTACAGTCATGCAGCATAGTTCAAACAAAACAAGTACTTTTGCCAAACACAGAAATAAGGTTCTTCTCTGCAAAATCAAATGGCATTAACTACAAATTGTTCATTAGCACTCCTCCAGGATATTACCAAAACAATGAAAATTACCCTGTTTTATATTTACTCGACCCAGACATAGAATTTACTTTAGCACATCATTTATTGCACAGTTTAGCAAATTTTACCACTATTGAACCATTTATAATTGTTGGTATTGGTTATCAGAATCAGAACTTATCCAAAATGCCTGAAAAAGTTTTTTGGAAACAATGGGCTTTAAATAGAGCAAGGGATTATGTGCCGCTTAGAATCAAAGATGGTACACATGATTTTGAAAGCGGAGATGGAGAATATAAAGGACTATCTCAATATACTGGTGGCAGCGAGAATTTCAAAAATTTTATAGAAAAAGAACTGATTCCTTATATTGATCATTCATTTAGAACTTCTCGTGAAAAAGCTCTGTGTGGACATTCTTTGGGAGGCGAATTTACTACGTGGATAATGCTAAACTATCCACAAAACCATTCCTATTAAAGCTTACTTTGCAGTCGGGTCACTAGAAAAAGACAAGCATGTTAATATGATTAATGATTTAAATTTATTCTACTCTGCATTACCAAAAAATGATAATTTCAAATCAAAATTAGAAATTATAGAATCTGAAAATCACGTAAGTATGGTTGCTACTGCTATGAATAGAGGATTTAAATTTTTATTCGAGAAAAAATAAGCTAACTATAAAGGTACCTGTTCAAGATATTAGTTTAAAAACCGTCATGGCGAGGAGCGTAAGCGACGTGGCCATTACAAGAAGGACTAGATCACTTCGCATTCGCTCGTAATGACGTAGGTGAAGAGCTAGTGATAACGGGAAACAACCCACTCAAGATAAAAGGTTTTTTAATCAATTAGCCATTTTAAAGCCATGGGCACAAGCGGATACCTATAAAGTTTAATTCGTCTTATAAGTAATCTTCTTCCACTCTCCTTACCAATATCTCCTTTTCTTTATTAATTCTATCCTTGGTTTTCTAAACCAAAATCCCTTTGGCCAACAAACCCCAGCATTATGCGCTATTAGAATTATGGGAACATTTGTGTTCATTGCGAGTTTTGCCGCACTAGGTTTAAATTTAACATTTTTATCTATCTTTACTCTAGTAGCTTCTGGGAACATTATTATAGATAAACCTTCTTCTATTTTTTTTTGCCCCTCATTTAAAATCTGCACCACTGAGCGGCTATTACTTCTATCTACAGCAATAGGCTTAACTGTCCTTAAACACCAGCCAAATATAGGAATATCAAATAATTCCTCTTTTATAACCCAGGAATGCTTTGGGATAATCAACTGCATAAAAAGATTTTCCCAAAATGACTGATGATTAGCAAGAACAATATGAGGCTTTCCATTTTTTGGTAGTTTTTCTATACCTATTACTTCATACCTTATACCGCATAAAAATTTGGCTAAAAATACAAAAATATAGGAGAAACTTTCCGCAACTTTATATCGAACGTTATAACCCGCATTAAGATAATGCATAGGAACACAACAAAATACAAAAAACGTTAGTACAAAAAAGCCTAATATAGCATAGAAAGTAAGAATTCTCAGTCGCCAAAACATAATATACTATTAAGATTATTAGTCTGGAGAGTATAGATTTTATTGGCGAATTGCAATCCAATATTGCTCATTATTGATAAAATTTCAAAACTAAATCAACTATTACCAACTTTAGAGGGTCGGTAGTTGATTTAGAATTATCTACAAATTATTCCACAAGGGAGGTTATTAATATTTCTTTACATTTATAAACTAAAATTAACTAAGCGCAAAGAAATATTAAGCGGCTAAAAGTTATTTAACCCAAATTATATTGCTGCTTAGCAATGCCAACTTTTATAAGTTATACTTTAGTATCGACTTTACTATCATATTTTTCGATATAATATTTGCTTGAGTCTTTTAAGTTAATTACCTTATAGTTCTGGTTAAATAACTTGCCTTTTTTATCAAGCGCATGCAAGTAATCATAAGCTTCACTAAAACCTTTGTCTGGCATTTTGACATTAATTTTTTGTTCTAAATTTAAATCCCATCTTCTCTGGCCATAGCGTACAGCTGAAATAACTTTCTTACTCAAAGATGGATGTCTCTCTAGCTCTTCAATAAGTCCTCGAGCATATACATTTGCATCTTGACCAACAACATGAATTAAATCAGCAAATTTTTCTATATCTTTTGAAGTTATTCGATTACCTTCCTCGTCAATTATATATATTTTTTGCTTAAATTGCCAAATAGCAATTGGTGTTCTCTCCATAACAGCTACATGTAGCGTGTTTGGTAATCTCCTCTCAACTAAAGCTATCTTTACCCACGGATTCTCTTCAATTCTTTTTCGAATATCATTTATATTTAACGAGTAAATTGGTATTCCTCGATCAGCTCCTATTGACTCTATAATATCATTTTCTGTAACATTTCTTTGCCCTTCAATTATTACATGTTCAAGAACAAAACCTGCGTCAGCTGTAATATCGACAAAAATGTTAAATATTTTTTGTTTTTGAAGTTGAAAAAAATTGGTAAATAAAAAAAGAGTAGTTAAAAACAACAGCAAGATTTTAACTACCAACATAAAACGCGCATAATACAAACTTAAACGCCTTCTAACACCTAATTTTACTTTGTTATTTTTTGTTACTTTATTTTGTTTGGACATTATTCGAATCTTGCTTCTTCAAGTATTTCTTTTACAAGATCTTTATAGGACATATTTTCCAAAGTAGCAATTTCTGGACAAATAGATAGCGGCGTCATGCCAGGGTGAGTATTAACCTCTAACATGTATAGCTCATTTTCCTTAGGAGAATAAATCATCTCAACTCTTACCATACCCATACAATCAAATATACTACAAGCTTTTTCAGCTAATTTTTTTATATTATCATATACTTCGACTGGCACTGGTGCTGGCAAAAGGTGCTCGGCAAAACCTTCAGTATATTTTGTTTCATAATCGTAAAAACGCTTACCTTTTAGTAGTTTTATTTCAAGAACTCCAATTGCTCTACCATTTAGTACAGCTACTTGCATCTCCCTGCCTTTTATATATTGTTCAACTAAAACTTCATCTCCATATGGAAAATCATATTCGGCAAAAGAGAATTTATCTTCAGCAAAAATAATTTCAACACCAACACTAGACCCCTGAGAAAGAGGCTTAATAACATAAGGTCGTTCCATAGGATCAACCAAGCAATGATCTGTTCTTTTGATAACTTTACTTTCTGGAATCTCTATTCCAGTAGCTTTAAAAATTTCACAAGATTTTTTCTTATTAAGAGCAATAGCCGAAGCTAGGACACCAGGTCCAGTGTAAGGTATATGCATTATATTAAGCAAACCGGGCAAGCACCCATCTTCACCATAAGTACCATGTAGTGCATTGTAAACGACATCAGGTTTTACCTTTGCTAGCACTAAAGCAATATCTACTCCCATATCAACAAAAGTTACATTATGGCCAAGCTCCATTATTGATCGAACAATACCATTTGATGACATGTAAGAAACCTCTCTCTCAGCAGACATTCCACCACCGATTACCACTACATGTTTTTTTTCTATATGTTGATTCACATCAAATTGATCAATATATTGACCTTTTAACTTCACAAACTCAGCTAGAGTAATGTTGGACAATTGACTAATTGAATTAAGTTCAACAACGATCGACTTTTCTTTATATATAGTTTTAAAATTATTCATAATCTACAATCGACCTATTCTTTTAATTTCCCATTCTAATTCTATTCCACTATCTTCTTTGACAGCCTTTCTAACTAATTCACCTAAATTTTCCATGTCACTAGCAGTTGCATTGTTATAGTTAATCATAAAGTTACAATGCATTTCAGACATACGAGCCCCTCCCACTCTTTTTCCACGCATACCAGACTTGTCTATCAACTCCCAAGCCTTTAAACCCTCTGGATTAGCAAAAGTACTTCCGCCTGTTTTTTCAACAACTGGCTGAGAAGAGTTTCTCATAGAAGTTATCTCCTTCATTTTTTGTTCTATTTTTTCCTTATCACTTCTGTTTTTAGCATTAAAAAAAACTCTAGTAAATATTAAATCTTTTGGTAAGGAATTAGCACGATAAGAAAACCCTATCTCCTTTGCAGATAGTGTAGTGAAATTACCTTGATTATCTACAGCCTCAACAAAAGCAACTATATCTTTAAACTCAGAGCCGTAAGAACCAGCATTCATTGCCACTCCACCACCTACAGTACCAGGAATTCCAACCAAAAACTCAAACCCTGTAATTGAATTAGCCAGACAAAATTTTGCCAAATTAAAATTTAAACATCCCGCGCCTACTGCAATTAAACTATCACCTATAAACTCTGTATCCGTAAACCCTCTACCAAGCTTTATAACAACACCTTCGATACCTTTGTCTCTTATAATCAAGTTAGAACCAGCTCCAATGACCGTAACAGGAAAGCTACTTTTATTTTCTTTCAAAAATACTAAAAGATCATCAGTGTTTTCTGGTTTAAAAAACACATCTGCATTACCCCCAACTTTAAGCCAAGTTAGATGTTTTAAGTTATAATCTCTCTTACATATCCCTTTAATTAACTGAAAATCCATAGAAACTATATGATATTTGAAAATTTATTTGGCAATTGATAAGCCCAAGAAGAAATACTACCAGCTCCCATCATTACTATAAGATCACCTTTATTTGCATTAGACATAATAATACTGCTAATATCTTCGTAGTTTGCTATGAACTCTGGTTTCGATCCTGATTTACGCATCTCTTCTATCAAAGCAGCTGTACTTATACCATCAATTGGAGCTTCTCCAGCACCGTAAATATCAAGCATGTATACCTTGTCACTATCTGAAAAACATTTGGTAAAATCATAAAACAATTCCTTAACTCTCGAATATCTATGAGGTTGAAAAATAGCGATAACTTTACTTTTTCTTTTCTCTGCTATAGATCTTGCAGTTAGCAGAGTTGCTTTAATTTCTACTGGATGATGGGCATAATCATCAATGATTTCCGCCCCATTATATTCACACACTTTGGTAAAACGTCTCTTGACACCTTCAAAATTCTTAAATCCATTTTTAATAGCTTTAATTCCAAAATCAAGCTCCACACCAATGGCAATAGCCGCTAGTGAATTAAGTACATTATGTTGCCCAGGAGTTGGTATTGAAATTTGTTCTATTATTGTTGTACCTTGCAAATTTGGCAAGTTTATTTCTATATCAAAAGTAGAAGAGGAAATATCAGATTTAATATTGTAAGCTCTGATATTAGCATCATCAGACTCTATACCATAAGTAATTATTCGACGTTCAGTTACTGCGACAGATATATCTCTGACAACAGGATGATCAACACATAATACCGCAAAACCGTAAAACGGTAAGTTCGTAATAAAACTCTTAAAAGCATCCACTAAACTAGAAAAATCTTTATAAAAATCCATATGCTCTGGATCTATGTTTGTTATAACTGCAATAGTAGAAGGGATCTTGATAAAAGTTGCATCAGACTCATCAGCTTCAGCTATTAAGTAATCACCCTCTCCTATATAAGCATTTGTCATTCTCTGGTTAATAATACCACCATTGATAACAGTAGGAGTAAGTCCAGCAGATTCAAAAATACAAGCTATAAGCGAAGTAGTAGTAGTTTTACCATGTGAACCAGAAACAGCTATAGAACATTTCAGCCTCATAAGCTCAGCAAGCATTTCAGCTCTTTTGATTACAGGAATCTTTTTTACTATTGCCTCTTTTATCTCAGGATTATCCTCATTTATAGCAGAAGATATAACTACATATGATACATTGGTGATATTCATTTCGTTGTGTCCAATAAACACCCGAACTCCCATATCAATTAATCTTTTGGTATTATTATTTGCAGATATATCAGACCCTTGAACTTTATATCCAAGATTATGCATAACTTCGGCTATGCCACTCATTCCTATTCCACCAATACCTATAAAATGAATAGTATCTAGTGTACCTTTGTTTTTTTTATTCTCTAATAATATCATTTTTACTATTTATACTTAATATATTCTAAGAAAAGACCCTCCTTCATTGTTGAAAGATACGCTTTTACAGAAATTTCATCCATACGCTTAAAATCTAAAAAACAAGGTCATTCTACTTAGTTACTAAAGCAAAAGCAATAGCAATTGGATAATCATCTGAAAGAGAAATATGAATAGAATAACCACTTAAATCTTCAGCTAAATGATTAAAAACTTTTGCAACTGGCGCTCCTAAGGCATCATTAACTATTGCGATATCTTTGAAGTTTATATTATTACCAATACCAATACCAAAAGCCTTGGAAACAGCTTCTTTAGCCGCAAATCTTTTTGCTAAAAAAGAACATCTTTTTTCTATATTAAGTTTAAAAAATTCTTTTATTTCAAGTTCATGATAATTTTTATATAAAAACTTATCTCCAAATTTTTCATATAGTTTCTCTATTCTAGGTATTTGCACTACGTCAGTACCAATTCCCAAAATCGATGCATTCAGGTTTTGTGCACTGCTTCCCATTTCCATTTGCGCTTCTTCTTAATTACCAAGGCCAGTCACAGAAACTAACACTGCATTTTTAGTGTTTATATTAGTAACAAAAGATCTTCTAAAATCAAGATTATTTAATTTTGTTGAACTTAAATCTGTTTCACTCAAAGTAGCGTTTTTTAAATTAACATCAGTTATTTCCGATCCAGACAAATCAGCTTTAGACAAATCAGCTTTACTAAAGTCTACATCCTTGAACAGACAACTAATGAACTTAGATTCTACCATTTTAACTCCTTGGAGAATAGACCCACTAAATATCACTTGTTTTACTTCTAGTTTTGAAAAATCCATATAAGCCATATTTAAATTTGATAAATCACGACTAGCAACCAGATCTTCCATTGAGTTATAAGCATCTCCGATAGTCATATTTACTAAGCCTTTATTATTAATTAAAATATTATGCAAAAAAGGTGAATTAATAACCACTGTTGCAACATTAGATACATCCCTAATTTGAGAATTATTAACTGGGGAATTGTTAAATACTACTTCTTCTAAATTAGAATTTATTAAAGCTATTTTATCAAGTCGACTTGTTGTAAAATCAGTTCTTTTAATATTTGCTCCTATAAAAATCACTTTACTTAAGTCCGAATTTTTAAACGAAGAATCTTCTATATTATAATTTTCAAAAAAAGCCTGAATCAAACTCACCTTAATAAACTCTGTTTTATTTATAGTGTTATTTGAAAAACGAACATTATTAAAATTAGAATTTAAAACTTTAAAGTCTTTTAGAGATACTTTATCAAAATCTCCGTTTGGAATCGATACATTATCCATGTATAAATTAGAAATCTCAGATCCAGTCAATTTGACATTGTCCAAAAATGTATCTTGAATTCTACTATCCTTAATAATTGAAGAAGTAAAAGCCACATCCTTCATGTTGCAATTGTTAATTGATACTTTATCAAGCAATGTTCTCTTAAATGAAGCATACGGAAACAAACAGGAGGTAAACTTTGTCTCACCAGTAAACTTAGAGTCATCAAGAATAGCTTGACTAAAATCATTGTTTGTAAAGTTTCCATCTGTAGAATGAACTTCACTTAAATCTGAAGATTCAAAACTACAACCATGTGCTGTTACCTTGGACATTATTGTTTTTCTAAGATCAACACCAAAAAAAGCTGTATTCTTAATGTTAACATTAGTAAAAGTCGAAAATAGTAAATTAGCTTTCTGGAAATTAGAATTCTCAATTATAACATCTTGAATAGTTGCCTTGGATAAATTCACCTTGTCAAATTTCGAATCTTGAACTATAGCCCCCGTAAACTCAGCTTCTTCAAAATTACAATGTGAAAAGTTTGAATTTATAAATTTTGATTTATTAAATATAGAAGCTTGAAAATCAACATTTTCAGCTGCAAATCCATTAAAAACAACCCCAGAAAAATCGCTTTCCTGAATCGTTGCACCACGAAAGTCTACGTTATTTAAGTTACAACCAGAAAAATCTACTCTAGCTATTTCTGCTCCAGAAAAATCTACGCCTGATAAATCAGAACCAGATAAATTAGCTCCCGTTAATTTTGCACCTTTTAAATTAGTACCAAATTTACTTTTTATATCGACACTTTGTTTTTGCTCTGTGCGTAACGATATGTACTCCCTTATTTTATCATTCTCTGATTCAGATAAAACACCATTACTGCGAACACTATCTTCACTGCAAGCTATCATTAACAATAAAAACGATAAAGAAATTAATTTTTTCATAAAACCCAACCAGAGTAACTATTAATAATAGATAATAACAATCTATAACTTACCCACACACAATTAAAAAAGATAACTCACAACTAAGCCAACTCTAGATCTTTTTCTAGATCCGTCAACTTATTGGCTGCATGAATACTTAACATCTTAAGTTTCCTATGCAAAGCAGATCTTTCCATGCCAACAAAAGTAGAAGTTTTAGATATATTATTATTAAATCTGTTCATCTGCGCTGATAAATATTGCCTTTCAAAAACTTCTCTTGCTTCACGCAGCGGCATAGACATCATATCTAAATTATTATCAGGCTTGGAGATATTCACGCTATTATTTATTACTTCTTGAGGCAACATATCTGATTTTATTTTTTCTATAGTTCCAGCTACTGGCGGATTCATTATCAAAGTCCACTCAATAACATTTCTAAGTTGCCTAACATTACCTGGCCAATTATAGGCTTGCAAAGCTGCTACCGCTTCATCCGAAAACTCTCTTTCTTTCAAGCCAGAAAATTTTGACAGTTGCTTAATAAAATACTTAACTAAAAGCGGAATATCTTCCTTTCTCTCAGATAAATCTGTTACACAAAGCGGAACAACATTAAGCCTAAAATATAAATCTTGCCTAAACCTACCTTGAGTAATTTCTGCCTGCAAATCTTTAGTCGAGGAAGTGATAAATCTTATGTCTAATTTTACCACTTTGTTATTACCTTTTACTAAAGTCTGATCTTTTAGAAACTTAAGTAATTTATTTTGTATAACCATTGGCAAGTCACCAACTTCATCTATATACAAAGTACCATTGTGAGCCGCTTCAAGCACACTAATTCTTTTATCAAAAACATTTCCCAGTTCTTGCTTTTCTTCGTCACCAAATAATTCTTGTTGCATCTTGCTTGCTGACATGGAAGTAGGGCTAAAAACTATAAATGATCCACTTGCTCTCTTCGATTTTTTATGAATTAACCTTGCTGTTAGCTCCTTACCACTACCAATACCACCATGAATCATAACTCTTCCAGAAGTTGGCGCTACTTTCTCAATTTCCCCTTTAAGTCTGGTAATAACAGAAGAGGTTCCAACAAACTCCGTTTTATCAATCACCTTGGACCTTAAATCTATATTTTCTCTCCTTAGTTTTGAGGCTTCACAAGCTCTTTTTAACAAGATAATTATCTTATCATGAGTAAATGGTTTTTCTAAATAATCATATGCTCCCATTTTAATAGCACTTACAGCTGTTTCAATAGTACCATGTCCACTAATTACTATAACAGGCATAAGAGGATATTGTTTTTTTATTATCTCTAAAATTCCTAGACCATCGAGTTCACTGCCTTGTAACCAAATATCAAGTATTACAGCATTTGGTGTTTTTTCTGCTATTGCTTTAAAAGCCTGCGTGCTATTTGCAGCTGTTCTACTAGAAAACCCTTCGTCCTTTAAGATATCAGATATTATATCTCTGATATCCATCTCATCATCTATTATAAGAACATCTAATGCCATAACTCTTTTCTCCTATATAAAAAAACAATTTCACTCATTTGTTACTTCTTAAAATAATTAACCAAACAAATACATAGATAGTAAGTTATCCTTATAAAAAATATAAATCAACATAAATAATAGCATTTATGCAACATATTAACCAAATCTTTACAAAAAAGTTAAGGCTCTAAAAGGTTTGTTTTACTTTAATTCTTAATTCACGAGTGTTAAAAATTAACTTTATACACCCACCACCTTCTTCCCTATTAAAAATACTAAAACTACCAAAATGGTCTTGAATAATTCTGTCAACAATTGCAAGACCAAGGCCCGTGCCTTTTGTTTTAGTTGTAAAATATGCTTTTATTGCATTCTCTAAAACCTGCTCACTAAAACCAGGGCCATTATCTAAAACAGAAATAGAGACAAAATCACCATCTAGCATAATTTGAATTATTATTTTTTTTGCCCCATTGATCTCCTCTAAAGCTTCTTCGGCATTTTGCAGCAAATTAACCATCACTCGATTTAATTGGGTAGCATCACATACTAATTCAAAAGATTTAACATTTGAATTAACTGTGTACAAAATATGATCTTTAACCAATCTTCTAGTGTCCACTAAGTTATTAATCATTGATAGTATTTCATGTTCAGAAAAATCGGGAGATGGTAACCTTGCAAAGTTAACAAATTCAGAAACTATCATTTTAATTTCATTAGAATTTTTTGTAATGTTATTGATATATTTTTCAAAAGAATCTTGATCTTGCACTTGGCTCTTAAATTTTTTGAGTAATCTTTCTGCAGAAAGCTGAATTGGAGTCAAAGGATTTTTTATTTCATGTGCAACTCTTCTTGCAACATCTGACCATGCCAGAGCTCTTTGAGCAATTACCAAATCTCTTTGTTGCCTATCTATCTGTTTTACCATTCTATTAAAGGCAAAAGACAATATCCTTATCTCATCTTTCTTTAAACCTTCTTCTGGCACTTGGGCTGTCAGGTCACCATTCTTCACCCTCTCAGCCGCTATTACCAATTCCCTAATAGGTTTCACTATTCGTTCAGCAAAATGCCTCCCCCAAATAATCGCCGCCAAAAGTAAAATCATTGCAAGCAAAATAAAAATCATGGAAAATTTTACTTGTAAGTCAAATATCTGAGTCTTTAACCTAAAATACTCTTGAGCTGCACCATTAGTTTTATTAATATGTTCAATTATTTTTTCATCCACTAACCTTCCTATTAATAAATAGGTATCATTGTACTTATGTAATTTTATTAAAATTCTTATTTTAGTTGGATCAGAAAAAATCTGCACTACTTCTCCTTTATTAACTTTTTCAAATACATGAATTGGTATAGTTAAAAAAGATAAAGAAAAACTTAAACTCGTTTGAGCAAGAATAGTATTCGTGTCTCTCTTAAAAATTATGGCTTCATCAAGAGAACGGAATTCCGCTTGCCCAGCTAAAATAGCTTGAAACAACTCAGGATTATCTATCAGCTTATAGTATAGATCATCATAATCATTAGAAATTGAAATGGCTGTATCCTTTAACTGCAGTACATGCTCATCTATGTAAGACTCTCCAACAGTAATTGATTGCTCCAAAACCCTAGATATCTTGTCATCAAACCATGATTGAACCCCAAAATTAAAAAAATATGTGGAAAATACTGCAACAATAATAGTTGGTACTGCCGCACCAAGACTAAAAGCAATTATTATCCTTTTTCTAAGTTTCGAAACCCTTTTTGTACTTTTTTTAACAAAATCAAAAAAACCATTCGCACGATTATTTATCAATAAAATACCAAGTAGAAGGGAAGTTATCAAAATAACTAACATCAACCCAAGAATGTTTACTGGGTTAATCTCGTCAGAGAGAAATTCTAAATAAATAAGAAAAGTAGTAGCTACAAGACCTATAGCAACAGCACTTATAATAATATAAGAAATATTTTTGCTATATGAATGTTTTGTTATAACTTGCCACAAATTCTTAAAAAAAACCATAAATCAAACACCTAAAGATTAAAATAACCCTATAACTATAATTTAAGATCTTTTATTTTCTTTCTTAAAGTGTTTCTATTAATGCCTAATATCTTCGAAGCTTTTATTTGAATTCCTTTTGCATGATTGATAGTTTTGCTAATAAGAACCCTCTCCACTTCTCCTACAACTCTTGCATACAAACCTGGTTGAGGAGATTCGTCTTCGTGCATCTCAAAAAACTTATCAATTTTTGCTTCGATAGCCTCAATAATTGAATTGTACTCTTTATCTTTCATAATTTGTAATTTAACTTTTAAATAGAACCATAAAATTTTTGTATTTTTTCTTTTACCTCAGCAACGTCAATAGCTTGATTAATAGTAGATCTAAATTCACTAGAATTGGGAAGACCACTACTATACCACCCTAAATGCTTTCTAGCCATCTTTATTCCTACAGAACTCCCATAATAGTCTATTATATCATCATAATGATTCAGTACGATTACAAGCTGGTCTTTTATAGATGGATCTGGTAGTTTCTCTCCAGTTTTTAAAAAATGCGCTATTTGAGAAATAAGCCATGGTTTCCCGTAAGCACCACGACCGATCATTACACCATCAGCATTAGATTTATTTAAAGCATCTGTTGCTGAATCAAAACAAACTATGTCTCCATTAGCAATTACTGGGATTTTAACAGCTTGTTTTACTTTAGAAATAAACTCCCAATCTGCTTTACCAGTATAAAATTGACATCTAGTTCTACCATGAACTGTAACCATCTTTATTCCAGCATCTTCAGCTATTTTTGCAAGAACAGGCGCATTTTTTGTATTGTCATCCCAACCAACTCTCATCTTTAGAGTAACTGGAATATTTACAGCTTTAACCGCCTTAAATAATATTTCAGCAGCTAATTTTTCATCCCTCATCAATGCTGACCCAGAAAAACCACCTACAACTTTTTTTGCGGGACATCCAAAATTCAAGTCTATGATTTTAGCTCCCATATCTTCGTTCATTTTTGCAGAGTCAGCAATGACATCAGGTTCACAACCAGCTAACTGAACACAAGCACCTGTAGCATCATCGTGCAATATAGCACATTTTTTCATTGACTGATGGGACTGAACAATCATAGCTCTACTTGCAATCATTTCAGACACAACAAGACCAGCTCCAAATTGCTTGACTAATTTTCTATATGGCAAGTCCGTCACCCCAGACATTGGAGCAAGTATTACTGGGCTAGATAACTCTATATCGTCAATTAAGATTGTCACTTAAAAATCTATTTCATGAGAAAATACTTTATAACACACATAATATAAAAAATCACTAAATAATTAGTATATACTCATTAGCACTTTAAATTTAATCCTTAACTCTTAAGACATTATCAGAGCCGTTAAAATTCATTCAACACCAAAAAGATTGACAAAATTAAACCATTTGTCTAAAATTACGTCATCAATTTTGGAAATATTTTTTTAGGTTTATGAGTCATAAATTAACATTTATTGGATCGTTAGGATACGAACTTGTCGCAAGACTAGACTCTCCTGAAAAACCGAAAGCCTATGTATTGTTTGCTCATTATTTTACAGGCAACAAAGATATTACCGCCCTTAGTAGAATTGCAAGGGCTTTAAATGACGTGAATATTGCATTATTCAGGTTCGATTATACTGGTCTTGGCGCAAGTAGTGGCAATTTCGCTGACACTAATTTTTCTTCTAATGTTGGCGATTTAATAGCTGCCGCTGATTTTATGCGCGAAAACTTTGAGGCACCCCAAATTCTAGTAGGCCATAGCCTTGGAGGTACGGCAGCAATTGCTGCTGCATCTGAAATTCCCGAGGTTAAAGCTGTAGCTACAATTGGCTCTCCTTGTGATACGCTACATGTTAAACATAATTTTGCAAAACATCTTGATGAAATCAATGAAAAAGGAGAGGCAGAAGTTATACTTGGTGGCAAGAAGTTTAACATCAAAAAACAATTTCTCGATGACATCACAAATCAAGACATGCCAAAAAAGATAGCCAACCTGAAAAAAGCATTATTGGTCATGCACTCCCCAATTGATAAAATAGTAGACATTGAAAACGCTCAAAGAATTTACGAATATGCTAAACACCCAAAAAGCTTTATATCTCTGGATAAAGCAGATCACCTGCTTATGAATTGTCCCACAGATAGCAAATATGTGGCAGCTGTTTTAGCAGCTTGGGCAAGTAGATATTTACAACCATCTACATAGCTAGATGTATTATACTAGCTAGTTATTTATTTTTGCTACCATATCAACAAAGCTTGCAAAAATATAGAAACTATACTAAACTCAAGATCTTTAATTTAGAAGAATTTTAAAAATATGGCTCGAATAACAGTTGAAGATTGCCTTGAAGAAATTACAAACAGATTTGAATTAGTATCACTAGCCGCACAAAGAACAAAAGCAATACGTTATGGCTCACCCATTACAGTTGACGAAGATAACGATAAAAAACCAGTTATCGCACTACGTGAAATTTCTAAAAAAAACCTTGATATAGGGCAATTACGCGAAGATTTAATTAGCAGCCTACAAACTAGAAATAAAGTTGATATCATCGAAGATGAAAACTTACATGCGGAAAACCAAGAAAACATATCTGATGAGATAGATCTTTCTGACGAAACTTCTAATATATTTGATAACGAAGATAATCTAAGCCTTGAAGCAGATGCTTTTGACGACAACATAGAAGAAGAAAACCATGCAAAACCACTGTAGATCGCATTAATTTGAAGGAAACTTAAGAGCCTTGTTCGCTCTTGCTTCCCTAGCTCCAAAATAATGGCTAATTGAATAAACAAAACGTGCAATCACGATTTGTTTATTTCCTTGTCATAACTAGCGAATGCAAAGTGATCCATGACTTTGTAGATGGCGACGTCGCTTACACTCCTTGCGATTGAAGGTTTTTACCCCCCCTTTTGGAACGAATACTAAAACCTAACATTCTACTAAAACCAGTTATAATTTACAGAGTGCTTTAGCTAATAGTACGACCTAAATTCAAAGGAATTCTTGAACAAGGAGTTATCGAGTATGGATTATCAGAGTCATTAGCTACACAAGGACTAGTAACTTCATAAGGCGGAGAAGGCGTGCAAGAGTAAAGATTGCCAAGCAAAAACATTAGTACAAAGGATCTAAACCATTTTTTCATAACAAACAAATTTTTAAATTTTTTAAAATCATTAACACTTTAATATTTGGGTCAATTTTTCTTTACTTTGTAGATAATACCTCTTGAAACACCTGCATTACAAGTAAAATCAGGCATCATATATTATATTCGTAACTGCTGAGACAAAATTTCATAGATTTTGTTGTACATTTACAAAAAATACACACTACCATTTTATGCAATTACGTGCTTAATTAAACTCTGAGGCACCATAAACAGAAGCACCCAAGATCATAAACCAAAACATATATATTTTTAATTTTTGATATTTCCGAGTACAAATACTCATTATAGTAAGCGCAATAAGAGCGGGATACGAAACCTCTAATGCTGGGGCTAAAAAGTTAGCAATAACTCTAAAATCTAAAAGAGATATTACAAAAGATACCAATGTTGTGAACAGCAAAACCTTGGAAAATTTATTATCATTTAATGCAAGTAATGATGATATGTATCTCGCATAAATATTATTTAACGATACTGCTGTAGTTAAGCATGACAACACAATAGCAACAGCAAGCACTACTGTTGCGTAGCCTCCCATAACATGATTGATTATCGTTGGTAACATATTTTCTGGCGAAACATTGACAAGTAAAGTTGAGTAATGAGCACCTAAAAACACAAAACCTAAATATATAATCATTAGCAACCCTGATCCTATTATACTCGAGTTAACAGCAAATATTAAAATAGTTCTATCGCTGGTATTAGCAGGCATTGAATTCTGTATTTGTTTAAAAATTAGGGCAGAAAAGAAAAAAGCAGCAAACAAATCCATAGTTTGATATCCAATTAAAAATCCATGGATAAAAGCTTTGTTTTCTGTTGTTACTATATTTAATGGCGGAGATTTTGCTATACCAAATCCTATTAAAGCAACTAGTATTATAAGCAATATGGGACTCATCCATTTACCAAGAATTTTAACCATTATTTGGTCTTTCAAACAAAGAAAAAACGATGCGATACAAAACAACGACGCAAAAACCCATAAACTAAGTTCTGGAAATATATGGTTCATCCCCCCATGAGCTACAGTTATACATCTTGGCACCACTCCAAAGGAACCAAGCAAAGATAAAGTGAAGAATGGAATAATATTTCCAGCTACGCTACCAGCTTCATTAAAAAAATTCTTGTAATTTCCTTTATGTAACTTAATTACAAAAAGACCTAAAAATGGTAACACAACTCCTGTTAATAACAACCCAAGAAAACCAAGTAACCAGTTATTTACTGAATAATACCCTATCGATAGAGGAAAAACTAAATTTCCAGAACCAAAAAACATTGTAAATATTGCAAACCCATAAGTAGCAATTAATCTATATTGCTGCATTGTAACTACCTCGTAGTTTTATTATGTTAGTAAAAGTCCGTTTTAATTTAAATAACAAAGCCTTTTTTAGACTGCGATTTAAATAGATAATTAATGATACTGAGTTGGGGTGAATAAATGGCCGTCAGGCCACCACTTGGACAGAAACTGAAACCAATATAAAAAACATACAAATTCCCATTGTTTTGAGAACACCCAAAACAGACCAAGAATTATTACATATATCACATAAGCTATTCATAAAAGATTGTTTTCATAAATTTGCTGAGATTTGGAAAATTGACAATACAACTCAACACTCAATTACTAGAGCTATATCACGAGAATAGAGAAAGATCAACATAAGAAATTGTAACAAATTGAAGACTTTAGCCTACAACTGATTGCAGATTTTAAAAGATTATTTTGTGGCTTCAAATATTAATGCTTTATTTACTTTTAAGGAGGATAATTACAATTGTAAGGGTAAATTAAAAAATTTTGGAGGTTTTTATGGTAGTAACAAACATTATATTACTATTCTTACTTATTCTAGTATTAGCTAATGGAGTGAATATAGCTGCTCATACATTATTTGATAAACCAAAAAGCTAAAATTCTAAAGCATACAATTAATAATAGCTTATCTTAAGTCACTGCCCGCCTAAAAAATAGGCATAACACCTTATCCTAACATTTCCGCAGTTATTCAGATCATACTAACAACTTTGTTCACAAAATTTGCGGATTATTTTACTACTTTAAGTTATATAAATATTGTATAATTTACGTTAGTACACTAGTTGCATTAGAATATATTTTTAGACGCCACCACCTCGCAGGAAGGGATCGAGAAGAATTGCAATTTGAACTAACTTTTTTGCTGAATTTTGTTACGATTCATTTTAAATTTAAATATATAAGTTTCTTCAATCAGAATTAGCGTTATAGTAAATAATACCTATAATATACTATTTATATGCTGTACTTGCAACAATGCTAAGTTATTTTAGCAAATTACAAACCTAGTTGTATAAATATATACGATTTTAATCCAAAAGTTTTATAGAATGGTATCTTGTACTAGAAGGATTCTGCTAAAAACGAGGATACACAAGGTACATATAGTCAATTCAGATATTGACACAGAGTTAAGGAGTAGAAGCCTATGCATAATAGGGGAGCAACTAAGTATGCAACTTCATATCAATATTTGACTATAATTGTCTAGTGACATTTGAGATATAAGTTTATGGAACCTTTATACAAATCAGTAAAAACATATGTTGAGTCTGGGGAGTATTTTACTGACGCTAGAAGCTGGTATAAATATAAATATATACATCCATTCTCACATAGATCATTTCTCTTTATATTGAGTGCTATAATATTAGCTTTATTCTTCGGTATTGTTGCAAATATTAACGCCTTATTCCCAATAGTAACTTCAGTCAGATATTCTACGATGACCGATTCTACCGAAAATAAGTCTGCACAAATCATCAGAGCTGATCAGGTAAATAACGATCCGCTATCCTCAATTGCTGAGATAATGATAAAAAGCTATGTTAGTCAAAGAGAGAGCTATGATTATACTAATCTAAAAAAACAATTTATCTACATTAAAAACAATTCAACTAGGATGGTTTTTAGAAGATTCTATAATTATATGAACATAAACAACCCTTCATCTCCTGTATTATTATACCAAAAAGATACAAAGAGAAGCTATTCTCTTTTATCATCAAAATTTCTTACAAGCACCAAGTCTGAAGTGAGGTTCCAGTCAATTGCTAAAAATAATACTGGAGAGATTTTTGAAGATAAAATTTGGCAAGCTACGATCGATTATGAAATTGATCCAATAAAAACTGATCTACCTCATGGCGCAAGGTTTAATTTTACAGTTACTGATTATCAGTTAAAACTATTAGAAGATAAAAAAAAGAAATAAAATGAAAAACATCTTAACTTTTGCCATATTATTATTTTTTAGCTTAAATGCTTTTGCAATAAGAGAATCTAGGCCAACACCTATTGACTCTAGAATTAGAGTGATGGTATATCACCCAAATGACGTTTTTAAATTTACTGGCTACTATGGATACCAAGCAAGCATTGAACTTGCTGATAGCGAGGAAGTTGTAAGCATTTCAATGGGTGATACAACTTCTTGGCAAATAGTTCCTTCTGGGTCGAGAATTTTTATAAAACCTATGGAACAAGACGCCACAACAAATATGACCCTTATCACTAATAAAAGAACTTATTTCTTTGAGCTATACGCCCAAGAAACAACAGACATAAGAGACCCTGACATGGTATTTAATGTCAAATTCTTATATCCAGACGAGGAAGAGGAAGATCATGTAAAAACCTATTCTAGTAGCGCAGCTACTGGAATAGCTGAGCCAGATCTTGCTCATCCAGAAAAATTTAATTTTTACTATTCAATCAGTGGTAATGAAGAAGTAGCCCCTATCAAAATTTTTGATGATGGTGAATTCACTTATATGCAATTCAGAGATAAAAACATGGAGATCCCAGCTATTTTTGCTGTAGATGAAAATCTACGAGAATCAATGGTGAATTTCAAGTTAGATCCCAGCAACAGTAACCTAATTATTATTGAACAAGTATTTCAAAAACTTACTCTGCGTTCTGGCAAAAAAATTGTATGTGTGTTTAACGAGGCTTTCAGACCTTTCTAATACATATGGCCACGTCTATAGCGCTCCTCGCAAGGCATTGTTGCGTGGATAGAAATCAGAGCCAAGTCATCCACCTTACTAGTTAAAAATTTAATTTTTAACTAGTATACTCAGCTCTACCAAAAGACCAGGGCGATTGCATGAAATTTAGATTCAACTAAGAAGTTAGTA
>JAIFLQ010000079.1 GCA_020048975.1 Rickettsia sp. | reverse complement strand
CTTGTTACTGACATAATTTTTACTTATTTATTCACAGTCGTGAATTGTAACACAACGTCAATTAAAACTTAAGGTTAATTGAAAGGATATATGTGATAAACTAATGTTAAGGCAGTTACTACGCTCCTCGATTCCTGAAAAATCATAATCAAGTTGGTGACTCCCTTTATCGTTAAAATCAGAGGAAAAAGAGTCGTCTAATGCTATGCCATAACGCGAGCAATGGCTTTGTCGATAATATCTTTCCTCTAACCCCAGTTCTAATGAACTGTTGGCAGAGACAGAGCTATTAACATCTCTAATGCTAGGCGTATTTTCCTCTAACATAGCAGGTACATTAATCCCCTCGGTAATCTTCCCAACCAAATTACACCATCCGCCAAGTAAATTATTAACATCGGATTCCAATGCCTTAGCCTCGTAAGACAACACTCCAGATTCTTGATATTTCCGTCTGTAAGCATTAAACTCGTACTGCAAGATTTCCGCTTTAGCTAGCTCTAGCTGAACTTGCCATGTTCCGCCTACTATTTTCTTCCAAGCCACCGATAAAGCAGCATCTATCTCTTTCTCCCTAGAAACAGAACCAAGCTTAGTAGGTTTCCAAGTTGCAGCATGATGAATTATCTGTTTAGCTAGCTCATGTTTACTCAAACTAGCCGCGTATCCATTAGCTAATCCTTTTGAGACAAGAGAGTAGGCGAACTTTCTAGCTTTATCCGCTTTATCTTTCGGCAGCACCTTCAGTTTTTCGCGGATTAACTCCGAGTGAATGTTAAACTCTTTGTCCTCACTAACACCCTTTTTCTTGCTACTGGCATTTTCGACACTATCCTCATTTTTAAACCTCTTTAAAAAATTACTAAAAAGAACTTTGGGCGTAGCTCCTAAGTTACTTTTAATATCTTTTATTTTTGATATAAGGTATTTATTTAATAGTAGTCCAGATTTGGCGACATGAGGGTCAGATTTGATTCCATCGTTTTTCTCTATTTTTTCATCTAACTCTTCCAAAGAGGATGAAGTTGATAAAGTTTTGGGTTCATCGGATAAAAATTTACTATCATCTACTATAAAAGATTTTTCTAATTTATTTTCTACCTTCCAAGTAGTCTCTATATTCAATTCTCCCATTACGGAATTAATATATGATTCATCGCATGAATTATTAGGTAGGGGTAGAACAGTTTCTATATTCCTGTTATAATTAACATCAGCTCCATCTAGACCATTATCATTACTATCAGCATCAATTAACGATTTTAATAACGAGGATTGCTCTAGATTTAAATTAAATTTAATCCCACCAAGTATTAAAAAATCTTCAATTAATTTTGGATCAATGCTGTTTTCAATTGCTGCTAACTCGTCTTTTGTATTTTTTAGTTTTAAGTTAGAGCGATTTTTTACTTTTTCTAACTCTGCAATACATTCATCAGGTAGCGATAGAGTTATCTTCCATAAGGATTTATCTTGTCTTTCTTGTATTTTACAATAGGCATTATCACTACACCTCTTTCTAATATAAATATTTTGCGCCTTAATAAAACCAAGTTTTTCTAAAGCTCTAATAGATTTAGATAGATATTTAGTATTACAAGAATATAGATCTGCTAACTCTTTGTAAGAAGAGATAAAAGAAAAACTAGAATCATCATTGTAACTATATTGACCTACATTAAAATCTTCTTTGCCTTGAAGCATATAGTTTTTATAACATCTAGTATAAAAACCCAACCACATAATTTTTTGCCTAGGATTTGTATATTCATTAGAACTAATAAGTTTGAGGAGATTGTAATTAAGTTTTATAAATAACTTAGTTCTATCTAAATAAGATCTTTTACACTCAGTTAAAGGATTATAAGGAGCATGATCCCCTACTCTATCTAGAAACTTTTCGTTTAAATGATTAAATACTGAAGTAGGGAGAGTGGGAATGATAAGATTTCTGTTATTTCTACCTATTTCATCAAAATCTTTATTTATAATAAAATAACCTTTCTTCACTAAACTTTGTTGCATAGTAAAGACTGAAGAGCGAGAACATCCAAGATACTTAGCCCAGTCTTCGCTCGGCAACGCATAAGATCTACCATAACCCTTCTTCTTCCTTATTAAAGCGAGGCTATCGGCTAGTAAGTAATAGAGTTTCTCGCAAGAAGTGAGGTTGGTAGTTGTAAGGACATGTTCAAGAACGCAGCCAGTGATTGGAGTGTATGATTTTGTCTCTGTGATCGAGGGGAAGGTGGTAAGGTTAAGATTGGTTTGATCGTTAAAGTTAAAAGATAAGTAATTATCTACGGTTAATAGTTGAGAATTATTTAAATAAAGACTGGTATCATCAGGTATATAATTTGTGTTTAGTTGCATGTTAGCTCCAATTAATTAGGAACCAACCGCCTTTTTATTTGACTTTATAGGTATTATATGTTACTCTATACTTAGAATTTTTGTTGTTAGCTCTTCAAAATTCTTCATAAACAAAAAAGGGTAGTTGGTTAGTTTCACAAAAATAACACTACCCTTTTTTACGGTACAAAGTCAACTTATATTTTTTTCTTTTCGTTTACTCTAATAGATTTATTATTAGGAAAATAAATTCCACTTTCATTAAAAAACAGGATAAACTTACTAATTTCTGTTTTATTACTCTTGATATAAGAAGTATTATCTTGCTCCTCGAATCTTCGGAATGAACCATAGCTTAAATCTATGTGTTGCTCTAATCCTCTGAGTGATAAATTAGTTGCAGTTCTTGCGGCAATAAACTGAAATCTGGTTAAATTCATTTCTATTGGTTTAGGTTCTACATATTCATCCAACTCTATTGTGTACTGATCTACAAAAAGTAATTTTTTATTGCAAAAATATATTAATAATCTTTGTGCATCTTGAGCTAAACATGTAATCTCATCATTATTACCAATAGTATTAATTAATCTAGCTAAAGTTACTTTGCTAATGTTGGCAGCATTACTTAGTTCATCTAAAGTTAGATTTAAAGTTTTTCTAGAAGCGCGTAATTGAAATCCTGTAATTATCATATTATTTTCATAACTTAATTTAATTGTTTAGATATTTGTAGCATAAGATAAGGCAATTAGTGTATAGAAAATATTTTATCATTTTATCAAATGATACTAATATCTAGTTATTAAGATAGTTTTTAATTAATTCAATTAACACATCTTTGATTTGCCTACCTTCTGCACTAACCTTAGACTTAAGTTTTTGTCTTAGATTTTTTTCTATTTCAAAGTTAATTCTTACTAAATCTACATCGTCTTTTTGAACAGCAATCATTAATTTATCAAACGTAGCATCTTCGCTATTATTAAAGTGCTTCTTGTTTTTTATACTATCATTTAGATTAAATTTTTTGCTCATAAATAAAATTCTTTAGTTCTTCTGTTATTTTTTTAATCTCAACCGCTGCTTCACCTGTATTTTCTATATTAAAAACACTTTTACCAGAACTTAAAGCTTCGCTGTAGACCACTCTTTGAGTAGTACGAGAATGAAAAATAGGGAGAGAAAATTGTTTTAATGTTTCATCTATATCTTTTGCAAGATTAGAATTTTTGATTTGCCTACTAATTATAAAGGCAGCTTTAGGCAGCCCATTTGTTACTTCTTGCCTTGCTTTTATTAAGTGAATTAATGCTTCGCAAGCCCATATGTCAGCAGCGGACGGTTGAATAGGTATAAGAACTACATCAGAATTTTTTACTGCAAACGCAACCATATCTTGTAATTTTGCTGCTCCGTCAATTATTAAATAGTCAAAGTTTTGTGCAATTAGAGTCAAATCTTTTTGTAAATTAGGTCTATCAATAATTATTATTTGTGGTTGAATATCTTCTATATCCATTGATTTCCAATCCCTCAGTGTTCCCTGAGGGTCAGTATCAATAAGTAAAGTTTTGTATCCCTCTATTAATAAACTTGATCCCAAGTTCGAACTTATTGTGCTTTTACCACAACCGCCCTTTGGATTTAAGACACTAATTTTTATAACCATGATTATCATATTATCATTTGATAATATGATAATATAAAGATTTACTCATAATGTCAAATGATAATATGAGTAAATTTTCATATCTAAATTTAGATAGAAATAAATTATACGAAAAATTAGCGTTTGTCGGTAGGGTCAAGCAGGTGAGAAAAATGAGGCGAAAAAGGTGCTAAAACATGTGCAGCAAATATGCCGCTTACCTATATCGTACGGAAACAACAAATTTTAGGTTTTACGTACAACTAAATGGGTTCTTTGAGAATTTGCGTTGAAAGCAAAAAAATGATACAGTACCAAGCGGCTTACAGTGGTAAAAAATACGAATTCCGTGCAAATTATCAAAGAACCTCTGAAAGTCGGTAGCAGTGAAAATTGGATTACGGAATTAAATGATAAGATATTGATTGCTATGTATATTGAAACGGATCGAATAATTTATTCTCCTTCAGACTTAACTTTGTATATGGATAGTCCCTTTGCCTCGTGGATGGAACATTCGGTGCTTATTAACCCCGAGCTATTGTCTTCTGTAGATGCACAGGATGAGTTGATGACTTTATTGCAAAAAAAAGGAGCTTTACACGAAGATGAGGTTTTAAAATCTTTTGTTGAAGCAAATCTCAGCGTTATACAAATTCCAAAAAGCCCGAATGCAGCACAAGATACGATTGCTGCTATGAAATCAGGGGTAGACATCATTTATCAGGCCGCCTTGTCGCTATTGCCGTTTAAAGGATATGCTGATTTTTTGGTAAAAGTAGAAGGTAAAAGCCGTTTAGGTGATTTTTATTATGAAGTTTGGGATACTAAGTTGGCTAAAACTTTAAAGCCGTATGTTGTTATACAATTATGTTGTTATGCTGAAATGTTAGAAGCATTGCAAGGGAGAAGGCCTGATTATATAGTAGCTGCACTTGGTAACGCCAATAATCAACGTTTGCGCACAAATGACTACTTTTATTATTACCAAAACTTGAAATCCAGATTCTTACAAGCACATCAAAATTTTTCTGAGCATCATCTTCTAAATCCAGCCGACTCTACTAGTTATGGTCGCTGGACTAATTATGCTGAAAATATGTTAACACAGGCAGATCACTTATGCCAGATTGCCACAATCACAAAGAGTCAAATTAAAAAGTTGTATAAAGTCGGTGTTAATACTATGCAAGCGATAGTTGACACAGATTGTGATTCTGTAAAAGGTATAAATCCTGATGTATTAGCACGATTAAAAGCGCAAGCTAAAATTCAAAAGGACAGTGTTGGGAAAGACGTGCCTTTATACCAGATTTTATCGCATGAAATTGATAAAAAAACAGGATTATCATTACTTCCGCCAAGTTCACCGCTAGATATTTATTTTGATATTGAAGGTTTTCCTCTTGAAGACGGTGGTTTAGAGTATCTATGGGGTGTGACTTACTTTGATGAAAGTAGGGTGCGTCAATATAAAGATTTTTGGGCGCATAATAAGGAGCAGGAAAAAATATCGTTCAAAGCTTTTATTGAATGGACATATAGTCGTTGGTTAC
>JAIFLQ010000087.1 GCA_020048975.1 Rickettsia sp. | reverse complement strand
CTTTAAGATTACGCTCAATCTCGATAATATATTTATGATGATCTTCGTCTTCTACAATTAAATCAGCTAGGCTTCTTTTACTTTTACTATCTTCTTTGTTACTCTCAGTCTCAAGCAGAGCTACTATTTTAATATCCTTATAACCTTTGGTTTTAAGAAGAGCTGAGATGAAACCTTCCACTATACCGTAATCACCTTTATCTTTTAGAAGATATTTGATAGCTAGAGTAAGGAAATAGTCAAAGCTCATTAGAGGTTTATTATAATAATGCATATTCAACTTCTCTATAGGTTTTAACCATTCCCTTCTCATCCCACTGTACGTTCAGTTTTCCCGAATACAGCGGTCCGATAGTATTCATCTTAAACCATTCACAGGCTTTTGGAGATGTTCCAGGAGTCCGCTACCAATATAAATTATACCCTTTTCGTATAATTTTCTATTTGGGTAGTGTGTCCACCCATAACCGTGGCCTTTTCTTCTACGGTGTAAATATCTCCGAAAACGTATATTGATGAACCTCTGTAATTTCCTGAATGCTTGGCTAGCATTAGTGTGAAGATAGTAATTCGTCCATCCTCTCACCATTGTGTTAACTTGCTCTACAAACTCTTCAGGTTTTATAGGGGCTCTCCACGATGTCTTATATTTTATACTATTTCTGATCTTTTGTTCAGATGATTTTGCTGGGAAAATGTATATTGTATTCTTTCCGCTAGTAGGACTTTTACGTTTTATAAAATTAAATCCTACAAAATCAAAACCCTCAGTTAACCTAGTGACTTTTGTTTTACTTTGATTAATTGTTAATTTTAATCTTGTGGCAATTTCCTTAAATTTCTCTAAAGCTTTATAACCATCTCTTTGACATATTAAAACTACATCATCGGCAAAACGGTGTAGTTTCCATGGGTACTCCATTTTATGCCATATTTTATCTATAAGATTTAGATAAATATTGCTATATAATGGGGACACAGGCGAACCTTGCGGTACTCCTACTTTCGTTTTGCCCACTTTATCTATGTCAACTTTCAAGCTTTGCTTTATCAGTTCTAACATAGCCCCGTCACATATTTTCTTGCTAATTAATTTTAGTAGATTGCAGTGAGGGATGCTATCAAAGTATGATTCAAAATCTATCTCTACTACCATAGCGGCTCGATCATATAAATCTCCCCTAATTGCTATAGAGGCTTGTTTCGCATTGCGTTTCGGCCTATACCCATAAGAGCAGTCATGAAAATCCGCTTCGAATATTGGTTCAATGACTATTTTCATTGCTGTTTGTACCACTCGATCTTTTATATTCGCAATTCCTAATAAACGTGTTCCGCCATTAGGTTTCGGTATTGCTACTCGTCTTATAGATGAAAATTCGTAGCTTCGATCTTTTAGTCCTTGCTGCAACTCATTAATCATTTCTTCTTCATATCCTGTTGTTACAATTTGTTCAATCGTAACCCCATCATTTCCTGCTGCACCTTTGTTAGCCTTAACTTGCTTCCAAGCTTCTTGTAACACATCTATACGCCACACTTTATCGTATAAACTATAAAACCTGTAATTTACCTCCTGCTTGGATTTAAGATATAGAATTCTCTGGAGCTGACTAACTTTACTTGTTCCATTCCTAGCTGTTACGCAATTGGACATTTCCAACTCTTTTAAATTCCGTTACTAAAGCAGAGCCCCTTTTCTCTCAATATGTTTCCATATCGATGCAAACGATACTATGGGCTCAGCGGACTTCTTGTATAACCTCTATGGATTTCGGGGTTACCTTATACCATAGCGTTCTTTCTGGCCAAGAAAATTTATACAAGATCTCCCGACCTACGACAAAATACATTCCCAACGTGCAACCTCTTCTACTCCGGCACCCACAAGATAGTTCAAACATCCATTGATTCCTACCTTCTACTAGCCTTCCCGTGACTACGATACAGTCGGCAAGTGCATTAATTCTTTTACGAAGCTAATTTGAGTTCACTTTTGTTGCAGCCCGTTGTTTTGCATACAGATCACTTAAGCCTACAGATCACTCCATAAACTCGATCCTTGCTAGACCTCCAAATGGATAATTAAGGTCAGGAAGACTTTCACTTCCCTTGTATTTCGCCTGTATCGGCGTGCCGTAATCAAAACTCACTAGCGGTTTATCGTTGCTCATAGTAGTATTTTTACTTGTTTTTTTGCTATGTTAGTATATCACAAACCTTGTAAATTCACAAATTCTAAGAACCCAAATCTCTACGTCAAATTTAGAGACCTCTTTATCGAACTACTTTTTTGTATAATATTGCTACTTTGATTAAAAATTACTATACTTAAATATTTAATGCCCCACGATATAGGTCAATGAGACTATCTTCTTCGGCCAAAGCATCTTTGTCTTTCTTTCTAAGTTTTAGCACATGTTTGATTATTTTAACGTCAAAACCCATTGATTTAGCCTCATTAAAGGCGTCTTTTAAAAGCTCGGCAGATTCTGTTCTTTCTTCTTCTATGGTTTCAATTTTATTTATTATTTGTTTTAGTTTTTCAGCTTCTATTACTTCGCTCATCATAGGTAATTATTTGTTTAAGTTGTGATTTAAATTATTTGTTTTAAACATTTTTAAAACAACAAATATAATAGCAGAAGCTACAAATCCATACAGCATTTTATACGATAATTCTCTGCTAAAAATATCTAGAACTCTTGAGTAAGAAAATTGGTTGTTGAGAATAAAGAATAAGCCCATGATAAACCCGTCTATTATAGAAGCTACGACTAGCGACAGAGCATTGGATATTGCAATACTAAATTTGCTTGTTAGTTTTTGAAAAACAGAATTCGACCAGTACATTGATATCATTAATGATAAGAATGAGGCAAAAACTAAGCCGTTTACTATTTTACCGCCAATATAGTAAGGTAGCTGCAGAAGTAGAGCAAAGTTTATTACTATAGCAAAAGCTATTCCCTTTAAGCTCTTTGATTTACCGTAAGTAAATGTTATTGCATTAGCCGTGATAGCAATAAGAGTAAATATCAGAGCGCATTGATATATTGCCGTGCAAAAATTTAGTAAATAGGTGAGGGCGCACAACAATAAGGTGCTACAAATATATAGTTTGTTATCGACTATTTTGTTTATCATGTTACCTCTTGTATCTTTGTGAATTTACTATAGCACACATTTTAACAAAAGTAATCAGCGTTAGCATATATAGCTAAACCTCTATAAAACGATTATAATAGAAAGGCGTAATTAAAAATAATTGTCATGACATATTCAATAGACTTTAGAGAGAAAGTACTGGCTATCAAAGAAAAGGAGAAGATGAGTTTTGAATCGATATCAAAACGTTTTGGAGTAGGAAAAAATACTGTATTTGTATGGACTAAAAAAATATTGCCCTTAAAGAATAGGAATAAAGCCTCGACAAAAATACCTATTGATAGATTGAAAGAAGATGTGGCGCAATATAGTGACGCATACCAATATGAAAGGGCTGAGCGGTTAGGAGTAAGTAAATCTGGTATACAAAAAGCATTAAAGAAGTTGAACATCACGTATAAAAAAAGCTTTAAAACATCCGAAGGCAAAAGAAGAAGAGAGGTTAGAATTTCAGAATAAGATACAAAAGTACGAGACAGAGGGAAAAGTTATCGTTTTTACCGATGAGAGCGGTTTTGTTCATAACGCACCTAGGACTCACGGATATTCTGCAAAAGGCAAGAGATGTTACGGAGTTCATGATTGGCATCCGTCAAAAAGAACTAATGTTATAGGCGCGTTAGTAGGTAAATCTCTGCTAACCGTATCGATTTTTGACTGCAATGTTAACACTTCTATTTTTAACGGTTGGGTAGAGCAAGATTTAATACCGAAATTAGCTAATAATTCGGTGGTTGTGACAGACAATGCAACTTTTCATAAAAGCCCGTATTTAAAAACTATGATAGAAAAAGCTGGTCATATATTGGAGTACTTACCTCCTTATTCTCCTGATTTGAATCCTATTGAACCAAAATGGGCTCAAGCTAAATCTAGGAGAAGGAAATATCGCTGTGACGTAGACACTCTATTTGAAAAGTACATGTCATAACCGTTTTATAGAGGTTTAGCTATATACCGCTATAGGCCATACAAGCCTTTGCTATATAGTTAGAAATTGGGTTCATTATCAAGCCACTAACCATTCTCGTAATTTTGAATATCGATGCGAACTAGTATTATCTTTTACCGCCATTGCTAATGCTTTCTTTTGACCGATAATTACAACCAGTTTCTTACCTCTTGTGATAGCGGTATAGATAAGATTACGCCTTAGCATCATGTAGCTTTGCATGGTAATCGGAATAATAACCGCAGGATATTCTGAACCTTGAGACTTATGAATGGTGGTTGCGTAGGCTAGGGTGATTTGATCAAGATCGGTGTAATCATAATTTACGTCTCGATTATAAAAGTTGATTATTATTTCTTGATCTTGTTCGTTAATAGCCTTGATAATACCGATGTCTCCATTATAAACCTCTTTGTCGTAATTATTTTCTGTTTGCATGATTTTATCGCCCACGGCAAAGATCTGACCAAATTTGACTATACCGTTGGTATGATTAGGGTTTAAAACTTTTTGTAATTCAATATTAAGAGACCTAGCTCCGGCTCCGCCTCTTTGCATAGGACATAATAATTGAATATCCTGTACAGGATTTAGATTAAACTTTTTTGGAATCCTGTCCTTTACCATGGTAATGATTTTATTGATGATATCATCACCGTGCTCTGCTTCTACAAAGTAAAAGTCGGATTCTTCTCTGGTAATTTGCATATTCGGTAATATTCCATGATTTATGCGGTGAGCATTAGTAATAATATTGCTTGTTGCCGCTTGTCTGAATATCTCAGTTAATTGAACCGTTGAAATAACTTTAGAACTAATAATGTCTTTTAAAACCTGCCCCGCACCGACTGAAGGTAATTGATCTACGTCACCTACTAACAGTAATGCTGAATGAAGAGGGAGGGCTTTTAACAAAGAATAGAATAAAGGTACATCTACCATTGAGGTTTCGTCTATTACTAGATAATCACATGAGAGAGGAGATTCTTCGTTGCGCTTAAAACCGCCGTAAGCGGGGTCAATTTCAAGCAACCTATGTATGGTTGTGGCTTCTAGCCCAGTACTCTCGCTGAGACGTTTAGCCGCTCTACCTGTCGGGGCGCATAATTTAATATTTAACTTTTTTGCCGCCAGTGTTTTGAGTAGGCTATTTACCAAAGTAGTCTTTCCCGTACCCGGACCGCCAGTAATTACCATTAACCTATTATCTAATGCTTTATCTATTGCTAGTTTCTGACTCTCTGCAAGAGTAATATTAAGCTCCTCTTCTACCGAAGGTATAATTGTAGTTGTATCGGTTTTGCCCCACGACACGGGAGATTTGGCTAAATTAAGTAATATTTTGGCTATATTTTTTTCATATACATAATAACTGGTTAGAAAGACGGTATCGATATTATTTAGAGTGTCTAGAACTAATGATTTTAACTTGATTTCTTCTGCTATGGCTAGTTCA
>JAIFLQ010000025.1 GCA_020048975.1 Rickettsia sp. | reverse complement strand
TTGTAACACAACGTCAATTAAAACTTAAGGTTAATTGAAAGGCTATACTAGAAGCTAGCATACTAACAAAATATATTTTAAAAAAGTAATGAGTCTCATTCGATAATCTTCTAATCAAACTTGTATCAACTTTATAAAGCTTGGTATTACCGTAAGAAGGATTTCTTGTGCACCAAATTCTTAGACAGATCATGGCGAAACACATGAAAATAAAAAGCACAATGCTCATTATTAAAAATGTATCATTACTACTCATTTTAGACATTAAGATAGATGGAGTTGATACCGCAACAAGTAAACCAATTAAGCTAAAGCTCTCTCTGAAAGTTGTTACTTTTAACTGCTGTCTTTTATCTTGTGTCCACAAACCACCATAGGCATTAAGATTAATGGTAACAACACTATATGCGCTGGTTGCTGCTAACATCGTTACAAAAAACCAACTTTTTGCGACTGAAATATTAGGTTGAAATAAAGCAAAAAAACTCATCACTAAAATAATTGAAGCAATAAGTATAATATAATATCTGTATCTTGAATATTTGTCGCTCAGCAGCCCAATAAGGGGGTCTTGTACTGCGTCAATAGCTCTTAGAACTAATAAACTTAATCCCAAATAACTTAAAGACACCGAATAATTGCTATTATAATATTCTGGAGCATAAACATATAACGGTATGCCAGCAAAAGAAGTGAAAATAGCAGGAAAACTATAGTAAAACAAGTCTAGTTTACTGATATTATCTTTATTCATTTATTACCTAACAGCTGTTTATTTAATTTTGGATATAAGTTTTTTTCTGAAAGCCAGATAGCAAAAAACCATTTACCAAAATCGGGATCGCTTTCTTCACCTATTTTTTTATTTTTATCAAAAAATATAGATTTCTTATCGTTAGTATATATTCCAACAAGTTCAGACCCATTTGATACATCAGGAAAAATATCAATCATTTTCTGATGCCATCTTTCTAAAATTGCTTTATCCTTAAACCCTATTTTTTTCATTTCTTGTTTTGACCTAAGAGCTATATCCCTTCCCTCTAAGTCTCTTTTATAGACAAGTTTTAGTGCAAAAGGCTTATCAGAAGAATATAAACCATCTTCAGCATATAGATAAACATCATAAACGTGCCAAAACATATAGTTGAAGCTAGCTTGCCCGACAAGTTTAGGATTTTTGATATACTCAGCTATGCCTTCGTTTGCCTTTGCTTGGTTAACCAATAATAAAAGAGGTAGTAAAATCAATAAAAATCTATACATGCTTAATTTCCGCTTGAATAACATTTGTTCTATTTGATGCAAAGCTTGCAATACTTGCGGCTAAATAAAATCTCCAAATTCTAATAAAGCGGTCATCAAAGTTAAGTTCTCTAATTTTATCAAGATTTCTATCAAAATTCTTTAACCAAGAAGATAAAGTTGCCGCATAAGAATCACCAAACGAATAATGGTCTACTACTTGTAATTCCGCTTTTCTTGCTTCCAGTTTGAATTGCTCTATGGAAGGGAGCATACCGCCTGGGAAGATAAAACTTCTTATCATATCTCCAGTTTTTTTATATTTCTCAAAGTACATCTCATCAATGGTAATAGTCTGCACTATTGCCTTACCTTTATTTTCTAGTAAGGATTTTATTTTATTGAAATATACTGGCCAAAATTTTTGACCCACTGCTTCAAACATTTCTATAGAAACAATATTATCATACTTTCCGTCTAATTTTCTGTAATCTTGGTAAAGTATATTAGCTTTGCCCTCAACTCTTTTTTTCGCATAAGTATATTGCTGATCTGAAATGGTTATTCCTTTAATATCATAATCATTACGATAATTAGCTCTTTCTGCAAACCCACCCCATCCGCAACCAATTTCTAATAAACTACCAGAAGATTTTTCTAGCCTATTTATAATTCTATCATATTTGTTATATTGGGCTTGCTGGAGATCTTCACTGTCATTATTGTAGAGGGCAGAAGAATAGGTCATAGTTTTGTCAAGCCATATGGAATAAAACTCATTTCCTAAATCATAATGAGCATGTATATTTCTCTTACTGCCATTTAATGTGTTGGACCTAAGCGAATATAGAATTCTAGAAACAAGATTTGATATTGCACTACCGTACACATAGCTATCAAGTATACTAGCATTTTGTAAAGCAAATTTTAATAGGTCAACCAAATTGTCTGTTTCCCACCAATTATCTCTGTATGCTTCTGTTAGGCCAATATCTCCTTTAGCAATCAAATTCGTAATTACTCTATGGTCATGAATAATCATAGTAGCCGACACACCTTCTTGGTTACCTTCAAAATAATATTCTTTGTTATCCGGTGTAACGAGTTTAAATGTTCCAAATTCAATAGAGTTTAAACTATCAATAAATTTATTAACTATCAGTTTTTTTATCATATTTGTTCTCGATATTATTAGTTAGTGTTTGTTTTATTTGTTCAGGCTTAGGAATATATTTTATCCCCTTCAATTTTAATTTAAAAGCTTGCCAATGAATCAATAAAATTGTCTTAATTGTGATAAGAGGATATTTCCAAAAAAAATTATTAATATTTTTCTTTGATAACTCATGACATTTTCCAAAGATCGATGTAACTAGTTTTTTTTGTCCATTCTTATCAAAATAATCAATCCAAACTCCGCAGCTATTATGCTGGAGGGAAAATCTAAAGCAGTATTTTCCCTCTCTTTCTAAAAATGGTGAAACATGAAATATTTTATCTGCATACATCAAATCTTTAGGCTTAATAATTTCATTATTCTTGTGACTACAAAAATAAAAATGCCTTTCGCCAAAAGTATTATTAACCTCGCACAACACAGCACGAATTTTGTCTTTATCATCAGTGCAAAACCAAAAACTTACTGGATTAAAAATATACCCCAATATTCTAGGCATTGTTAATAGGTAAATCTCTTTGGTCATGTCGTTTAAACTATTATCGTGTTTTATTAATATACTTCTTATCCATGATTCAATGCTAGATTGATTATTTTTTACTCCATGATCAGATTCGTAAAAACTCATCTTAGCAAATTTATTTATACTTAGTATATTTTTAAGGTTACTTGTTTGATTAATTAGCGATAATGGGAGAAAAAGATAATAAGATTTATAATTGAATATATTTATCCTAGGAAAAAACCTTTTATGATAAATATCAGCTAAAATTAATTTCGGTTCTACTGCCATGGATTATCAATACCAAATTTCTTAGCAAGCTTAACTGCGCTTAACAAACCATCTTCGTGAAAACCATATCTTTGCCAAGCTCCACAATACCAAACACGGCTCTTTCCTTGTATTTTAAATATATTTTTCTGAGCATCAATAGCTTTTTGATTAAATACAGGATGTTCAAATTCATAAACATCATAAATCAAATTTTTATTTGGTTTTGTAGCTGGGTTTAATGTCACTATAATAGGAGTAGAAGTATTTAAGCTCTGCAAATTGTTCATCCAATAACTAAGATTAACTTGTTTTTCTGAGTTATTGCTATTAGACAGATATACCCAACTTGACCATGCGCTCTTTCTTTGGGGCATGAAATTTATATCGGAATGCAATACCATTAAGTTTTTTTGGTATTTAATGTTTCCTAAAATATCTTGCTCAAGTTTAGTAGGCGCTTCAAGTAGCTTTAGCGATGTATCAGAATGCGTTGCCAAAATAACATGATCAAACTTATCAACTATTTTATTTTTATGATGTATTTCGATACAATTATTTTTTCTGACTAATTTTTCTATTTCAGAATTTAGTTTTATTTGTTCTACAAAACTTTGGCTAAATTTTTTTATATACTCTTTACTTCCGCCTTCAACAGTATACCACTGAGGTTGGTTAGAGATACTAAGCAAACCATGATTCTCAAAGAAATTAATAATAAATAATATTTCTTAAACCAATCACTTAATTTTAAAATTTCTAATAATTGTCCCAGATTAATAGAAGCATTTTGCTCGACGGTAATTTTTGCCTTTGAATTAAATCTAAATATATCGTAAATCATCTTCCAAAAAGAGAGTGATATTAAATTCTTTTTTTGGCTAAAGAATGAGAAAATTGTACTAGTACCGTACTCTATTTTTCCTTGGTCTATACTAATGCCAAATGACATTGCACTTTTTACTATTTTGATATCAAGATATTTGAAAAGGGATGTTAAAAGAGGGTAATTAAGTTTATTAAAAACTATAAAACCTGTATCTACAGGAATAATTGTACCATTATTATCTATATCAACTGTTCTTGCATGACCACCTATGTAATCCTTTTTCTCGAAAAGAGTAATAGTATGTTTTTTGTTTAGTAAGTATGAAATAGCAAGGCCAGATACACCAGATCCTATAACAGCAATTTTCATGGGTTATGATTACTTTAATTTTAGATTGATTATTTTACATGCTGTGAATATAAATTTTTTCTGGAAAATATCTAATAATTAAATATGGAATAAAAAATTTAGATTAATATGATGATTAAATTACACAGTTTATCCTACAATCTAAACAGGTTTATCGTATTTATATATTGAGCTAGAGTAAAATTGGCAGATACTGCAATAACAGTTACCGCCTATAGAAATCTTGGTATAACAACTTATACCAATTCAATTTCATCAAAGTAATATAAAAAATGAAGAGATTCTTAGTGATAATGGATCTGAGTTTTGTGGTGGCAATAATTTAATGAGCCATCCGTTTGAAAGATTAATGATTCATTTTGGTATAAAGCACAGGAGGACAAAACCTTACAGGCTTCAGACTAATGGGAAGATAGAGAGGTTTTGGAGGAGTTTTGACGATTAAGTATAGTGTTTTTTAAAGAAAAAAGAGAAAAAAGAAAGCTTTGAGTACAACTCTATTTTGTACGATCTGGCACTTATTTTTTTACTTTTTCCGTCACCGAAACTATGAACCTTTACAGCCAGGACGCTCTGTAAATCTTATGTTGTAAAGCCTAAAAGATTATAGTCAAAGCTGTTAACTACAGCTATTTATTTGTCATAGAATATACAAGTTTACCAATCAAATCCTCAATACTAATAGCTGATTGAGTATATTTAATTTTACCATTATCCTTTAAATTATCATCTGCAGCGCCAGGGTTAATTCTTACATATTTCCCCCCTATTAATCCATTAGTAGAAATTACAGCCCTTGAATCAGATGGAATGTCGACGCTTTTCTTTATCTTAAGTTTTGCAATAGCAAAATAAGTATCTTTCTCTAAACTTAAACTATCAATATAACCTATTTTAATCCCAGATAGTTTTACGTCATTACCTTCTGATAAACCTTCAATATTCTGGAAATATGCATTTAAAAAATAACCATCACTTTCTTTTGAATAATTACTAACTTTGTAGAAAAATACAAAAGAAAATAAGGCCAAACTAATGACTATAAAACCTACTATCGTCTCTATTACCCTTTGTTCCATAAGAAATCTCGTACTATTTCGGTCTCCATTGATTATAAACAGGCTCTTTATCACTTAATTTTGATGGGTTATAAGCGTATTTTGTTCCAGTTAGATTTGGTTGGTAATTCCTTTCCCACACCAACTTCTTGCCATCGTTTGGAATCTCATCGCTCATATAATGAAGCCACGAGTGCCACATAGGAGGAACCTTAGATGAGAAATTAAAACCATTATAAATAACTAACCTCTTATTTTTACCCAAGTGATTTTTAAAAAAACTCAAATAATAGCTATTACCAAAGCTGTCTTCTCCAACTTTTTTAGCATAAATCTTCGCTAAGAATTTATCTATAAACGACATTTAATTTCCTTCTTTGCCATTTCCTTACCTTGCACTGCTAACCTATCAGCTATAATATTACCATAATTATCCGAATGCCCCTTTACCCAATGCCACACAATATCATGTTTGACAATTTCATTCTGCAAACTTTGCCACAGATGAGCATTCTTCACTGGTTTATTATCACTTTTACGCCAATTATTAACACGCCAATTATGAATCCATTTTGTAATACCAAGCTGTAAATACTTACTATCAGTATACAAATTTATACTACACGGTTTTTTTAGTATTTTCAATGCCTCTATAGCAGCTAACATTTCCATCTGATTGTTCGTAGTTTCATGACTACAACCAAAGATCTCCTTTTTTACATCTTTAGACCCTGTCATTTTATATTCTAAGTACGCCCCCCAACCGCCAGGCCCAGGATTACCAGAACAGGATCCATCTGTGTATATATCTAGTATTGGCTTTGATAACATTAACTATGTCTTCTTTTTCTCATCACGTTTTTCTCTAAATGTATCAAGCGATATAACCTCAGCTTCTTTTGTCGTTACATTTTTTTTGCTTTCAGCAAACTTAATTTCTGAAGGTAAAACATCTGCTTTGGTAATATGATGATTTTGGCTATGATCAGAATGTTTTTTTAAAGCAAACTGAAAACCAAAATTAGCTACTGGATCAAGAAAACTTGTTATAGCAGCAAATGGAATTTCTATATTCTCAGCAACTCCGCCAAAACTGATATTTACAGTAAATTTTTCATCATAAATATTAAGCTTTTTAAACTGGTGCTGCAAAACAATAGTAATCTCTTTAGGATATTTTTGTTTCATAGTGCTGGACAAAACAACACCTTCATAATTTGTACGAAAAGAGATATAAAAACTCTGATCTCCTAAAAGGCCATTATCTTTTATGTCATTAAGTATTTGTTTTAAAACCTTAAGTACTGCCTCATCTATTAAACATCGATAACTAAATGCCATAATACACACATTAAATTTAAGTTAGGGCTTTTCTGTTGCCAGGTAAGCCCCCAACCCCGTGGCTATAGCTACTTAAAAATTAAGCAGCAGCCGCAAGACGATTGTTATCGTTTGCATTTACTTTTTTTGATCCTAAATCATAAAGATTCGGTGGAATCATACCGGGTAAAAATTATTCCTTTATTAAGCACGTCGATCCTATTTCGCCCCCAAAAATTTTGGTGGAGGCGCCGGGTACCGCCCCCGGGTCCGCAACTTCTATTCCAAACAACGTTTATCACCATATCCCCTAAAGGCATCACCATTATAAGCTAAACCACCTTAGAATGTAAAGCATTTGATTTCAAAATTAGTGGTTATTCTCGTTATACAAACTTATTTGAAGATTCAAGGTATTTATTAATAAAATCCCATACAGTAAAATAGCGCCCCTTTGTATCTTTAGCACCAAGGCATAATTTATGCAAACTAAGCTCATGCGGATCTTTTTTGCTTGGGACAATTGGGATCAACTCACTATTTTTATGCAACCAATTTAGTGTATTTCTATATTCGTCTGGAGCATCATTTACGTCCTGCAATCTATTTATCTTAGAACAGAATGACGCTTCTTTTTTTATAACTTTATCTCCTTGGCGTAGCAAAAAGCACCTATATACACCAGTTTTATAAAAATTTTGTTCATAATCCATTTCCCAACCAACATACTGCATCAATTTCATAAGTTTACTTTCAAAAAATGGTAGCTTCATGTTATTAGAAAATACAGCAGCAAGAGAACGAAAAGAATTGCTATTAATTTGACGAAAATCAATTGATTTTAATTGTCTAAAATGCTTGCAAACTAGTTCTTGCACAGCACCACCAAGAGAATTTCCATAAAGAACAATTTGTTTAGGATTAATATTGCGAGCTAGTAGAGATTCTAGCAAAGCTACCCCATCATCAACAATATCAAATAATATTTTTGTTTTACCTGTACTTGCATGAAAGCCTTTAGGATTAAATCCTATGATAGTCGCTCCAGTATTTTGCGCAAAAAGAGCCATATCACGAAACCTACTTTCATAATATTCACTTCTACCTAAAAAACACACGATAAATAATCCATCTCCTGGTTTATTTTTACTGAGTAGTTTGTTAGGCTTTATCTCTACTGAATCTATCTTATAACCACTTGAAGCCACAAATTTTCTAGTCAATTTCAGGGACTTAAATTCCTTATAATACAAAGCCCCTGGTAGTTTTTGCCTTGCTATAAAATCGTTAAATCTTTCTTGGTGCGAAACACCATTATAACCTTTACGTCTATACCAATCTCCTCTGTATGTAGGATAAATTAATTTGGTAAAATTCTTGCGCATAATCTCTTTAAAAATAGTTATGCAAATTTGAACCATATCTCACTCATTTATTAATAAAGGGACTTATTTATTTAGAGCGTGTCCGAAAAGTTAGATATCCTAATAATTACTTAAATAAACGTCATCACGAGCAAATGCGAAGTGATCAAGGCCTTTTATAGAGATGACCACGTGCTAGCGCTCCTCGCCATGACTAGTTTTTAAACAAGCCCTTAAAACAAATACGTAGATATTATTAGGGACTGTTACTTCAATTTTTTCCCACTTGCTCATTATCCTTGGGCAATATTTTAAGCAATGCTGCAGCTTCGTTATCTTCTAACCACTTATTTTTTTCAAAAAGCATTTTCTGCTGAAGCCCGACTATATTAGGATCAGGCATCTGGGTAAACTGTTTTGCCCCCCAGTAAAAGATACTATAAAAATCTATTCTAAATCTATAAAAAGCCTTCTCTATCATTTTGAGATCATATTCATTTTTATTAAAAACTACAATTTTCTTTGGCGAAATATTAGTAATTTTCATAAGATCAACCAGAGTTTGGGCCTTGCTAAATGGTCCAGTAAAAATTATTCCATAATAAAATTGCGATGCCCATTTTTCCTTCTTAGAAATTTCTATCACATTTTTACCGTCTATTTTATCCGTAAATCTTATACCAAGATCTTTAAGTTCCAAAAATCTTTTTTGCTCTATGTTTTGCAATTGAATTGGCATAAAACACAATCCATAAACTGGGATTTTTCTTTTCTTTAAGTTGTTAATAAAATCTTGCCAACCATCTTCAACAAGCCTAATTTTACGCATTTGATACCAAGTAGCAATCTGGTTTAAATAACGAGAATTTTCCATCGCTAAAGCAACCAAACTATCAATAAAAAGACGATGTGGATTGTCTCCATAATCAAACATTTTTGACTGTGGCCTCACTAAAACATCATCAAGCTCAACAAATACTACAGTATCCTCATCTATCAATTTATCAATTTTTTGTATAGTTGTTGAATTTAGGGAATATGTAGTAATTATCTCTGCTTTAGCCGAAACATTAAATATAATAATTAATATAATTGATAACAGCTTAAAACTATTCTTCATAAGGATTCTCTGCTTTTAAATCAACATTTTTACTCTTCAGCTGATTGATTTTATTAACAAAATTTTGCCAAAACTTTAAATAATCCTCGGGTGAAATCTCTTTAGTTTTTGGAGCAGGAAAATCACATAAAATACCAAAGAATTCGTTGTCTGCTCTTAATATTTTTAACTGCTTTTCTAGATCTTCAAGATATACTCTCCTAGTATCTATAGCCACTACTACATCTGGAACTTTCTTTAGTTTCGACACTA
>JAIFLQ010000058.1 GCA_020048975.1 Rickettsia sp. | reverse complement strand
TATAAGAAAGATAGACTGGCAAGTTACTGCTCGTACTAATACTCCTCATATTAAATTATTTACAGAAGAGAGGGAAAGAACGGTTTTACTATTAGTGGATACAAATCCTACTATGTCTTTTGGAACAAGAGGTACATTTAAGTCGATACAAGCAGCAAGATGTGCGGCGTTACTTGGGTGGTGCGCCAATAAGAGTAGTAACTTTTTAGGAGCTGTATTGTTTGGTGGAATTAATAAGACTGAATATTTTAAGCCCACTCGGACCAGAAGATCATTATGGAAAATGTTGCAATATTTATCTAGATCAGAGACAAAAGGTCCCAAGCGAATTATAGAACTTAATGCAGCTATGGACTTTACTAATAAGAAAGCTTCACCAAGTAGTTTGGTATTCATAATTAGTGATTTTATTAATATTGATGATCAACTAAAAACTCAGCTAACTTATTTAAATAATCGCTGTCAAGTGGTCTTAATATCGATAAATGATCCATCTGATCAAGAAATCATAACAATTGGAGATGTATTGTTTTCTTCGGATAAAGTTAATTGCTTTTATGTTGATACTAAAAACATTGATGGTAGAAACGCATATAAAAAACAATGGGAAAATAGATCTTTAAAATTAAAAAACATGGCAACAAATTTGGGCATACATACTATTTCTTTATCAACTGACAGAGATATTTTTTTTGATCTATGCAATGGATTAAAATCCTTTACTAAATATAGAAAAAAATAAATTTTTAATATGATAGATACAAACATTGTTAAAAACAAGGAATTACAAAAAAATCTTGGTAATCAAGTTCGAGAAATGGTTCTTGATAGAATGGAAGATATAGAGGGTGTAGATAAAGCAAATTGGTGGCCTCTTGCACCTGGATGGTATTTTGTAATAATAATTACGTTATTAATTGTTATTAAGTTTATTTGGTCATATTTTCGGTTCCAAGCTTATAAACGTACATGGCAATATAAGATTTCTGAAGAATTAACACAAATGAAGAAAAATCTTAGCCAAGAAAATGCACCACAAATTGTTATCAAGCTTTCAGAAATTCTCCGCAGAGTAGCAATGCATAAATATTCACGAGCTGAATGTGCTGGTCTTGAAGGTAATGCTTGGCTCAAATGGTTAACACAAAAAGATGAGACCAATTTTAACTGGGAACAGTATGGTCAAATTTTAACAACAGCAGTTTATGCACCTCTGGGTAAAGAAAAAATTTTAATACCAGAACTAATTAAGTTGATTGATCAAACCAAAAAATGGACAAGTTAAATGTTATCTTTTCTTTGGCCATGGATGGCTCTATTATTGCCTTTACCTATAGTTTTTTGGTTTTTACTAAAGCCTCATATAAAAAAGGCTAGTAGTAGCGCGCCAGAAATATTATTTCCATATACAGAGAGATTGCAGTCAGCTTTTACTACAAAAAGTACAAATACAAAGGCTAAATCTAATTTTTGGTTCGTAATAAGTTTATCATTATTATGGGTTTTTTTGGTTCTATCGATTATGCGCCCAGAGTTGATCGACACTTCAAATCAAACAAATAGAAAAGGTTACGATATTATGATGGCAGTGGATATATCTCTTTCTATGAACCTATTAGATTTTTCTACTAAAGAAAAAAAAGTCACACGCCTTGACGTGGTCAAAGAAGTGGTGAGTAATTTTATAAAAACTCGCCATGGCGATCGTTTAGGATTAATTTTATTTGGTGAACATGCCTATCTGCAAGTACCAATGACTCTTGACTCCTTTGCAATGCTCCATATGCTTAATAATTCAATAGCTGGCATGGCTGGACCTTCAACCGCAATCGGAGATGCTATAGGTATAGCAATTGCTGAGCTTCGGCGTCGGACTTCTGAATCAAAAGTATTTATACTACTTACCGATGGGACAGATAACTCTAGTAATTTACCACCTCTAGAAGCTGCTCAAATAGCAGAAAAATATGGAATTCGAATTTATACTATCGGTGTAGGTTCTGATAATACAATGTCACATTCAATGGTTAATACGAATTTAGATCCAGGAGTAAATGAGGTAATGTTGCAAAAAATTGCTGATATTACTGGGGGAAAATATTTTAGAGCAAAAGATGATTATAGTTTAGAAAAAATATATAATAAAATTAACGATTTAGAAAAAATAGATTTAACAATTACAGAATATAGATCTAAATCTCTTCATAAATATCCGCTTTTAGTTGCCTGTTTTCTGTTTTTAGTACTGTGTCTTATGCCACTATATAGAAGGTTTTTATATGGAATTTAGCAACTTTCATTTTGCAGAAATTAAATGGTTTTTGGGTTTAATTTTAATTCCCATAATATATTTTCTATATGCTAGATTCTATCCTATCAACCCACAAATAGAAAGCCTTGAAGGTTTTATTGACAAACATTTAATACCACATTTATTAAAAAATTCAGAGACTAATCAACTATCAGTGGGAAAATCAATTATATTTGGATCAGTGCTATGGTTGTTTTTACTAACAGCCCTTGCTTCTCCAAGATGGAATTTCAAAGAGATGCAAAGCTTTGCCCAAGACAAAACTTTACTAATTCTACTAGATCTTTCCAAATCAATGGATTCTGATGATATAAAACCTTCTAGATTATCTAGGGCGAGACAAGAAATAGAGGATTTGCTGAATTTAAATACTGATATAAAAATAGGCTTATTAGCTTTTGCTGCAGATGCTCATATTATTTCTCCTATTACTGATGATATGAATAATATTAGACATTTGTTACCTCTCATTGGTACAGATTTAGTATATGTACAAGGCACAAGATTATCCTCGGCGCTAAAAACAGCTAAGGAAATGCTTTCTTCTGAAGCTGGCGCAAATAAATCTATTTTAATCATTACTGACGGTGGATTTCAAGATAATGATCTCAATCCCATAATAACTGAATTAGTAGATAATAGGGTTGTAATCCATACACTTGGCACTGCAACTCAAGTAGGAGCAATGTTTGTTGACCAAAATGGCTACATTAAACGTAATGGTGAAATATTAATATCAAAACTAGAAAAGGCAAAATTACAAGAATTAAGCAAGCTTGGTGGTGGAAAATATTTCGATACAGATTACACAGATAATAATAGTTTGGAAATTTTAAATCAAATTAACTTACGCAGTAGTTTAATGGAAAAAGATTTATCATTTCATGATAATAAAAAATGGGAAGAGCGTTTTTATATATTTGTTTTTCCAGTAATATTAGTAATTTTACTATGGTTCAGAAGGGGCTTTACTTTCCCAGTTATTTTATTTTTTATCCTCTCTTCTTCTCAGGTGGCAGGGGCCAGAAACCTTACCATTAATGATAGACTTTTTTTAAACAAAGATCAATTAGCTCAAAAAGCACTTGAAGAGATAGAGGATTTTGATACGGCAATAAAATTATTTGATGATCCTTACAAAAAAGGCGTTGCTTATTATAAATCTGGAAATTTTCAAGAGGCGGCAAAATATTTCCGGCAAAATCAGCGGCCTGAAATGCAAACAAATGCTCTCTATAATCTCGGTAATGCTTTAACAAAGCAAAATAAACTTGATGAAGCAATAAATACATATCAGCAAGTTTTAGACCAAAATCCAGATCATGAAAAAGCAAAGCATAATATGAAAATAGCAAAATTGATGCTTAGTTCAGTTAAAGATAAAAAAAACGAAGATGAAAAGAAAACTCGTCCGAAGAAAAATAACAATGATTTTCCTAATGGTGGCGGAGGTGGTGGTGATGATGATGACGAAGAGGAAGAAAATGATAGTGACGGAATGGATGACAAGAACAATAAAGACAAGAACGACAAAGAAGATGATGATAACGAAACAGAAAAAAATAATACCGATAAGCAAGATGATAAAAGTCATACCTCACCAGACAAAAAAAATAATGATACAGCTTCTGGAGATGAATCAGAAAAACCTGATCATAACTCGTCCACAGAAGGAAATGAACAAGAAGGCAAAGATTCATCAGACTCAACACAAGAAATAGATGTAGATCAATGGCTAAATAAAATTTCCAATGATCACAAGAATTTTTTAAAGAATCAATTTTATCTTGAATCCCAGACACAAAATAATAATAACAACCCAAATCTTGACCCATGGTAAAAAAATTATTTCTACTTTTCTGCATTATTAGTTTAAACAGCGTTATATTAGCCGCTGAATTTACCGCTAGTGTCGATCGTGATAAAATAGGGTTGCATGAAACAACTAATTTAAGATTAAGCCTTGTTGGTGAAGTTAATCAAGAGCCTATAGATCTTGTGAAAATAAAAGAAGATTTTGATATCATAAGTAGTGGCAATTATTCTAATATTGAAATTATTAATGGAGTCTCTTCGGTTACTAACGAATGGCATTTTATTTTAAAACCAAAGAAACTTGGAAATTTAATAATACCGACATTTACAATCAAAACTGCTACAGGCAATATTTCTACAAAAACAATAACCATAAAAGTCACAAAAACAGAATTACTGACTGCTACAAAAAGTAATAACATCACCGCTATTTCAAAAGTTAACAATGATAACCCATATTTGGACCAACCAATTATTTATCAAATCCAACTTCTAACAGAAGCTGATGTTAGGGATGTGTTATTTGACGAACTAAAATTAGAAGGTATGCTCATAAAGCATTTAGGAGCTCATAAAATTTATAATGGAAAGTATAATCAACGCCCAGTAACAGTTATAGAACTTAGTTATCTTATAACCCCTACAAAATCTGGAAAGCTAGTTATCCCCCCTCATGCTATTAGAGGTTTTTATGTTGTTAATGACGATCAAAAAAACACAAGAGTTAAAAGTTTGTTTGATTCATTTTTTGACAATGAACCACTTGTTACTAATAATAATCGCCTTGTAAAATTTGAACTCGCAAGTAAAGAAATTACTTTGAATATAGAACCTGCAATCAAGAATCTTGTGCCATGGCTACCAGCTGAATCTTTATCGTTGCATAGAACTTTTGATAACACAATTTTTGAAGTTGGAAAACCAATAACCACTACTATTGAAATTAAATCCAGAGGGCTTGCAAAAAATCAATTACCTCCACTTAGTGTGGATATGCTAAAAGGAGAGGGTTATAAAGTATATGCTGAGAATGTTGAAACAAATGAGGAGATAGAAAATCTTTCAATTACTAGTTCAAGAAAGGAAGTTTTTACTATTGTTCCACAAAAGGCTGGTAAACTTACTATACCAACCATGGAAATAAAATGGTGGGATGTAACTAACAAAAAAATGAAAATAGCTACCATTAAGGCTCAGACTATAGATATATTATGGAATGGTTTAAAACTTGATCCTCAACAAGCTAAGACACCGCAAAAACAGGAATTATCAGAAAAATCTAACATATACAAAGAATCTAATCATACTAGTGTCAAAAGTACTTTAGTAGGAAAATTAATAAATATTTTTGATAATACAAAAATCTATTACTTAATTATCTCTATATTAATTATTATTCTATTAGCTAGTATTTTTAGATTTATGACCTTATCAAACCCTCTCAAAAAAGAGAAAGCAGCTTCTGGTAACGCAGTAACCTTTGCTAAAATAAACACCAGTACCAATATAAAATTAACAGACACACTGTCACCAACCGAGTTGTATA
>JAIFLQ010000019.1 GCA_020048975.1 Rickettsia sp. | reverse complement strand
ATGATAGAGGAACAACATTTGGGCTAGCAACTGGTGGTAATGTTGAAGCCATTTTAATGTCATTACCACCAGAAGTGAAATGGCCTTAATTATACGTAACAAGGTTGAGGCTTGACGAGCAAACATAAGGCCCTACAGTCATTGCGAGCGAAGCGCGGCAATCCAGTAATAATAGATGGCCACGTCGCTTACGCTCCTCGCCATGACTGGGGCACGCAAATGCGTCATTTCCGCGACCTTTTGTCATTCCTGCGCAAGGCAGGAATCTAGCTTAAAAGCTTAATTCTGAATCCCCTCCTCCGAGGGGATGACTCCACATAATTAGCACCCAATTCAAACTAGTTCTACTATATAGATAATAACCTCGGTTTTTCTCTTTTATGAAAGCGGATTTTTGAAAAGTGTTTTTAAGTTAGTTAGGTTTTTTATTCTAAAATAACACTTTTCAATTGAGCTTATCTAGTATGTTGTTGAAGTTTATCGCTAAGTTTTGTAGTATTAGTACGTGCATTTGTTGCATGTTCTGTATCCAGTACCCCAGCTGCTTTTGTTAGCTTGCCGCATGATGATTGTACATTTTCTAATTCCACTCTTTGTCTAACAAAAGGTTTAGCGGTTAATGCAGCAGGAGCATCTACCTTGGCTTTCGCACCTTTCATACCTACATCGTAAACTTCTTTAAATTGTTCTGGTGTAAGTTTTGGAACATCTGGATGGCTTCCAGTTCTATCTGGTTTAGTAGCCTCTACTATTAAACCCACAACCTCACTGCCACCTTTTGTAACTTGATCCTTTAAAGTAGCCACTATTTGATCAGGAGTTGCGCCTTTTAGGGCTGTATCTATCTGCTGAGTTTTTTCGGCTCCAGTAAGTCCTGATTTGAGCACAATTGGTATAGGAACTGTTTCTTGTTTTGGAAGGTCTATTGCATCAATAGATTTAGGAGCTAGTTCCACTTTTTCCTTCTCTAGCACTGGTTCTACAGTCTTTGTCTTAGTTATAGCAAGATCCTGAGAGGGTTTGTCAACTTCTTGGGATAAATCAACTCCCATCCCTTTGTTTTTCGCAACTTCCCTCATCATTTCTTTGTAATTACCTTGAGTCACTGGTAGTGTATATACCTCACCATTGCGCTCAATATAACCTACTGCATCATCTCCTTTGCCCATAAACTTAACAGGTACTGGGGAGCTTACTTCAGTTAATTTACCGTTATCATCATAATGTGCAGTAAAGTAAACAGCATCTTTTTCAGCAATGTTTTTACCATTTTCATCTTTTACCGCCATTGATAAATGAAGCGGTCCTTTTCCTTTGTTATCTACTGGGAACTCTATTGTTCTATAACTATTGACCTGAACACTATTACCATTGTCAAGTGTTACTGCAATTGGTGCTTTGTCATGAGTTGTTTCCTTTATAGTAGCAACCACTTCCTTAGCATCATTCCGGATGTCACATGATTTAGTTTTTGGCTGATCAGGACCCGAAGCGTCTGGTGACCAAGGAACATTCTGGAAATTTTCTCGAAATTTATTATGAACCTCTTTGTAACCGTCAACTTCAATTTTATTAAGAGCTGTTTGCATCTCTGGTTTTGCAAAAACTTTAGCAGCTTCTTCCTTGCCTTTTTCTGAAACTAGATATTCTCTAAATTTTTCAGGAGTCATAGCTGTAACAGACGGATCACTAACTGCTATTTCTTTTTTTAGCAGTTTTTGCTGCTCTGCTAAAATTTCTTTACGTATAGCCTCAGTTATGGGGTCAACTTCGCTAGATCCTACACCACTAGAAGCTAATGTTTTAGGGCCAACGACAGTCTCTCCGCCAAAAATCACACTATCTTGAGCCAATTTTTCTGGCGCTCTTGGATCATCCCGTCCTGTTAACGCTTTAGATCTTGGTCTGGTTGGTGTATCTACTCTTCCATCATGTTCGTGAGTAGCGTTGAAGGTTTCAAGTGCAGATAATACGCTTACTTTTTCAGGGCCTTCTGGGTGATAATTTTCAACTAACTTAGTAACAGGAGCAATATCGCTAGCTTTTAGGCCAGTAACATTAAGGATTGACTCAAGACCTTTGTCTAGCGTAGCCATTGCCTGTTTGTCATTAACATGCTGTAGATCGTGCGCTAGATACTGTACTTGTTCCCGTTCTTCTTGGTTTAGGGTTCTGCCTAATGTTTTTTGTAATGCAGTAGTAACTTCAGCCTGAAATTTTTCTGGAGGGTTTTTTATGACGCTCTGCTCGGCTACTCTGTCTTTAACTATAGGTTTTTCAAAATCACCGTGTAATTGACGAATTTTTAACGGATCTTTTTCTACAGATTCTACTTTTTCTCTTGCCGCTTTTTCAGTAAGTTGGTCAGTTTTTAAACTTGCAAGAGCTATAAGATTTTCAGTTGTAAAAGGACCACATGAAACGCCATCACTTTGTTGTTTCATTTGCAAATCGATTACTACTGCAGTGTTATTTGATAATTCATTAATAGCTGCAATATATTTTCCACTTTCTGAACTTTTACTTAAGTTAATAGGGTTACCTAATGAATCATTAAAAAATACAATTAAATTGCCACTTTCATTTCTATGTACCACCATTGCTGCCCAGTGATTTTCTCCCAAATTTATTGGTATAACAGCAGGTTTTGTAGTAGTAACTTCAAGCATAGTATTTCCAACAGCATCATGGATAAATTCTTGGCTATTAGATAGGGCTGGAACAATTACAGCTCTATCACCAAGTCTAGATGTTAGTAATTTATCAATATCTGAATCGATATACCAATAATCAGGGGTATTTTCTTGTTTTGGACGAGGTAAATCTTGAGTTTTTTTAGGTTCTAAACTTTTTGGCTTCTGAGTTTGTTGAACTTCTGCTAGCTTAGTTACTCTTAAATCAACTCGTTCAATGTCATGAATAATATTTTCAGCTAGCACTTTATCGCTATTATTATAACTTTTCATATTTTGCAATAAAAGACCTTTGACAAGCTTCATTTTCATATTACGTTCAGCTTCAGTACTACCTTCTAAGTCAAGCAATGGTTTCACTCCATTATATACTTTGTTATTGTTTGGTAATTTTTCTACTAGCTCTTTAATACTTTCAAGAGCAGCCTCGGTATCATGTTTTCTTCCACCTGTTACCACTATCTTATCTAGAACATTATCAAGAACTTGTTGATATCTTGATCCATTTCTGTTGAGTAAAATGCTATGATTTTCAACATCTGATTGAATAGCAGAGTTTTGTGCTTTTTTAACTACACTATATATATCTTGTATCGAAGTTGCTTTATCAATTGCTTTCATAAGATTTTGGACAGCTATTTTGCGTCCTTTAGATAATGAACTAGATTTATCGTTTTGGTAGTCCTCTATAGCGCCTTTGATATTATTTTTAACAATATCTAAATTCTTAGCTGTTGGCGCCAAAACAGTTCTTTCTTCTGGGCTTAAAGTTCTTAAAGTATCCCTATCAGTTTTTTGTTTCCAAAACTCTAAATATTCTGGTCTAACATCTGCTGCAGATATTGTTTTTTCCAAGGAAGATGATTTTGCACCTCTGAGTAATAGGTTTGCTTGGACATCTGCTGATTTACTTGCAACTGTTAGGTCTGAATCCTTAAGCATTGCACTAGATTTTTGAGCTTTAGTTAATTCCTGCTCATAATTTAGCATTGACCTATTAGCCTTTGCTGCTTGAACTTTTTCTAATTTTTCTGCTAATCCTTTATTGTTTTTAAATAACTCAGTTTTAATTATCTCTTGATTACCAGAATGCTTAGCACTTAAGTCTTTCCACGTATCCGAAAATTCCTTATTCCATTTTTTGTGATTTTCTTTTTTCACTAAAGGGTCTTGTTGTTCTGGAACTTTAGATTGTTTTAATATTATGAATGCTTGCCTTAAGTCTCCTTCTAGCTGTTTAGCTTGAACAGAAGTTAAATTCTCTTGCTCAAGATGCTGATGATACCTCTTCAGTAATTTTTTACCAGAATCAGTTACTGGCTGACCTGTAGAAGTTTGCAGTTTTTTTCTTAAATCACTCTCATCTAGAATCTGTACAGTTAGGCCTTTTGCTGCTTGGCGACCAGCTCTACCTTGAATTTGTCCCTCAACTCTTCTAAAATCTGCATATCCAGTTACTACACATAAGCCACTTTCATGATCTGGATTAATATCAGTACCACGGCTCATACGAGGCGTAGCAATGGTAATCATACCTTTCTGACCAGCAAGCCGTGTTTCTGGCTCTATATCTTTCTTGACACTATCAACCATTTGTACTTGGTCCTTAGGACGAAGTTTGCTAATTGCCTCATACATTGCTCTGGCTTCTTCGTCATTTTCACAAACTATGAGTAATGGTTGCCTAGAACTAGCATCTCCTGATAATTTATTTACAAATTTATTAATTTTATCAAGATGTTCTTCTTTGCTTTTGGCGAATTGAGGTTCTAAATCTGTTCTATTATGAGCTTGGTGTTTAGGTACTTGAAAGGCTTGTATATCTTTACTATAACCAGAAAGTTCAACATCGTAACCATATGTACCAGTGTAACCATTAAGTCTATCATAACCATCTATAAAATTTTTCACAGTTTGTGATGATACTACCTCAGATTCTGCATTAATAACAAATTTATTAGGAGAACCCACAGCACTGCTTGTGCGCTCTTTTTCTAGTCTCGCATGAAGACATTGATGAATTCCTCCGCTATAGACATTGTCAGTAATTAAACTATTAGCTAATACTTTTGCTGTAGAAATTTTTACTATACCATCTTTAGTCTGCACTTCTTCACTTACTACCCTAAAGTCCTTACCTTCTTGCAATTTGCTTGCTTGATAAGCAGCCGCTAATAACTCACCAAGTTTTTCAGAATTTTTACCAGGCTCAGTATCTGAACCTGCATATTTGGCCATTTTTTTAACAAACAAATCCCACTCAGCTGGGCTATTTATTCCAAAAGCTTTGTAATTATCAGCTGCTATTTCTCTTTGCATCATCTCAACCAATTCACCCATAGTTTTGGTTCGACAATCTTTCTCATGATTTGCTACAAATCCATTGGCAGCTTCATAAACTATCTTATATTGACTATCTGTAGCCCTATCTAGCATCTCTCTTGGTTTAGCAAGGCGCATAATTGTAGTCATGTTAGCTGCTGCATCAAATTCATCTGCTACCAAAGCAGTTTTAGTTTTTGGTAATGCATCACCATGCTCAAAGGACATATTTTGTTTATATAGTGATAGATCTGGTATAGTAGAGTAGTTTATACCACCAACAGAATATTGCTCCTTACTGGATGTTTGGCTTATAGGATCTTTGGAATATTTTGTTCCTACATAGTCAAAAAATTTGGCATTTTCCTCAATATCACGTCTTGCTAAGTCTATGTTTGAGGTAGTAACATCAACACTATGACCAGAAGCTGCTAGCACGGAAGCTGAAATAGCGCTAATTATGGATTTACCCTGTCCAGTTTGTACTTCATTAACAACATGGCTTCCAGCTCTAAAGTTATTCATTATGGCAAGCATTTGGGTAGAATTAGCAAATTTACCGCTAACACGATACATACTCTCTCTTGCGACGGCCATATAACCAAGCATTGCTTCTTTTTTCTCAAGCGGACTCGCTCCATCATTTTGTAGTGTTTCTCTGTAACTTTGGCCAAGTTTTTGCAATTGATTCCGATCTAAATGCCTAACATGATCTTCACCAAATTTATTAACAGCTAGAAAATCTTCTAGTAATTCTTTTTTCTCATTCAAAAGAATAGTGTTT
>JAIFLQ010000066.1 GCA_020048975.1 Rickettsia sp. | reverse complement strand
ATATATTACTATGTATTTCTCAAGGAGTCGTCAAAGACGAACAAAACAGAGCTAGAGTAAGTAATCAGTGTTATTTTAAAAGCGCTGATGAAATGATAGAATTGTTTGCTGATTTACCAGAAGCAATTGAAAACACCGTGCATTTAGTTAAAAGAATCTACGTAATGGCAGAGGTTAAAGAACCATCTTTGCCAAACTTCACTGATGGTAGTATTTCTGAAGAGGATCTAATTAAACAAGAATCTCAAACAGGCCTAGAAAAGAAATTAGCAGTTAAATTTGCTTTAGAAAACATATCCCAAACCGAAGAATCCATTATCCGTGCAGAATATTTTGCTCGTCTTGAATACGAGTTAGAAATTATTTGTAAAATGAATTTTCAAGGATATTTTTTGATAGTATCTGATTTTATACGTTGGAGCAAAGAAAATGGCATTGCAGTTGGACCTGGACGAGGCTCTGGTGCTGGCTCTATTGTAGCTTGGTGTCTCCAAATTACCGATCTTGATCCTATAAAATTTGGATTACTTTTTGAGCGCTTCTTAAATCCTGAACGTATTTCTATGCCAGATTTTGATATTGATTTCTGTCAAGAACGACGCGAAGAAGTAATTTCTTATGTCAGGAAAAAATATGGTGAAGGAAGGGTTGGCCAAATCATTACATTTGGTAAATTACAAGCTAAAGCCGTTATTAAAGATGTTTCTAGAGTTTTGGGCCTTAGTTATACTATCGCTGATTATCTTACTGAACTAGTACCTTTTAATGCTGTTAACCCTGTTACTTTGAGTCAGGCAATTAACGAAGTTGCAGAACTAAGGGATGCAGCGAAAGGTAACGGCTTATATAATTTAAATGGAGACAATGAATTAATAAAACAAGTTCTAGAAGCAGCTCTGGTTTTAGAAGGGTTACATCGTCATTCCTCAACACATGCAGCAGGTATTGTGATTGCAAACGAGGACATGATAGAGAGTGTACCGCTATGTAGAGATAATAATTCTGATATGCTAATTGTGCAATATTCAATGAAATATTGTGAATTATCTGGACTTATTAAATTTGACTTCCTTGGGTTACAAACACTTACTGTTATCACAAAATGTCTTGAAAATGTTATCAAAAGGAATTGGAACTGGGGTATTCCAGTTTGAAAGCGCTGGAATGAAAAGCACTCTTCGAAAACTCAAGCCCGATAATATTGGCGATATTATAGCTCTTGGTGCTTTGTATAGACCAGGTCCAATGGATAATATCCCAGCTTTTATAGCCTGCAAACACGGTCAGCAAGAAGCTGATTATTTACATCCTTTGCTTATGCCAATTTTGAAATCAACTTATGGCATTATCATTTACCAAGAGCAAGTGCTTGAAATAGCGCGTAAATTATCAGGATATAGTTTAGGTTCTGCTGATTTACTAAGGCGAGCCATGGGTAAAAAAGTAAAAAGTGAGATGGATGCGCAAGAAGAGATCTTTGTCAGTGGAGCCGTAAAAAACAATGTCCCAGTAGAGCAAGCTAGGTCAATATTTGCAAAGGTAGCTAAATTCGCTGGTTATGGCTTTAATAAGGCTCATGCTTCCGCATATGGCGTTATTTCTTATCAAACTGCTTTTTTAAAAGCTAATTTTCCTACTGAATTTCTAGTAGCGGCAATGAATTTGGATATTGATAATAGCGATAAGATAAATATTTTCCTGCAAGAAGCAAAAATATTTGATATTAAAATTATACCTCCTTCTATTAATGAGTCTTATGGTTATTTTAGAATAAAGAAAAATAAAGATAACTCCAGATCTATTATCTTTGCTCTTGCTGCTATTAAGAGTGTTACTGTTAGCTTTGGTGAAGAAGTTGCTGAGATAAGAAGTAAGCAAGGTGAATTTAAAAGTATAATTGATTTTATTGAACGCACTCCTCCAAAATTAATTAATCGAAAATTACTAGAAAACATTATTAAAGCAGGCTGTTTTGATTCTCTTCATTCAAATAGAAATAACTTACTATTAAGCGTCCAAAAATTAATGGCGTATAGTCTTTCATATCATACCGAAAAACACTCTAGTCAATTTAGTTTGATTAAAGTAAACCAAGCTAGTGATGACGTTATAGTTAGCTGTCAAGAGTCACTAGATGAAAAGGAACTAGCTTATCAAGAATTTGAAGTAATGGGGCTTTTTCTCAAAAAACACCCATTGTCTTGTTATGCATCAATATTTGAAACATGTAATATAAAAAATTCATTCTATATAAAAAATGATCTTGCAGAAGGGTCATATTTGCTCAAATTCGCTGGGGTTATTATCAAGAAAGATACTAGAATGTCCGGACGCGGTCGTTTTATAACAATAGTGTTATCTGACTCTTTAGGAATAATGGAAGTTACAATATTTAACGACGACATAATGCGCGAATATGCTCATCTATTAAGTGTCAAAGTTTCTGTAGTAGTCACTTGTGATGTTTTGATTGATAAAGGAGGAGCAAGGATTACAGCCAGGAGTTTTTCTTCTATAGAAGATGTTCTTAAAAATGTAACACATGACCTTAAATTATTTCCAAAAAATAAAAATGATCTGATAAAGTTAATTGATATACTGGGTAATAAAAATAACTCTGAACAATCAAATAGTTTAATATCAATTTTTTATAATATAGAAGACGGATTTATAGCTAAAATTTCCCTGCCAGAAAAATTCTGGCTCGATAGTACTGATATATTACTGTTAGAATCTTTTAAGTAATTGAGTTATAGCGAAAGTTAGTTGAATTAGCATATCTTCAAATTTTATTTTTGATCTTGTATATGATCGGATTATCATATACAATGTTGCTACTTTAGTAGATCATGGCTGCTAAATAATTCACACGTACCAATAATTGCTTTGTTAGTCCAAATAATTTTGGAATCTATAGCTGGTACGGAGGTTTAAACTAACAAATATTGGAGATAAACTAAATGTCTAATTTGCCTAAAGTTAGCGTTAGCGATTTGCTAGATGCTGGCATACATTTCGGCCATAAAACTTCACGCTGGAATCCAAAAATGGAACCGTATATTTATGGGACAAAAGATAATATTCATATTATCGACCTACAACAAACAGTACCTCTTTTACAAATTGCTTTGAAAAAAATCTATGAAACAGTAAAAAGTAATGGGAAAGTTCTTTTTGTCAGCAGTAAAGTTCAAGCTACAGAACTTGTAGCTGAGTATGCTAAAAAGTGTGATCAGTATTACATAAACCATAGATGGCTTGGTGGTATTTTAACTAATTGGAGTACGATTTCAAAATCTATTAAAAAATTAGATACAATTGAGAAAATTCTTGATAATGAAGAAGATGTCATTAGTTATACAAAAAAGGAACTTCTGGATTTAACTCGTAAAAAAGAAAAATTAGTCAGATCATTTTCTGGTATAAGAAACATTGGGGGACGTCCTGATCTTGTTGTAGTTATTGATACAAATAAAGAGCATCTGGCTATAAAAGAAGCTGTAAAATTATCGATTCCAATTGTTGCAGTAGTTGATAGTAATTCTGATCCAGACCATATCGACTTCCCAATACCAGGTAATGACGATGCTATTAGGTCAATTAGATTATATTGTTCTTTATTTGCTGATGCTGCACTAGCAGGAATTCAAGACTCCCTTAGAGACTCGGGTGTTGATGTAGGATCTGCTATAAAAGCAAAAGCAGAAAATACTATGGATGGTGTTAAGAAAATTGATAAGACTGCAAAGGTTTCTAAAGCTAAACCGTTAGCTAAAGATACTACTGCAGAAGTAAAAACCGTAAAGAAAAGTGCCGCAACCAAAAAGACATCTACCACTACAACAACAGCGACCGACTCTGTAGCACAATAATAATTTAACAATAATAATTAATAAGGTAAAAATATCATGCAAAACGGAACAGTAAAATGGTTTAACGCAACTAAAGGATATGGCTTCATAGAGCCAAGTGATAAATCAAAAGATGTGTTTCTTCATATCTCAGCTGTTGAACAAGCTGGAATTAGAGAGCTTAACGAAGGTCAGAAAATTAGTTTTACAACAGAAACACAGAATGGCAAAGTATCAGCGATTGATATTAAATTGATATAAGATTTAACTATGGAGAAGATAATGAGTGTATCAGCATCATTAGTAAAAGATTTAAGAGAGAAAACTGGCGCAGGAATGATGGACTGCAAAAAAGCTCTGGTTGAAACATCGGGAGATTTTGAAGCAGCTGTTGATTGGCTTAAGGTAAAAGGTCTTGCTGCTGCTGCAAAAAAAGCAGACAGGATAGCATCCGAAGGTTTAACGGCTTTAAAAGTAGATACTACTAACGCTGCAGTTATTGAGATTAATTCTGAAACAGATTTTGTTTCAAGAAACGAATTATTCCAATCTTTGGTAAATAAAATTGCTCAAAAAGCTGTTAATTGCTCATCAATAGAACAATTAAGATCTACCGTTCTTGAAGCTGGTAAAACGATAGAAGATTTAATTATAGAAAATGTTGCAACAATTGGAGAAAACCTTACTCTTCGTCGCATGCAAACACTTAAAGTAAATGACGGTGTTATTGCTTCCTATGTACATAATGCTATTACAGATGGAATGGGTAAAATTTCAGTGTTGGTTGCTCTAGAATCTACTGGTAACAAAGAAAAGTTGATGGAGCTTGGAAAGCAACTAGCTATGCATATAGCAGCTGCAAAACCCCAATGTTTAAACAAAGAATCTGTTGATCAATCTTTAATTCAAAGAGAGAAAGATATATTTACTGAACAGTCAAGAGCTTCTGGAAAACCAGATAATATCATTGAAAAAATGATTGATGGTAGAATACGCAAATTTTTAGAAGAAATAGTATTACTTGACCAAGTATTTGTTATCGACGGTAAATCAAAAATCTCTGAAGTAGTTGCAAACGCTGCAAAAGAATTAGGTACTTCTGTTATTCTTACAAATTATGCTAGATTTGAACTTGGCGAAGGTATCGAAAAGGAAGACAAAAACTTTGCCGATGAAGTAGCTGCTGTAATCAAAAGCTAAGCTTAGTTTTTATATCTGGGATGAACAAACCGTCATCCCGGTGTTTCTACTTTGTCATCCCCGTGAAAACGGGGATCTAGACTTAGCTACGTTGCTGGATTCCCACCTAAGTGGGAATGACAAAAGAAGCGCAGAAATGAGTGGCTACTAAAAATAATTAGCACCTAATACTATATGATTTACTATACAAGTCAGAGAATTGATATAAAACAAGCCTATCTAGCTTCGCTCGAATAACAACTATCTAATTTTAGTTGCCTATAGTCTTTTTTAGGTTAAACTAGCCCATGGCAACAGATAAAAATACATAGCATGTCTGTGGTAAATAAATTTCGATATAAAATTACTCTTGAATATTTAGGCTCTGGTTTTTGCGGTTGGCAGAAACAAAAAGAAGCTTTGTCGATTCAACAAGTTGTTGAAGAGGCGATTTATAAATTCAGCAAAGAAAATGTTTTAGTCACTGCCGCTGGTAGGACAGATACTGGAGTAAATGCTTATGGCCAAGTAGCAAGTTTTGATTTAACAGTTAAGCATGAACCACACAATGTTATGTACTCAATTAACCATTTTTGTAAACCTTACAAAATAGGAGTTACCAATTGTGAATTAGTAGATAATGATTTTAATGCTAGGTTTTCTGCTAAACATAGACATTATGTTTATAAAATACTTAACAGAAGAGCGCCAAATATAATTAATGCAGGTCTGCAATGTTGGATAATGGATCATCTAGACGTAGATTTGATGATAAAAGGTGCTTCTTATTTAATTGGTAAACATGATTTTACATCTTTCAGAGCAACTCAATGCCAGGCTAGCACTCCTATAAAAACCATTTCAAATATCGAAATTACCAGAAACGGTGATAATATAGAAATTTATGTATCCGCTATTTCATTTCTTCATCATATGGTAAGAAATATAGTAGGTAATTTGTTACATGTTGGAAAAGGAGAGTGGCCGCCAGAAAAAATTAAGGAAGTGCTTGATTCACGAGATAGAACTAAAGGAGCACCTACTGCCCCAGCAGAAGGTTTGTATTTTTTAAAAGTTGATTATTAATAGGCACTTATGCTAATAAAAGAAGCTTTATCTTTAGCAGCTAAAGAACTTGAGAATTTTTCATCAAAGCAATTAGAAGCTAGGATTCTGCTTAGTTATACACTAAATATGACACAGGAAACTTTACTCATTAACTACAGTAAGGAACTCACAAAAACTGAAGAGTATAGATTTTTTCAATATATACAGCGCCGCAAATCATTTGAACCTATAGCGTATATAATAGAAAGAAAAGAATTTTACGGCATGGATTTCTTTGTAGATAAGAATGTATTAATTCCAAGGCCTGATACAGAAACCCTTGTTGATGAAGTTATATTAGAATATAATAAAAATTTTCCTGATAAAAAAATTACAATATTAGATCTTGGTACTGGTAGTGGAGCAATAGCAGTGAGTTTAGCTGCTGGTATTTCGCTATCTAGAATTACCACAACTGATATCTCTGACTCAGCACTCATAATTGCTACAAAAAATGCTGTATCAAATAATGTTATTACTCAAATTGAATTCATAAAGAGTAATTGGTATTCAAATTTAAACGATAATAAATTTGATTTTATCGTTAGTAATCCGCCTTACATCGATTCTGCTGATAAACCATACATGTCCCAAGAAACCCTACTATACGAACCACAAGACGCTCTTTTTGCCAATGATTATGGATTAATTCACTATCGTAAAATCATCTCTGGAGCAACTTCTTTCTTAAAAAATGGCGGAAAAATATTTCTAGAAATTGGATTTAACCAATCACAATCTGTTACTAGCATCCTTCAAAAACATCAATTTACCGAAATTATAAT
>JAIFLQ010000024.1 GCA_020048975.1 Rickettsia sp. | reverse complement strand
AGAAATTAATTTTTCTCCGTTTATATTGCCATAATCTTGATCTAAAAATCTAAAACCTCTAGGAACAATAGGTATAGGTATAGTTTTCATAATTATTACCTCTTAATTTTTATTCTACAAAATTTTTTTTACAAATCATTCTTCGCCTAAGTTTACTATAGGATCTAAATGAGGAGGAATTTCTATCGTAAGATTTTTATATTGATTATCAGATCTTCCTATTGTTTCAACTTCACTTACTCTCTCAAGCACCTCTGACCCCTTTGGAATTAAGCTACCTAATAATATTTCTCTTAAATCTTCAAAGGCTGGAGACCTTACTAAAGAAAATCTCAAATTAATTGTAAGTTTTTGAGGAGCTTCATGTTGTTCTTTTGACATAGAATTACCTTTGCTAATTAATTACTTACAAATTAATTATTACATAAAAAAGCTATAATGTAATCTAAAATCTAATCATTATTTCTCCTTGCAAGAGGATGAAATTCTTTCAAAGTCTTTTTTAAGTGAGCCGTTTGCACATGAGTATATATCTGCGTAGTGCTAATATCACTATGACCGAGTAACTCCTGTATAACTCTTAAATCAGCTCCATTTTCTAATAAATGACTGGCAAAACTATGACGAAGTGCATGTGGAGAAATCCTTTCCGGATCAAGACCAGCATTTAAACTAGCTTTTTTTAGTAGAAGAGCAAAATTCTGCCTTGTCATATGTCCCGCCACAGAACTGCTAACAAAAAAATAACTCTTTGACTTTTGGCTCTTATTAAGACAAAAACTATCACGAATTTTTAAATATTCCATTAAAGCAAGCTTCGCTTGTTCATTAATTACTATGATTCTCTCTTTTGAACCTTTGCCCCTAATCATAAAACTCGTTCTGATTTCAGAAAAATTATTACCACTAGTAATATCAGTTATTTTTAGACTAACAAGCTCACTAACACGCATACCACTTGCATATAACAAATGAATCATGGCATTAAGCCTAATGCCATCAGAGGAATTATCCCTCTTACAATATTCGAGTAATATTCTTATATCATCAATTGATAAAAACTCAGGTAACTTAGAAATATAACGAGGTAAATCTACAACCAAAACTGGATTATAATCAGTATGATTTTCGCTTATTAGAAATATAAAATAAGTTTTTACAGTTGAAATTTTACGATTTATCGACCTAGCTGATATTCCAGACTTAGCTAATAATGCTATAAATTTGCTAATATCAGAATCTTTTGCTTCAATTTCAGTTAACCTAGAGTGTTTAAGAAATTCCTGAAAATCTTCTAAATCACGTTTGTAACTAAGGAGCGAATTTTTAGCTATTCCCCTCTCGGCAAGCATCATCTCTAGAAACTGTTCAATAAACTGCATAGATCAAAGAGATTTGTTGGAGGCCAAGGCCGGAATCGAACCGGCGAATAGAGGATTTGCAGTCCACTGCATTACCACTTTGCTACTTGGCCATATTTTAAGTTTCTATAACAACTCGCTCCAAATTCTAACTAATTTTCAAGAAAAATGCAATATTAATTACAGAGAATTTATTATATTTGATAATTACTTAACTAATTTTATTCACTCTCTGAGCGTGTCTTCCACTTTCAAAATCAGTGCTTAAAAATTTATCTATCATTTGAAAAACAGTTTTTTCTTCTGTTAATTTACTAGCTAGAACCAAAACATTTGCATCGTTATGTGATCTAGCACGCTCTGCCATAAATTCATCTAGACACAAAGCTGCTCTAATGACCGAACTACGATTGGCAGCAATTGACATACCAATACCTGTATTGCAAATTAATATACCATACTTAGCATTTCCTTCAATAATTTCTTCAACCAGTTTTTTTGCATAATCTGGATAATCTACCCTCTCTAAACTATCACAACCTAAATCCAATATAGTTTTATGATTCTTCTGTCCAACATTCAAATGACGTTTTTCTGAGTTATTTGAGTATATTTTATAACCAGCTTGACTCAAAAAATCTAAAATTTTCAACTTCAAATCAAATCCACCATGATCGTTTGCAATTACGAGGTCATAATTTTGCATAAAAACATCCTTATCTATAGAAAAAAATTAGTATTTATTATATAATAACAGCAATATAATAAATAACAAAAATTTAAATAAAAGGCACAGATTAAATGAAAAATTATAATTTTTATATATCACTATATATTATAATTGCCGCTGCTTTATCAAGTTGTGCAGTAACAAAGAAACAAGCTCCAATAGAATACCACCATAGCAATTCAAATCTTGAAGATTCAAGAAGTGTAAATGAAAATACTGTATCAATAATTAGTAATGATGGAGAAATAATATCTAGTAAGTCTGAAATTAATATTGACGACACGTCTGAAATCATCAAACCGACGCCTCATGATGAAAATCATATATTACCCTCAAGCAAACCGACCGAAGATAATTATAAAATCATTGAACATCAAGTAAAAAAGAATGAAACCATTCAAGAAATAGCTATTAATTATGAACAAACAGTATATGAAATAGTGCAAACCAACGACTTACAGCCCCCTTATGATCTAGATGAGGAGGATATTATTAAGATAAAAGTACCTAAGGATTTTGCGCTAAAAACAAAATTAACAACTGAGATCAAAGAAGAACCAATAAAACAAGTACAAGTAGTTCCAGATTATATAATTCCAGTGGATGGTACTATTATAAGTAAATTTGGAGATAAAACAGATCACGGAATTAACAAAGGAGTAAATATTTCAGCCACAGAAGGTACAACAGTTGTTGCATCAGCATCTGGAAAGGTAATTTATGCGGATTACGACGCAACATTTGGCAATTTAGTCATCATAAAATTGGATAATAAAAATATAGTTCTTTCTTACTCTCATCTTGAAGAGTTAACAGTGAAAAAGGATACACATTTAAAACAAGGTGATATAGTTGGTTATATTGGTACTACTGGTAAGATTAAACAACCCCAACTACATTTTGCAGTAAGAGAAGGGAAAAATGCTGTAGACCCTCTGAAATTTGTAAATTACAATAAGAATTAGAATTCATCCCTCTTGCTAAGAAAGAATGCGACAAATTGCGAGATGTAATAAAATATCAATTCAAAAAGAAACTAGCAGAAAGACTAAAAAATTCGTGAGCGTTCACTGGTTTAAAAATAGCTAATAGCTCCCCCTCGTCATGGAGAGGAGCGCTAGCGACGGGCCATCTATTACTACTGGATTGCCGCGCTTCGCTCACAATTGTCTAAAGTTCTTTTTATAAAAGCTAAATATTAATATTTAGAAATTATATCTTTTTCTAATTCTATAAATTTAGAAATTAGGCAGTCAATCTTAATGACTATATTTGAGTGTAAAACAGAATTGCTAAGGTTCTTTTTATTGGTATTTTCTGTTTGAGATGTAAATAAGTTCAACTGGAATTCATTTTCTCTGCTAAATTTTTGTTTGATTGATTCAATGTCAGCAGAGGTGTAATATCTTCTACCACGAATCTGAAAAATTCCCATACCTGTTTTGGATTTCTCTAAGTATCTTAATTTATGCGCTGGAAAGCCTGTAATTTCAGACACTTCAGATATGGAAAAATATTTTTTATTAACCAAGTTCATGAGAATTTACCTTTTCCTTAAGTAACCTAGAAGGGTGAAACCTTAAAACTCTGCGTGGTTCTATTTCCAATATTGTTTTAGTTTGAAGGTTAACTCCTGGTCTTTTCTTCTTGTGATGAATTTGAAATTTACCAAAATTTGATAATACTAATTTGTGGTTATTTAACGATAAGTCAAGCATTTCAGAAAAGATACTATTTGTTATTTCTTCGCATAATAACGAAGAAAAACCTAGTTTTTCCTTAAGTAAATTAGCAATTTTTTCTTTTGTAATGGTTTCCATATTAGAAATTATTCTTGTTTAAAAACTTTTCTGTAGCAAAATTTTTAAAATTACCAACGAACAATAGCTGCTCCCCAAGTTGCGCCCGCTCCAAAAGCGGTGAATACTAGTATATCACCAGATTTAATACCTCTAGTCAACTGTAATTGCGCTAAAGCTAGTGGAATTGATGCAGCAGAACAATTTGCGTGTTTATCTAATGTAACAATAACTTTGTTTGAATCAATCCCAAACTGGTTAATCATATTATTGATTATTCGCAAATTTGCTTGGTGAGGCACGATATAAGTAACATCGTCGAGAGTAAGATCATTTTTTTTGAGTATGTTGTAAACTGACTCTGGCATTTTCTCAACAGCTTTCTTAAATACTTCTGGTCCAGCCATTTTTAGAAGACCACTTTTACCAGTGGTGCTAACACCACCATCAGTATAAAGCATATCATACAATGCACCATCTGAAAAAATATCGCAGTCAATTACACCTGAGTTAGATTCTGACTCTTGCAATATAACAGCTCCAGCTCCATCACCGAATAAAACACAAGTTTTTCGATCCTGCCAGTCTAGTATAGAAGACATTTTGTCCGCGCAAATTAATAGTATAGTTTTGTATTTACCTGATTTAATCATACCGTCTGCCACCTGCAAACCGTAAATAAAACCAGAACAAATTGCTTGCAAATCAAATGAAGGAACATTTTTGAGGCCAAGATAACCTTGTATTTTATTTGCAGTAGACGGAAATGTGTTGTCAGGTGTATTGGTACATGTAATGACCAAATCTATTTCATCTTGTGAGATTTTAGCGCTATTAAGAGCATTAAGAGCAGCCTGGTAGCCCAAATGAGAGGTAAATTCATCATCAGCAGCAATATGCCTTTGAGCAATGCCAGTTCTTGACTTGATCCATTCATCACTAGTATCAATAGATTTTTCAAGGTCAAAATTGCTAAGAATTTTTTCTGGTAGATAGCCCCCAGTACCTATAATTTTTGAGGCCATCAACTGCTACTCTGTTTCTTGACCTTTGGGCTTGGCTATAACTATTTGACGATTTTTATACTCACCACTTGTTTTATCAAGTTGATGTGGTAATCTGTATTCACCAGTATCTTTATCTATTATTACGTTAATTTTACCAAGGGCATCGTGTGAACGCCTTTGATTACGCCTTGATGTTGAGGTTTTTTTCTTTGGAACTGCCATTACACTTGCACCTAAATAAAAGTTTTATTGAACAAATTAAAAAAAGTATTTGTCAAAGACGTGCGTAGTATATTATATTCCATCAAGAAAATCTATATAATTTTGAATAAAATTTTTATGAAACCATTCACATTCGTTGCTAACATCCTTCTAACTAAGATTTTTTTTCTAGTAATGTTTATGACATTAAGTGGATGTCAGTCAGTGGATGTCAGGGGTCAATTTGTAAGTGATAGTGCAATTGAAGAAATAAATACCAAAAAATTAAAGCAGGATGAGATAATAGATCTTGTTGGTACACCAACTTATGTTCCAGAATATTCACATAATACTTGGTATTACATACAAAGATCATTGACTAAGCGTGCTTGGTTTGATCCTAAAGTAATAGAACAAAGAATAGTAAAGATTACCTTTGATTCGCATGCTAAAGCGATTGAAGCTACGTTACTTTCAGTGATACATGATGAGAAACTAACTATTGAAAATAAATACACTAAAACCCATGGTACTGAGCAAAATAATATACAGAAATTCGTAAAAAATATCGGTAGATTTAACAAGACCACTGACGGTAAGAAAAAACGACAGAAACAAAAAAAGAACCATTCACAAGAGTAACTAACAAATAGATAATTCTCTTATCTTTTGGTTACAGACTTGAAAGGGTACCGCATTGTCATCCCCTCGAAAGAGGGGATCTAGGCTTGTTACTTGATTCCCACCTGCGTGGGAAT
>JAIFLQ010000013.1 GCA_020048975.1 Rickettsia sp. | reverse complement strand
GCTCAAATCTGATTTTATTTTCACTCAAAAGTTGGCACTTTAAACTTTCAAACCTAGACATTTTATCATTATCTACAATATCTTCAAATTCAATGTCAAAATATCTTGATCCAAGTTCTTCAAGTAATTTCTTTTTTGAATCCTGTTTTATAATTTTACCATCATTAATAAAGGCAATATTATCGCATAATTCCTGAGCTTCTGCTAGATAATGAGTAATAATAATAACTGTAACACCCTGTTCTTGGTTTATTTTTTTTACATACTCCCAAAGCTGCGTTCTGAGTTCAATATCAACACCTGCAGTTGGTTCATCAAGCACTAAAATCTTAGGAGAATGCACCATTGCTTTTGCAATCAAGAAACGTCTCTTCATTCCACCAGACAATCTTTGCGGAAGAGTATTTCTTTTATCATAAAGACTTAACGTTTTTAGCAATTGATCGGTAATACGATTTTCTGGCTTGATACCAAAATAACCAGCTGTGAATTCGAGAGCATTCCAAAGGGGAAAAAAGGTATCTGTAACTATTTCCTGAGGAACAATTCCTATTAAAGATCTAGCTTTTTTAGGCTGCTCGTCAATATCGACTCCCATAACTCTAACTTTTCCAGAGCTTTTAAGAACTGTACCAGATAATATATTGATTAATGTAGATTTTCCAGCTCCGTTAGGACCGAGTAACCCAAATATTGAACCGACTTCAATATTTAAATTCAAATCATTCAAAGCTAATTTCTCTTCTTGCGAAACCCTACCAGAAACATATTGTTTCGTAAGGTTATTTACTTGGATGGCATAGCTCATAAACTTGCATAACCTAATCTAAATTAGTGATTTTATCAGTCACTTATCTGCATATTATCTTCTGTATTTGTTAAATGTTTTTGATTATGACGAGTGGCTCCATGACCTTCAAGATTTCTTATTAACTCAAGAAGAGAGCCATTTTCGTACATCTCTTTTACTATATCACAGCCACCAACAAACTCACCTTTAATATATAATTGTGGAATTGTTGGCCAATCAGAAAAATCTTTTATTCCTTGCCTCAGCTCTTCGTTTACCAAAACATCGTAATCTTTAAATTTCACCCCTACTGATCGCAAAATACTAGTAACCATTGCCGAAAAACCGCACATAGGAAACTCTGCAGTCCCTTTCATAAATAGAACCACCTCATGTTCTTTAATTTCATTTCTTATAAAGTCAAAAATTTTGTTTTGTGTCATAGTAAATTCCTTTAAAGCTGGTTATGATTAGTGCAAAAATATTAATTATAAATATTATGGATTTAAATATAATCAATCAAATTTTTACCATTTTTAGCACTTTAAGTAAAGAACCTAAAACAGAACTTGAATATGTTAATAATTTTACCCTTACTATAGCCGTTATTTTATCAGCCCAAGCTACTGATATTTCTGTAAATAAAGCAACTTTAGAATTATTTAAAAACCATAAAAACCCAGAAGATTTTTTAATACTTGGTGAAAATAATTTAAAAAAATACATAAAAACTATCGGGCTGTATAATACAAAAGCAAAAAATATTATTGCACTTTCCAAAATTTTAGTCGATAAATATAACTCAAATATTCCAGAAAATTTTGAGGAGCTGGTAAATCTACCTGGTGTAGGACGAAAAACAGCTAATGTCATATTAAATTGCGCATTTAAACAACCAACAATGGCTGTAGATACTCATGTAGCTAGGGTATCTAATAGAATTGGATTAACATCGGAGAAAATTCCAAGAAAAATAGAAATAGATTTGCTAAAACAAATTCCAGCAAAATGGCTAAAATACGCTCATCATTGGCTAATACTTAATGGAAGATATATTTGCAAAGCTAGAAAACCAGAATGCAAAAAATGTCCGATTTGTCATTTATGCACTTACAAAGATAAAAACTTATAAATTAAAATTATGTTAAAAAATCAGTTTCTAGATTACCCAGAAGTAGCATCATTAAATCCAACAGCGGAAAAACTCGTTGTTATGCTTCATGGAGTTGGTTCCGATGGTAATGACTTAATAAGCTTGGTTCCCTATATTCAAAAATCTATGCCAACTTGTCATTTTATTTCACCACATGGGATAGAAGCCTACGATATGGCTCCTTTTGGCCGGCAGTGGTTTAGCCTTCAAGACAGAACTCCTAGTACAATACTAAATTTAATAGATAGTAACGTTTCATTAGTTAGAAATTTAATAGAACAAAAACAAAAGAGCCTTTCTTTGACAAATAAAGATACTATTTTATTTGGTTTTTCTCAAGGAACTATGATGGGGTTATATCTGACTTTAACTACACAAGATCCATATGCTGCAACTGTTGCATTTTCAGGAAAATTAATACCACCTGTGAAATTAGCAAATCAGCAAACACCTATTTGTTTGATTCATGGCAAAGAAGATGATGTACTAAACTATAAAGAACTTGAAATTTCGTCAGATTATTTCGTTAAAAACAATATAAAGCACGAAAAACTAATAATAGATAATCTTACCCACTCGATTGATGATAAAGGAATAAAGTTTGCAATTAAATTTTTACAAGAAAATGCACATATCTAAAAATAAATATTTTTATTAAGAGGTAATTATGATCCACACCAACAAAACACTAAAAGATATAGACCATGAAATTCACGACATAATAGCTTTAGAGGCAAAGAGACAGGAAGAATGTATAGAGTTAATCGCCTCTGAAAATTTTGTTAGCAAAGCAGTGCTTGAAGCTCAAGGATCGCTCATGACTAATAAATATGCCGAAGGCTATCCAGGCAAGAGATATTATTGTGGGTGTCATGAAGTTGACAAAGCTGAAGTTCTAGCTATCAATCGCGCCAAAGAACTATTTAATTGTGGCTATGCAAATGTTCAACCACATTCTGGCTCGCAAGCTAATCAATGTGTTTATCTTGCGCTACTTGAACCAGGTGATACAATTCTTGGCATGTCCTTGGACAGCGGCGGACATTTAACACATGGAGCAGCTCCGAACCTTTCAGGTAAATGGTTTAACCCAGTTCTTTATCATGTTAATCCAGAAACATATCTGATTGATTATGATGAATTAGAAAAACTAGCTCTAAAACATAAACCAAAATTAATCATTGCTGGATTTTCATGTTATACGCAGATATTAGATTTTGCCAGATTCAGAGAAATTGCTGACAAGGTTGGAGCTTATCTTATGGCTGATATTGCTCATATCTCAGGTTTAGTAGCAACTGGGCAGCATCCAAGTCCATTCCCACATGTGCATGTCGCAACATCCACTACCCACAAAACCCTGAGAGGTCCAAGAGGTGGGCTTGTACTCTCGGATGATTCAGAGATTGCCAAGAAAATTGATAAAGCAATATTTCCCGGTCTTCAAGGCGGACCTCTTATGCATGTCATTGCTGCAAAAGCGGTAGCTTTTAAGGAAGCACTGACTGATGATTATAAAAATTATATCAAACAAGTAGTGAAAAATGCACAAACACTTGGTAAAACACTTGAAAATCGTGGGTACGATATTTTAACCCATAGCACGAAAAATCACATGGTGGTGCTAGATTTAAGAAAACATAAACTTACAGGAAAGCTTGCTTCTGAGTCTTTAGACCGTGCTGGCATTACTTCAAACAAAAACAGCGTGCCTTTTGATGACACCTCACCTTTTATTACCTCGGGAGTAAGGCTTGGGAGTCCAGCTTGTACGACAAGGGGTTTTAAAGAAAAAGAGTTTGAGATAGTAGGTAATTTAATTGCCGATGTTCTAGATTCGCTAAAAATATCAGAAAATAATTCCAATACAGAAAAAATGATATTGTCAAAAGTAAAAGAGTTAACAGCTAAGTTTCCAGTTTATAGTTAATAGGAAACTTAGAGATTTTTATGAAAAACAAATTATTGCAAGCAAACTACATGTCTAACTTATTTACACTCTTGATTATTATTTGGGCAGTTGTTTTTTACTCAAGCCAAAACAACGCTTATGCTCATAAATTCGAACATCCAAAAACATGGAAAGATCCTGCAATAACTGAAATTCTCAAAACTTCAAATATTGTAGATATTAAGCCTATGAAAGAATATTTAATAGAACAAGGAAAAAAAGCTGAGTTTGATGGGCAAGTATTTCTCATTACTTTAGAACATGGGATAAAGGCAGCATTTAAAAACCTACCTCTTGATGATCAAGGAGATGCAGGGGCAGAAGTTGCTGCATATCAAGCTTCTGTAACCCTGGGTTTTCCGTACATTCCTCCTACCGTTTTAAAAGAAATCAGAGGCATGAAAGGGTCGCTTCAACTTTTTGTGGATACACCAATTGATCTACTAGTACCTGGGGAATATGAAAAGATTTTACAAGAAATTGACGAACATGATCTATATAATTTAAAGTTATTTTATTTTGTTTTTGGCCAGTGGGATTCTGGGCCGCATAATCTACTAGCTTATCCAGACGGATCCACTATATATCCTATTGCTATTGATAATTCCGGAATACGAAATCATCAATATGTACGTTACGGTGAATTGCCTTTTGTAAGAATATTATATAGCGACAAACTAAATACGAATGATTGGGACAAACCATTTCCTTTTGAAAGCGCTAAAACTATCAATGACCCTACTCCATCAAATATGAAAAAAATATTTGGTGACAAGCTACCTGCCTCATTTTATAAAAATTCTAAATTTTATGGTCAACCATTGAAATATATAATTTATCAAAATAGCTTATGGAGACAATATCATGCTTTTGATAAAAGTTTTGTTAAATCTTATATAAGCGAGTGCCATCACACCACTAGTGATTCTTTAAAAAAACTTGATTTAAAAAGTCTCAAGGAAATTTTCTTATCCGCAAAAGGAGCTGATTTTTTGACAGATTCTTATTTTGAAGGAATTTTGGAACGCCGGGACCAAGTATTAAAAGAAGTTCAGCCAATATGTTATAATTAATTTATGAAATGTCCATTTTGCGATAGTCCTGATACTAATGTCAAAGATTCAAGAAATACCGATGAAGGGAAAGTAGTAAGGCGTAGGCGTCATTGCAGTAATTGTGGCGGACGATTTACTACTTTTGAACGCATCCAGATAAGAGAATTAATTGTAGTCAAAAGATCTGGCACAAAAAGACCATTTGACCGTACAAAGATCGAAAAATCAATAATTACCGCCCTTAGAAAAAGAAATTTTTCTGATAAACAAATTGAAGCTCTGAGCGATAAAATAATACTAGAACTTGAAAGCGCTAGTACCAAAGAAATACCTACTAGAAAAATAGGTAAATTAATAATGCACGAACTTGCAAAAGTTGATCCAGTTGCTTATATAAGATTCGCATCTGTATACAAAGATTTCGCTAATATTGAAGATTTTACTAAGTTCATCAGTAAGCTGCAAAAAGATTAATCTATCCTAAAAAATATTTTATACTTATCTTTTTGATTTATTCTAATCATCAACAATATCATCTATATAGACCCAAAGAATATTTTTTATTTAATAAAACCGAAAAAAGTTTTAATGTTTGTACGTGCTAGATCAATTCCATTGATTGGCAAATGGCTGAATTCTGGAAATTGCTCGGCTATGAGTTTGCGCGCAAGATCAAGGGTTGGTATAAATGTAGTAGTCATAAGCTATTGCTGACTCATATCAACATCAGATGGGTTCCCTTTCAACAAATGCACCTGACCGTGAATTTTAAACACTTTTTGATCCTTAAATTCAAAATAAGATATTACTTCTGCTGTGATTTCATCGCCTTGGATATTTGATCCTCTAGCATCATAAAGGATAAATAATTTATCGTTCTGAGACATATGAATTTTGCATTCAAACTCCATGGTTTGGGTATTCTTCCTTTGATCTATTACATGAGTGATATATTC
>JAIFLQ010000081.1 GCA_020048975.1 Rickettsia sp. | reverse complement strand
CAAGGTCAAGAGCTCCAGCATGGAGTTGCTTTATAGCTGCAAAAGCAACTGGTATAAAATTAATTACTACCTTTCATGGTATTTACAATTTTCGTACTAAAATAAAAAAATTCTACAATGGTATTATGACTGAAGGTAATAAAGTTATTGCAGTCTCTCAATTTGTTAAAGACCATATCATAAAAAATTATAAAATTGATAAAAGTAAAATTGTTTTAATCCATAGAGGAGTTGATCACAGAGAATTTACTATAGAAAAAATTAATTCTGAGATTTTATTGAAATATAAAACAAAATATAATGTCCCAGCTAATACACCCGTCATTCTGTTACCAGCCAGGATGACAGAGTGGAAAGGTCATACTATACTAGTAAAAGCTCTAGAAAAAATAAAACACTTAAATTTTTACTGCATTATGGCTGGAGATTTAGCTAAACATCCAGCATATGTTACACGTATAAAAAATCTTATTAACGAATGCAAAATTCAAAATAGAGTCCAATTATTTGGCAACGAGCCAAGCATGATCAATCTATATGGTATTAGCGACATAGTTCTATCTGCTTCTATAGAACCAGAAGCCTTCGGTAGAACGATAATTGAGGCTCAATCTATGGAAAAATTAGTAATAGCTACAAATATTGGCGGAGCAGCTGAAACTATAGAGAACGAAAAAACAGGATTCCATGTTGACCCAGCAAATAGCCAGCAGCTTGCCGATAAGATTGAATATTGTTTATCGATATTAGGCACTGACAACGCAAAAAAAATCCAATCTGCAGCACGAAAATCAACAATAGAAAATTTTTCTCTTGACGCTATGTTAGAAAAAGAAATGTCAGTATATGAACTAATAAAATAATCTTCCTTTTCCTACTTGCAGGTAAGCTTTTTCACATTAAGAAATTAGGGTTTTGTTTTGTCATCTGTTGTTTTGGAGAAAGAGGTCTGTTATAAATTGGTAAAAAGCGCTTATTAACACTTTCCATATTTCCTCTAAAGTATAGCCAATTCATAACGCCTAAAATCTGACTTTTCTCAATTTTACTCTAACTACATTTCATAGATGCGACAGAGTCTAAAAAACTAACCGCAATTGAGTTTGGAGCCAATTTTTTGCTTGGATTGACAGATGCGGCATAATTCTTTTTTCTATCAACTTATAGTATTTAGACAAATATTCTATTTCGTTTTTAGTGAGCATTTGCCAGTTTATAAGATTTTTTTCATAAGGAACTAAAGTTAACATAGCAAATTCTAAAAAATCAAAGTTATTTGAATCCTTAACATACATCATGTTTTCTATCCTAATACCAAACTCACCAGGTACATAAAAGCCAGGTTCGTTAGATACAACCATGCCGCTAGCAAATTTTGTATGGTAACTGCTTAAGCTAATGTTTTGTGGCCCCTCGTGAACGCTTAAAAAACTACCAACCCCATGACCAGTACCATGTGGATAATTATCTCCCCCTTGCCACAAAAATTGCCTTGCCAGAATATCAAGATTTGCGCCAGTAACCGATCCTTTTGGAAAGTTTATCATTGCAAGTGCAAGATGTCCTTTTAGTATTTTGGTATAATATTCTTGGTGCTTACTTTCTGGTTGTCCGATAGAAACTACTCTAGTTATATCTGTTGTTGCTCCTAAATATTGACCACCAGAATCAATTAAAAGTAACCCATTACCAGTAATTTTTTTAGCAGAATCTTGCAAAGCTCTATAATGAATAATAGCCCCATTCTCCTGAAACCCTATAATTGCTGGAAAACTATCGGTAACATAATTACGGCCCAATTTGCGGAATTCTGTAAGTTTTATTCCAAGGTCGTATTCTGAATAAGAGCTTAAATCTTCATTTGCCAAAAAGGATAGAAATTCGACTACTGCTACACCGTCGATAACATGACCTTCTATCATATTGTCAATTTCTACTGAATTCTTGCAAGATTTCCATAAAAGACAAGGGTTTACTACAGTTTGGTATTTCTTTTGTTTTATTAGATCTGAAATATATTTTGAGCATAAACTATCATCAAATAATATTTTCCCTTGTTGTTCTTGAATCATCTGTCTTAAAGAATCTTGAGGCATTATGCTAATATCTGATAAATTACTATCTATTCGAGAAGCATCCGTAAATAAATAAGCGTTTTCCTTGGTGATCAATCCATTAGCAAGTACTAATGGCGAAAATTCTATATCAGATGCCCTAATGTTAAATAACCAACATAAGATTTCAGGATTAGTGATTACTAAAGCTTCTGCATCGTGAACATCTAAGAAATTTCGGCATTTGGCAATTTTATCTGACTTTTCCTCACCTGCAAAAATAATATCATAATTATATATTTTAGAATTTGGTTGTGGTGGTCGCTCTATCCATATTTTATCAATAAGATTTCCTTGCACTGGTTTTAAGTTAAGATTTTTAAATAATAATAAAGAGTTATTAGTAAAAATTTCTGGGTCATAACCTATTGTTTTATCCCAATTAGCATAATTCTCCCAGGGAAAATTGATAAGAAGCTTTTGATCAAAAATTTGGAATAATTCACCATCTAACTCTTGTAGCACTTGAGTCAAATATCTACCATCTGTAAAAAATAGAACTGTATTCTCAAGAATTATGGCTAAACCGTTTGAACCAGAAAAACCTGATAAATATTCTAGTCTTTTAGCGCAAGCTGGTGGGTATTCAGATAGATACTCATCCTTAGTAGAAAGAATATAACCATTAATTTTGCACTCTGAAAATGTACTTCTTAATTGAGTTAATTTATCTTTTACCATAATTGTTATCTCATATTCTTAGTTAACTCTATCCATTCTTGTTCGGAAATAACTTTAATTCCAAGTTCTTTAGCTTTCTTTAATTTACTACCAGCTTTTTCCCCAGCTATCACTAAATTCGTGTTGTTAGATACGTTACTGACAATTTTTGCCCCTAATTTTTCTGCTGTTGCTTTTGCTTCATTTCTAGAAATAGATTGTAATGTACCAGTAAAAATTATGTTTAGTCCTGAGATTGCCGAAGTAACGTTATTGTTTTGATACTTTTCAATTTCAAGAATTGTAACTAATTTATTAATAATGCCAACATTTTGTTGACAAGAAAAGAAGTTTTTAATATCAGCAACTGTTTTATCAGCAAAACCCTCAAGACTTCTAAGTTCGGAATATTTTTGCTCATCTCCTTTAACAAGTAATAACATAGAATCAACAAAATTTTTAACATTACCAAATTCTTTTGCCAGAATTTTAGCATTAGATTGACCAATTTGTCTAATTCCTAAGGAATAGATAAAGCGAGCTAGAGATGTACTCTTTGCTTTGATGATACTTTTAAACAAATTCTGCACTGATTTAACACCCCATCCATTCATATTTTCAAGTTTTGCAAGGTTCTTAGAGTTGTTTTCCTGTAGAAAAAAAATATCGACAGGGTTGTTAATTAGTCCTGCATTTTGTAAAAATTCTATCTGCTTGCCTCCAAGTCCGTCAATGTCTAGAGCATCTTTACTAGCAAAATGAATAATAGATTGTACTAATTGTTGTGGGCAATTGAGTCCATTATTACAGCGAATTATAACATTATCAGGATCAACATGTAGTACTGAATTACAAGATGGACAATTAGTTGGCACTGAGACTATTTTTTCTTCTCCCGTGCGTTTACTTAAATTTACTTGGGTGATTTTAGGTATTACATCGCCAGCTCTATGTAAAAATACATTATCGCCAATTCTGATGTCTAACCGTTTTATTTCATCAAAATTATGTAATGTTGCTCTGCTTACGGTAACACCACCAATTTTTATTGGCGCTAATTCTGCAACTGGTGTAATTGCCCCAGTCCTACCAACTTGTACTCCAATATATAGTAATATTGTCTCGGCTATAATTGCTGGAAACTTATGAGCTATAGCAAATCTAGGACTGCGTGCAACAAAACCCAATCTATTTTGTAACTGGAAATTATTGATTTTATATACAATCCCATCAATCTCATAGGCAAGGTTATTTCGTATTAAAAGAAGTTCTTGGTAAAAATCCATTAACTCTTGTAATGAATTTGTGAGTCTACCAATGGGATTTGTTTGAAGTCCAAAATCAGATAATTTTTGTAACAGATCTTTTTGATTGTCAGCAAATTTTAAACTTGAGTAACCAATTGCATAAGTGAAATATTTAAGAGGCCTTGAGCGTGTAATAGTTGTATCTAATTGACGCAATGATCCTGCGGCAGAATTTCTTGGATTTGCAAAGGCTGGTTTGCCTTGAGATTCTTGCTCAGCATTCAGGAGTAAGAAATCGTTTTTTTCAATAAATATTTCTCCTCTAATTTCCAAAAACTCTGGTGCATTAGGGATTTTATGAGGTAGATTTTTAATAGTTTTAATATTAGCTGTAATATTTTCTCCAATATAACCATCACCCCTAGTAGCACCATTAGCCAGGTTGCCATCTACATAAGTAGCTGAAAAAGAAACTCCATCAATTTTGGGTTCGCAATATATTTCTGGAAAATCTTGCGCACTAAGAAATCTTTTTGTCCTGTCAATAAAATCGGCTATATCATCAAAATCAAAACCATTAGCAAGAGATAGCATGGGTGTTTTGTGCTCATGTTTTTCAAATTTACTTAGAACTTCATTACCAATATTTTGGGTTGGGCTATCTTTTGTTAAATACTCAGGAAATTTTTCTTCTAAATTTTTAAGGGTAAAGAATAATTGATCATACTCTGCATCCGAAATCTTTGGAGTATCTTCATTGTAATAAGCTATATTAAATTCTTTTAATTTCTGCACTAATTGGTTGATTAGTTTCTTTGCCCCTTCTTTTGAAATACTGCTAATATCCATTATATCCTCTAATCATCAGTCATGTGTATATGTTGCATAATCATCTCACTTGGTTAGTATATTTTGCTTGCTAATATATACTAACATTTTTTTTAATAGTAGTTACGTTTAAATAGTAATACGTAATAACCTTTTTAAGAATATAAGGAGTATTTGATGCATTGGAGTGATATTGAAGAAATCGTTGAAAATTTAGAAGAAACTTATTCAGAGGAAGAAATTCCAAATGAAAATGATTTGCTTTACTTAAAAGAAATGGTGTTGTCTTTGAGTGATTTCGAGGATCATGAAGTTGAAGTTGATTCAGAACATTTAAAGCGCATTATGGAATACTGGCTTGATCTTAGAGGTTAATTCTTTTATAACCTAATAATATTCAATGTCTCTTCGATCACAGTTATTTTAGAAAAGTTCTGGAATTTTTCTTGTATTCTGTAATATATTTTTTATATTGTAACAAATGAAAAGACTTAGTATTGAACTTTACTGATATGGGGTCGTAGCTCAGCAGGATAGAGCGAGTGATTCCTAATCACTAGGTCGGAGGTTCGAATCCTCTCGATCCCACCATAGAGCGGTTCTTTTTAGCGGATTCAACAGAACCCTTGGCATTTATGTATCCGCTAACGTTCATGGCTTCAAAATGGCTAACCTTAGTAAACTTCATAATCCATAGATCACTTCGCTACCGCGTGTGATGACGACATTTGTTATGGCGAGGAGCTCTAGCGAGGTGGCTATCCGCACAAGGCCATGGATCACTTGCATTCGCTCGTGATTGACGATAAATGGGATGTCTTAAATCCCGTCATATATAGACGCTTATCTTAAAGGTGAGCAGCACTTTCGATACCGCTCAACTAAATAATCAGCATTTATAGAACAAAGGCTCTAATTTCGTAGTTTAAAAAACAAACTGAGATTCTATTGAATAAACCAGTCCCCATGATCATGAACTAGGCCGTATAGATCCTGAACCTCATTAAGATCACTATAGATTCTTTGTTTTACTTCCAGATCCAAGTTTAATTTATATGAATACAATTTACCCCCAACCATACAAAAGGATAATT
>JAIFLQ010000071.1 GCA_020048975.1 Rickettsia sp. | reverse complement strand
TATCCAATAGCTGGTTATTATACCAGCTATTGTAAATAACGCAGCTTTTTTATTATCTAAATCAGGATGTCTTACAAAATTTATAATCTTCAAAGATAAAACTGGTAAGACGCAAGGCATGAAGTTTAAAACAAACCCTCCAAGGGTAGCAAGTAACAAAATCCACAAAATATCAAAACTTACTGAGAAAATTTTATCCCAATAACCAAAACCAATGCTACTATTGTTTGGAGAAATTACTACAGACAAGTGTTCTTGTTTTAACTCGCACTGAGTACTACATAATACATATTCTATATCAAATGTTAGTTCTATATTTTTTGTGGGATCAATTGCTTCAAGTACCAGCGGAATCTCGAGGTGATTTTCATAAAAATATATTTTTTCTCCTATTTCTGATATTTTCAGCAAAGGTTCAGGCCAAATTAATGTGTAATCCTTTAAATTCTGAGATTTATGTAGCTCAACTTTAGTTGGTAAGCCAGTTTCTCCTGGGTAAATCGAATAAATAGTATGGTTTTTGGGTATCTTAAATTCCAAAGATAATTGATCTGAATTATTTTTTAAAGTAAATTTTGGTTCTTTTTCTTCTGCTAATGCTGGGATTAGCTGGGAAAAAAAATAAACTAATACCAATATTAGTTTTTTATAGAACATTAGATTAACTCTTGAAATATTTTAAATAATCACTATATAAGTTAAATTAACAATCTAAAAATATTTATATGGTTGGACAAGATTTTTCTAATTTAACTGGCAAAATTCTCATAGCTAGTCCATATACCATGGAAAATAACATATTCCATCAATCTCTAGTTTATATTGTACATCATAGCACTGAAGGCTCTGTTGGCTTTATTATCAATAGGCCTATTAATAATGGTATTTCCCTAAAAAGTTTACTAAAAAAAATAGACTCAAATATTGATCTTAGTTTATTAAATTTAGAAATTCTAATTGGAGGTCCACTAGAACTTGAAAGAGGCTTTTTCTTGCACTCTGCTGAATATGATAAAAATCTTTTATTTAAACCAGAAAATTCAGACCTAGCAGTTAGCTCTAATATTGAAATTCTTAAAGACATAACAACTGGAGTTGGTCCAAAACTGAATATGTTCACAATTGGATATACAGGTTGGAGCGCTGGTCAGATAGAGTTTGAAATTCAGAATAATTTATGGATAGTAGCTGAACCTGATAAAGATCTTATTTTTGGAACTGAGTCTAGTTCTAAATGGCTTAATGCCCTTATTAATTTAGGTATAGATAGTTCTGATTTTTCTCCACACTTAGGGAGTTGTTAACGTATCTAAGACTTGGCTTTTCTTTCCCATGTTAAGTAAAAAAACATTCCACCAAGCAATGCAGCAATGATGAAAAAAATAAAAACCGCGCTCCACCCCCAATTATCAGAAATTAAACCTACACAAATACCAGAAACTCCAGATCCAACATAACCCATTGTACCAACTAGACCGTTAGCTGTGCCAATTGCTTTTTTAGAAGCAAAATCTGCCGAAGCAACTCCTGCTAATATCTGTGGACCATAAACACAAAACCCCATCAAAATCATTAACATTCCGTTTAAAAGCATATAATCTGCTGGTATTTGCCAAAATACCCAAAGTGTACAAGCGAGCGCTAGCATGAATACCATTCCGACCGGCCCTCTTTGGCCATGAAATATTTTATCCGAAACTAAGCCAGCTAAAATACCCCCAAACAACCCAGCAAGTTCATAAGCTGCAACATACCACCCTGCTTCGCTAATTGCCATGTTTTTAAATTCCTTTAAAAACAATGGAGCCCAAAATATAACACCCAGCCTTACGATGTAAAGACACATGTTAGCGAAACAGATATACCACATATTTCTGCTAAAAAAGACTTTCTTAATAATCTCAACAGTAGTTAAATTATCTTGTTCCTCATCTTTTTTATTAATCTTTTGATCCTTATATAACTCTACTGGCGGAAAACCAAGTTCTTTAGGTGATTCTCTAAGTCTATTAAATAAAATATAAGCCACTATCAGCGCAACTAAAGATGGTACAAAAAAAGCAACTCTCCAACCAAAATCTGAAACTAGATAACCAGTAAATACCAAAGTGAAAGCACCTCCAACTTGGTGAGATGCAGCTGCATAAGCCCACTTTGCTCCAAGTTCTTTTGGCGCAAACCAATGAGTTAACATTCTAGCTACTGGTGGCCATCCCATAGATTGAAACCAATTATTGATAACCCACAATGTACCTAGAAAAATTAAACTTTCTGAAAATCCCAAGAAAAATGTAATTATAGCTGAGCAACAAAGACCAAGTGGCATAAAATATCTAGCATTTGATCTGTCGCTGAAATAACCGTTAACAAACTTTCCAAGTCCATAAACTACAGAGGCAATTGTCAAAACAAAACCTAACTGCGTTTTTGTATAACCAAACTCTTCCATAAAAGCTGGCATGATCATAGAAAAATTCTGGCGACATAAGTAAAATGTAGCATACCCTAAAATAACTGAAAGCAATATCCGCATTCGCCATTTATTATATAGTTTACGCTCTTTTTCTGAGAACGAAAACTTATTTCCTGGTGTGTGATACGTACTATCTTTTTCAGAAACTTTCTGCAGCTGTTGGGTATTTTTTAACATTCCTTAACCAAGAATATTTAATTGATCTACATAGTAATAAAAATTAACTTGATAATCAAGAAATTACTTATCGTGACAAGTTTTGATTATATCCGCTAGCGCCTCTGGCTCCAAAATGGCTAACCTTAGTAAACAAAACGTCATTACGAACGAATATAGGCCCTACCGTCATCACGAGCGAATGCGAAGTGATCTATGGCTTTATGGATGGCCACGTCCCTTATGCTCCTCGCCATGACGGGGGGTGTAGTTGATGGTCATGTCGCTTTGCTCCTCGCCATGAAGGTTTTCAAGCCAACTACTTAAAACAGATACGTTTTGATGGCGGTAATGCTAGATAGAGATTTATTGAATAATCAAATCTTTGATCTGCAGTTGCACAGTTTGTCTGTTTTGCCAGTTATTTACTTTTAAATTGCCAATAACTGACAAGTCATAAGGTTTTTTTGACAAAATTACATCTGCAAGAACCGTATTTACAGAGTTAAATGCAATAGCATTTAAGGGCTTAGAAGAGTAAGAATCTCTAACTGGAGCAAACTGCACCTTAATGTGCTTATCTCCTACAATATCAGCTTTCAATACAAACAAATTATTAAATTTAAAAACTGGTGATGGATTACCATTACCAAATGGCTCTAACTTATTGATTTCCTCTAGTAAATTATCGTTTACGGCGCTAGAAATTAAATCTAGGTCATAAAATTCTTCTAAATGAGCCGTAGAGTTTTTTAATATAGCTTCAAACCTACTTTCTAAAAATTCTTGTAACACAGCTAATTTACTTTCTTCAATAGTGAATCCAGCGGCCATAGCATGACCTCCGCCAGCTATTAGTATATCATTTAAATTAGCTTCCATTAAAGCCGATCCAAAGTCACATCCCTTTATCGATCTACATGACCCTTTCCCTATCGAATCGTTTACAGCAATTACGGCTACTGGCCTATTATAGGTTTCTTTCAATCGTCCTGCTACAATTCCTATAACACCAGGATGCCAACCTTTACCAGTAACAAAAATTACTGCATTTTTAGCTTGTAGCTTCGCAGCTTTATGGGCTTCTTCTAAAATATTAAGCTCTATCACTTTACGATTATTATTATGCACACTGAGTTCTTCTGATAATTCTCGCGCTTTCTGTGAATTATTCGTAGAAAGCAGAGCCGCCCCCAAAGAAGATGTCCCCACTCTGCCCCCAGCGTTAATTCTTGGACCAAGTACAAAACCAATATGATAACAATTAATAGCTTCTTGTAATTCAGCCACGTCACACAAGGTAGCATAACCTATATTTGTTCTATTTTTCGCAACTTTTAACCCTTGTTTAACAAACGCTCTATTTAAACCAGTCAATGTCATTACATCGCATACTGTTCCAAGAGCCACAATATCTAGTTGTTTGATTAAATCTGGAAATTTAACAGAAGTATTTTCAAAAAAACCTTCCTTTTTAAGGGTAGAACAAAAACCAACTGCAAATAAAAAAGCAACCCCAACTGCAGCGAGGTTTTTGTAATCACTTGTTTCATCGATCCTATTGGGATTGATTACAGCAATAGCTTTAGGTAATTTATCTAAACTAATGTGGTGATCAATAACTATGACATCAAGCCCTATCTCGGAAGCGTGCAATAAAGCCTCAAATGCAACTGATCCACAATCAACTGTAATAAGCAGCTTAGTTCCGTTATCTTTTATTTTCTGCATAGCAACGGTAGTTGGTCCATATCCTTCTTCTATTCGATCTGGAACGTAAATTTCCGCCTCTATTTCTAGTGTTCTCAAGACATTTTTTAATAAAGCTGAAGAAGTAGCGCCATCCACGTCATAATCAGCAAATATACAGATTTTCTCTTTAGCCTTTATTGCTTTTATAATTCTCTCCACTCCTTTTTGCATATCAAGTAAATGAAAAGGATCAGGTAATAATGTTTTAATTCTAGGGTCAAGAAAATCAAAAGCTTCCTGGGATGAAGATACTCTAGTTGAAACTAATCTTGCCAAAAAATCGCTAATCTGAAGATCCCTAGAAATACTAGCTACCATATCTTCTTCAATGTTTATGGGATGCCAAATTTTTCCAAGGATAGATTTTTGCATAAGTTTTTTAGTATATTATTTATTTGCGCTAATTACGACTAAACATGACAATCACTATTAATCAAGTAACTTGAATAATACTAATATTTTAATCTTTAGCAATATGAAGTAAACCCTTATGGCTCAGAAATGAATTCACATTTTCTGTGAATTTCTATCTATTCGTCCTCTTCTAGAAGAAGATATTCACTATTATCTTGTGCGCCCAAAACAGACACAAAATGGCCAAAGTTGAATTTTGCACAAAAAGATGGCGAAGATTCTTCTTCAAAATCCTTGTCACTTTTATCAAAATTACCTGGACATTTTCTGTCACATAATATTAAGTCCTTGATTTCAGAATCTTTTTTTACAAGATCTAAAGGGGTTAAGCCTGCTTTATTTTTTAAATAACTGTCGGCTCCACATAACAAGAGAGTGCTAACTATGTTCGTTTGTTTAAATTTTACAGCCAAATGTAGAGCGCTATTACCACTCTCATCAACACAACTAGCATCAATTCCTTTCCATGAAAGTTTTTCCGCTTCTTCGAAATGCTTAGTTTTTAATAAAATAATTAACTTTTGAGCATTTTTATAAGACTCCACCTTAGAATCAGTGACTTTGAGATTCGGCTTTACAACACATTTTGACATAAGAATGCAAACCCATAGATAACCTACTTTTACCAAGTATATCATCAACTAGCTAACACTGTCTAGATAATTTAAAATTTATAAAGTAATCACGATAAATTTCGCAAGATAATTTTTAAATGACTATGATGATCAATTTTTATTGAAAAAAAATAGTGCCTAGGTTATATAATCTTCATAATCTTCTTACACCTCATTTAAAAATTTCTTATGAACAAGCTCATATACCATTTTGGCTGCCAGAATAATGAAGGTAACGCGACGATGAAAGATAAGCTTGGTGGTAAAGGTGCCAACCTTGCTGAAATGTCAAATCTTGGCCTGCCAATTCCTCCGGGGTTTACCGTTGCAACTGATATATGTTCACAATATTATGGTAACGGCAACAAATTAACAGAAGATTTTGAAAAACAACTTTTTCAAGCAGTAAAAAAACTAGAAAAAGAAACAGAAAAATTTTTTGGTTCTACAAAAAATCCGCTATTAGTATCTGTTCGTTCTGGAGCTAAAATTTCTATGCCTGGAATGATGGATACAATCTTAAATTTAGGGATGAATGACG
>JAIFLQ010000095.1 GCA_020048975.1 Rickettsia sp. | reverse complement strand
TCTCAATTTAAGACATTGCCCACTAATTCTCACTTAAAATTAAAGATAAGTTATATGTAAAATTTACCTGTAATTTAATCTTAATAGACAGGTATTAATATTTCACTAATTCATTAATACTTGCTGTTGTTAGCAAAAGTAGCCTCGTCAAGTTCACAGATTAAGGTCGTAAAAAGCCATTATTTTTGAATTTTTGACAACAAGAGCATTATGAGTAGATTGAGTTTGTTGCTCTACTATAGTCTTTTAGGTTGGATTGGATACTAGGCGCGAGGAGCCGAACCCTATGAATATTAGGTGAGCGACAAGCAACAACGTTTCTAATTCAACCTAAAAGACTATAATTCATAGGTTTCGACTTCTACTCCTTAATCTACGACCAACAAGTTATCATTATTAATACAATTATTAGAACCAGTATTTTTTACATAGTGACTCAAATATCACTTGACTAACTTAAAATATACCCTTATTTTCCAAATAATTCCATAAATACCCATATTAACCCATTTTTTACCATTTTAGTGTTAACCTAAATAACAAATGCAAAGTAAGTTTTTTAAAGATCAATTGATAGATATAAAATGAATATTTTTCTTTCAAAATATCAAAACAAAATTGATAAAAAAGGTAGAGTTTCAGTGCCTTCTGCTTTTAGATCACTACTCTCTGAAGATAAATTTAATGGTATCGTTGTTTATCCATCTTTTAAAAATAACTGCATTGAAGCTTGTAGCATGAATCACCTGCAGGAAATATATAAAATAATCCAAAATTTAGATCCTTATTCCGAAGAGAGAGATGCTTTTGAAACAATAGTTATGGGCGAATCTATCCAATTGCAATTTGACAATGAAGGAAGAGTAATAATCCCATCTTATTTGATAGAACAAGTGGGTATCTCTGAGCAAGCTTTTTTTATCGGCAAAGGTTTGGTTTTTGAAATTTGGGATCCAATGAATTTTGACACCCATCTAAAAGCTGCTAAAGCTGTTGCGCAAGCTAACAGATTGACTTTAAAAAATCACGAACATCAAAAGGTAACAGTATGAGTAGTACATTGTTACCAGAGAATAGTATAGCTACCCCTCATTACCCTGTGTTGATTTCAGAAATTATCCAGAATCTAAAACCAGAAAATAACAAAAGATACCTTGATTGCACTTTTGGCGCTGGCGGATATACACAAGCAATATTAGCAAGTTCTGATTGCTCCGTTACTGCTATTGACCAAGATCCAAATGTTTTAAAATATGCTAAAAATTTGCAAACTATATATAAGAAAAGATTTGAATTTATAGAAGGTAATTTTGCTAATGCAAAAGAACTTTTAAATGGAAATCAATATGATGGCATTGTCTTGGATCTTGGTGTTTCTTCAATGCAACTTGACGAAGGAGAAAGGGGATTTTCTTTTATGCGTGATGGTGAGTTAGATATGCGTATGAATAATACAAGTGGTTACTCTGCTGCAGATTTTATAGCTAACGCTTCTGAAGCAGAAATTGCCGATGTAATTTATAAATATGGGGAAGAGGTTCAATCTCGCCAAATCGCAAAAAGAATTGTCGAAGAAAGGCAAAAAGAACCCATCCTTTCCACATTGAAATTGGCGGAAACTATTCGCGGCGCAATGCACTACCGTAAGGCAAAAATTGATCCAGCAACCAAAACATTTCAAGCTATAAGAATTTATGTAAATAAAGAGCTTGAAAGTCTTGAACTTTTTTTAAATAGTCTGAGTGAACTTTTAAAACCAGGAGCAAGAATTCTTATAGTATCTTTTCATTCACTTGAAGATACTATAGTTAAGTCTTTTTTCAAAGATCATTCTGCTAAAAAAATTGCTAGATCAAAATACTCAAAAAACCCAGAAAATACTGATGTTACTAAATGGTTAAGAGTAATTACAAAAAAACCAATATTACCAACTAACGACGAAATAAAAGAGAATCACAGATCAAGATCTGCTCGCCTTAGAGTAGCAGAAAAGATAGGAGGTATAGTATGATTTTTTCTCATAGAGTTTTAGTCTACATAGTAACAGTTTTATGCTTACTAACTATATGTAGTCTTTTTAGTATTAAAGATAGCGTTATGACATTAAAATCTGAGCTTCAAGAAGTAAGAAAACAAGTTCAAAATGAAGAAGACGCAATTCGAATTCTTAAAGCTGAGCTAGCATATCTTGGCTCACCAGAGAGAATTCAAAAATTTGCTTCCAAATATTTAGCTTTGGAAAAACCTAAAGTAAGCCAAATGATAAAAGACCCTTTAATTACCGAAAATTTAGAGGAAACACGAACATTAGCTAGCGCCAAAATTAACAAAATGACTACTAAGTGGCATTACAAAAAGGGGCCAAGTAAATATTTAACCATGGCTAAGGGGCAGAAATAATATCGTTCCTCGCCATTGACGGGGGTTTCGACAATGGCGAGCGAACATAGGCCTTACCGTCATCACTGTAAGGGTTCATAATTTCGGTGACGGATTTTAGACCAAAACCTATAGCGAAAGTAGTTGAATTATACTTATTTATTATAAAAATATTTATTAGCTCCAAACTCATCTAGAAATTTAGTTTCTATTTTTTGAGCATTTAAATTTTCCTTTTTTTGTTTATTTTGCATAGCTATCTCATATTTTTTTAGTTCAGCATATTGTTCGCTTAATGCTTGGCGACGATTTTCAATATGCAGCTCTAATCTTTCTATTTGTGATTTTGTTCTAGATTGTATTTTACTTGTATTTTCAAGATACTGTTCTAGTATGAAAGAATATTCTGATCCGTGGTAAGTTTCCACCTCTTTCCTAACTTCTTCAGCTAACTTTTCTGCGCTAATAACTAACAACACTTTTTCTTCTTCAGCTTTTTTGATTTCCATAAGAATTTGATCAAGCTTTGTTTTATTGAATTTGATCAAGGTATTTAGCGATTTCATAAATATATTACTGGATTGTTTTTTTATGGAAGTTTAAGAGCAAAGTACCAATAGAAATAATAACATAAAAAAGGGAAAAAACTATAAGAATTAATGTGGCATCATTTTTGCTTAAAGCTTATTAAGACATTTGAAGTTCAAGTTGCATATTACAAAACTTATATGCTACTATACTAGAAAGAGATTAATTTAAAATAGATGGAGAAAACCAAATGGCAACAAGTGCAGTAGGCGGAACCGCTTTAGAGCGCCTTCAAAATTATAAAGAGCCAACAATCAAAAGAGTAACTAAGGCGCAACAAACTAAGATAGATGCGGTTACACTAAAACATGAAAAAGCAGTAGAACAATCTACTGCTTTAGGAACCTTATCTGACTTGGTAAGCAATTTTACTGCTGCCGCAGCTGTTCTACACAGACCTTACGACAGCCCGTTTGACAAGAAAATTGCAACTCTTACTCCTACAGTTGTTGCTGGATATGTTGGCAAGCCTGAACAATATATTAGTGTAAACGCTAGCACATTCGCTCCTAAAACGGCTTTTAATGTTGAAGTAACTAGCATTGCAAAAGCATCAAAATTAACTCTTCCTACGGTAATTAATTACAATACTGCTGTTCAAGGCGGTGGAAACGCTGGATTCGATGGAAGATTAACTTTTTCTGTTGATGGTGGCCCAAATGTAGTGGTCACTATACAAGATCCTACTATTAACGGCCAACAAATAGTTCGTACTATTAATAGGGCATTTGATACTGCTGGCATAAAAGTCCAAGCAAATTTGGTGGTTGACGGTCAAGGTCAAGCTGATATTCAAATTTCCCATCAGGAAAATGGACCTAAATTACTCAGATCCACTTATGCTGCTCTAATTGGTGGTGTATGGACTGATCAAGCTATGAGCAACACTACAATGCCTGCTCTTGGTACAGCTGGTTCTGTTGCTACTATTGTTATTGACGGCTTAGCCCCTATAAACAGTGACACTAATGTTTTTAAGGATGTTATACCTGGCATCACAATAACCGCACTTGCGGCTAACACCGCTGGACAAAAGCAAACAGCAACCATAGTTCCCGACATATCAAATGAGAATGGGGTTATAAAGGATCTTGACAATTTTGTTACAGCCTATAACGACCTTACAATTTTTGTTGCAAAAATGACAGAAAAAGCTTCCGACAAAGAATACGCTTCTACAGCAGTTCTACATAATAGCCAAGCAATAAATCAGGCTAGATTTTTACTTAACAGTGTTTTTGACCCTAGTATTAATAGTGGTGGAAAATATAAATTACTATCTGATATAGGTATTGGACTAAAAGTAGCAGAGAAAAGTGATAATGCGCCTGCTCGCACAAAACTCTTAGGCAAAACAGATGAGACAAAATTGCGTGACGCTTTAACTAATAATTACGAAGATTTTACTGCGTTATTTGTAGGTAAGTTAAAAGTCACTGCTAACGCAGTAAGAGGTTCTAAATTAGATCTTTCAATGATGACAGAACCACTCGAGTCTAAATTTTACAACACACCTATGCGTGTTAGAATTAACCCAGGGGCTGCAGCTGGACAGGTTGCACCATTTCCTCCGGTTCAGGCTGTTGATGATCTTGGTAACCCAATATTTGATCCAGATCCTAATGGAGGGCCTCCTATAGCTAGAATGATTAGCTGGGATGTAGAAGTGGAAATTGATGGAATTACAAATCCAGACCCCCTTTTGCCTAATAACCATACCCCTATTCGAGGCCATTATACTAGAAACGGCGCTGATACTTTTGGTTATATTGATTTCAAAGACACAGACCTAAAAGGCTTACGCCTACAATGGGACGCTGTTAATGTGGTCGGTGGTGTTCCTGAGGTTTTTACAGTAAATTTATCGCAGGGTCTTTCTGATCTTGCCTATTTCCGCTCAAATGATTTAATGAGTGAAGATGGAAATAGAGGCACTCTAATCCTTACTTCAAAAGAAATACAACAAAAAGTAAAAGACTTAAGTGCTGAACAAACAAAATTGGAAACTATTCTAGAAAAAGAACTTGATAAAATTGAGCAACAATTTGCTAAAATTGAACAAATGTCCATTTTAAATGATATATTTTTAGATGCTATTTCCGATCTATTAAACCCAGCTAATTAGACTCTTAAGCTAGATCTCCGCCTTCTCTGGAATAACAAAGACGCTCTCTTGAATAAGCCAATTAGCATATTTAACCTAAACTTGACATAAACTGTAATATGTTGTAGTTGTCATAGTTGTAATTAAAATATAAGTTAAAATTATGAATCCAAGTTCTGTTGAGAAATACAAAGTAGCAAGTGTAAAAAACTCTGATACAATCAATCAAATGTTATTTGTGTTTGATGAGTCTATAAAACTGCTATATTTAGCAAAAAAAGCTTTAGCTGAAAAAAATTATGAATCAAAGCACAATATATTAACGAAAATAGCCGATACTTTTATAATATTAAGATCTGGTGTAAATCTTGAAGCTGGTGAAATAATTGTAATGCTAGATAATTTTTATGAGGACGTAATTAATAAAATTCATCAAATTAATATAAAAAGCTCAGACCCCGAGGATATGAACGTAATCATAGATTCTATCAAACAAGTCAGAGATTCTATACAGGAAGCCCAAAGCAAGAACAGCTGAAGAATAAACCAACTAAATATAATTTTTAGACGCCTGTGAGCGTTCACTAGTTTCAAAATGACTAATTGCCGCCCCTTGGTCGTCATCACTAGGGGATGCCGACATTGCGAGTGAACATAGTGAGCGTGGAATCCAGTAATAATAGATGGCCACGTCGCTAGAGCTCATCGCCATGACCTACTATCTGATTTTTTATTTTCCGTGAACGTTTCAGTTGAACTTAGTTTTACTATACTATCAGAAATCATCTGCTTCTGGTGCTGGTCCTTTGCGAGATAATGCAGGATGAGAATCTACTATATCTTTAACCTGATCTTTAATCTTCGATCCAATGATTGTAGCAACCTCACCATTCTTTATAAGGCTAATAATTTTTTTA
>JAIFLQ010000074.1 GCA_020048975.1 Rickettsia sp. | reverse complement strand
CATTTGTAGCATTAATATCAGCGCCATACTTAATAAGAAGCTCTACTATGTCATGGTCACCTTTGATAGCAGCCCCCAATAATGGAGTGTTGCCACTATCATCTGTAGCATTAATATCAGCGTCATAGTTAAGAAGAAGCTTTAGCATGTCGAATTTTCCAAGCCGCGCCGCCAAATGCAATGGGGTGTCACCATTCTTAGCTTTAGCATTAACTAGAAAAGGATTCTTTTCAATAAGAAACTCAGCTATTTTGGTATCGCCAATTCCCCTATCCTCAACAGCATAATGCAATGGGGTGAGGCCATCTGCATTATGGAGATTTAGCTGATTAGGATATTTTTCCATAAGAGTGTTGAGTAGTGTGAAGTTATTATACTCTTCTGCAATCTGTATTATTTTTAATTTATCAGTTCCAAACTCTACTTCTAACAAATAATTATTGTTATCAATTAACTCTAGAAGCAAATCATTATTAGTTCCTTGTTTTGCAAGGTTAATAATCTGGTTTTCGTTTTCTGCAGTTAATTGAATAGTTTTAGCTGATTCTAGAGATAGTAATCTTTTCATAATTTTATTTAACCTATTGTTTATTAGTGTAGTCTTTTAAATACGAAGAATTCTTCATGGTTTTGTAGACTAAAGATATAATAACCTATGGTTTAATGTCAAGTTAAAATTTGGCAAAAATATGAATGGACTTAATTTTTTACATTTCTGTAATAAGCCAAAATTTTTTTACTTTGGTATCTAACTGATTTGATCGATAAATTTTGTTTATATAAATTAAAAACGAAATAGATAATAAATTTATACCAATTATGATCTAAATAAAGCTCTTTAGCCAATTTTTGTTGTTAAATATAATCGTTGCTTGCAGCTGTCTAAAATAGCTCTATCTTAAAAAAAAAAAATCTTTATACTGAGCTTTTTAAGTAAAGGCAATTTTTGAAAAAAATAAATTCAGATCATGAGTAAAGTCACATTTCAAAACCAACAAATACTTGATGAAAAGAGAAGCCAAGCCCGCTTTGGTGGTGGATCAGAGAGGATTCTGCAACAACATAAAAAAGGCAAACTAACAGCTAGGGAGCGTATTGAAGTATTACTAGACCCGGATAGCTTTCAAGAAACTGGTATGTTTGTTGAACATCGATGCGATAACTTTGATATGAAGGATAAGAAATTTGCTGGAGATGGTGTTGTAACAGGACATGGAACCATTAATGGAAGATTGGTATTTGTTTATAGCCAAGATTTTACGGTCTTCGGAGGTTCACTCGGTGAGTATCATGCTAAAAAAATCTGTAATTTAATTGACGCAGCTTTAGAAGTTGGCGCTCCTGTAATTGGAATCAATGATTCTGGGGGGGCTAGAATACAAGAAGGTGTTGATTCGCTTGGTGGATATGGAGAATTATTCCAACGTAATGTCCTTGCTTCTGGTGTTATTCCGCAGATTACCCTTGTAATGGGTCCATGTGCTGGTGGAGCTGTGTATTCGCCAGCTCTTACTGACTTTATTTTTATGGTTCGTGGATCATCTTATATGTTTGTGACTGGTCCAGACGTAATAAAAACTGTTACTGGAGAAGAGGTAACACAAGAAAAATTAGGTGGAGCGAGAATGCATACAGCTAAGTCTGGTGTTGCTGATCTTTCTTTTAAAAACGATGTTGAGCTTCTTTTAGAAACACGAAGATTTATGAATTTCTTACCACTATCCAATCGTGGTAATTTACCAGTAAGACCTACAAAAGATCCTGCTGATAGGGTGGATATGTCGTTAAATACTTTAGTACCAACAAACCCTAATAAATCTTACGACATGAAGGAGTTGATTCAGAGAATAGTTGATGAAGGTGATTTTTTTGAATTGCAAACAGATTATGCTAAAAATATTATTATTGGATTTGGTTATATGGAAGGTAATCCAGTTGGTTTTGTAGCAAATCAACCTCTTAATTTAGCTGGTTGTTTAGATATAAATGCTTCAAGAAAAGCCGCTAGGTTTATCAGATTTTGTGATGCTTTTAGTATTCCAATAGTAACATTAGTTGATGTTCCTGGGTTTCTTCCTGGAATTGAGCAAGAAACTAATGGCATAATCAAGCATGGTGCAAAATTACTCTATGCTTATGCGGAAGCTACCGTTCCTAAAATTACTGTTATTACTAGAAAAGCTTATGGGGGCGCTTATATTGTCATGAATTCAAAGCATTTGCGCGGTGATAATAATTACGCTTGGGTTAATTCAGAAATTGCAGTTATGGGAGCTGAGGGAGCTGCGGAGATTATTTTTAGAGAAGAATGCAAAGATCCAGAAAAGAAAAAAGAGATAATAGCAAATTACAAAGAAACAATTACGTCTCCTTTTGTTGCGGCATCAAGAGGCTATCTTGACGATATTATTAAACCTCAAAACACAAGATGGAGAATATGTAAATCGCTTAATTATTTGCGTAGTAAATCATTGGTAAGACCTTGGAAAAAACACGACAATTTACCATTGTAAGAATAGGTTTCTGTAGAATAACAAACAATAAAGATACAAACTATTTATGATTGAAAAACCATTATTTGAAAAAGTTCTCGTTGCCAATCGTGGTGAGATTGCTCTTAGAATCATGAAAACCCTACAAAAAATGGGTATAAAATCTGTGGCTGTTTATTCAGAAGCAGATACTAACTCCCAGCATGTTCAATATGCAGATGAAGCTTACTATATTGGTAGTTCACCAGCTACAGAAAGCTATTTATCAATAAAAAATATTATTGCAGCAATTAGAGAAAGTGGCGCTGACGCTGTGCATCCAGGATACGGATTTTTAGCAGAAAATGCCAACTTTGCCAATGTGTTAAAGAGGGAAGGTGTTACTCTTATAGGCCCAAGTGCTAAAGTGATAAAAATCATGGGCGATAAAATTGAAGCTAAAAAAATTGCTATTGATTCAGGGGTTAGCACAGTTCCTGGTTATATGGGAACGATTAATAATGTCCAGCAAGCTATAGAAATTGCTGAGCAAATAGGATTTCCAGTAATAATAAAAGCTGCTGCCGGTGGTGGTGGTCGTGGTATGAGGGTAGTAAAAAATCCTAAAGAAATGGAAAAAGCTTACCAATCTGCAAGGTTTGAGGCTCAAAATAGTTTTAGTGATGGAAGGGTGTTTATTGAGAAATTAATTATCGCCCCGCGTCATATTGAAATACAGCTTTTAGCTGACCAATATGGGAATGCTGTCTGCCTTGGTGAAAGAGAGTGCTCAATTCAACGTTATCATCAAAAAGTTATTGAGGAATCTCCTAGTTCCTTTTTAGATGAAGAAACAAGGAAGAAAATGTATTCTGAAGTAGTAGCTCTTTCAAAAAAGGTCGGTTATTATTCAGCTGGGACAGTTGAATTTATGATGGATAAAGATAGAACATATTATTTCCTTGAAATGAATACTCGTCTTCAGGTTGAGCATCCAGTTACTGAGCTGGTTACAGGATATGATATAGTAGAACAAATGATTAAAATTGCAGCTGGTGAGAAGCTTTCTTTTTCGCAAGAAGATGTAAAACTGACTGGTTGGGCGATTGAATCAAGAATTTGTGCTGAAGATCCATCACGTGGATTTTTACCATCTAGTGGAAGAATATTAGACTACAGAGTTCCGCCAAAAAACCCAAATATCCGTATTGATAGTGGAGTAGGACCAGGTGGAGAAGTAAGTATGTTTTACGATGCTATGATAGCAAAATTATGTACTTATGGTGAAACTCGTCAAGGAGCTATAGAGCTTATGAGTCAGTCGCTTAGTTCATTTATCATTCAAGGTATATCTCATAATATTAGCTTTCTTGAAGCACTTATTAATCATCCGAAATTTATATCTGGGGACATTCATACAGGTTTTATTGATGAAGAATATCCTGGTGGTTTTTCTGGAGCGAATCTTACTTCAGAAATAAGCGAAGTATTTTTAGCGACGGCAATTTATGTATATCTTACAGAACAAAAAAGAGCTTCTTCTATTGGAGATCAGATTACAGATCAAGCTCATAAGATCGGTACCAGATGGGTTGTTTCTATTGATAAAGATGAATATCCTATAATGATAAAACAAGTGAAAGATGGTTATAATATTAGATATGGAACAAGTAGAATTACTATTAATAGTAATTGGACTTTGGGCAGTCATCTTTTTACAGCAATTATTAGTGGCCAGAAAGTTAATGTAAAAATCGTTGATATCCCAACAGGTTATAAGCTTACTCATTCTGGTATTACAGTTAATACATATGTTCGATCACCTAGAATGTCTGAACTTGAAGCTCTTATGCCAGTGCGTGATGATGCAGAAGGTTTGATAGAGATGGTGGCACCTCTTGCTGGTCAGATAATATCTATAAATGTTAAAGTTGGCGAAGAGGTAGTTTTAGGGCAGGATTTAATAGTGCTTACAGCTATGAAAATGGAAAATATAATTACAGCTGAGCGTCTTGGTAAAATAGCTAAAATATTAGTAAAGGAACTAGACAATGTTGCAAGTGGTCAGGTATTGCTAGAGTTTGAATGATGAAACAACTCTAAAAACCCCCACTACACCACCAATACTTAGTTACTAAGAAACCAAATTTTCTACTTTATCTGTCATTTCCATTTTTGTTCGGTTGCCCCGACTACTGACAACTTTATCTGATATTTATCGTATATTAATTTACAAGATGAAATATAAAAAAAAAGTATAAAAATTAATTATCTAGTTAACTAATTTTACAGTATACTGATAGTTAAGGGTGGAATTTTTAAAATTATTTTATCCCTATAACATCAAAACTAGGAGGTTTATATGGCCAGTGAACAAGTAGGTTTGAATCAAGATCCTAATATTAGAGCACAATATCAATCAGTATTACAAGAATTAATGCTTTTTTTTCAGAACAATCTACAACTTAATCACCATGATATTTTGAATAATAACGATGATAATTTTTTAGATAATTTGTATACAGTAGAAGAAAGTGCGTTTGAGTAACAGTAGTATAAGCAAAAAGTAATAAATAATTGAGCTTAAGGGTGGGATTAATTACTATAGTCTTTTAGGTTGGATTAGATACTAGGCGCGAGGAGTCGAGGCCTAAGAATATTAGGTGAGCAACGAGCAATAACGTTGCTAATTCAACATAAAAGACTATACATGATCCGTAAGCTAAGCAATCTTTAGGAGCAATTAAATTATGGTTATTATAGAATTTTTAAAATCCCATTCTTAAGATAAATCTGTGTAAAAAGTTGTTGAGTTTCAACAGTAAAGCTTTATCAAAGATTGTAAGTACTATGTCAATTTGTTAGAAAGATGTATATTCCATAACTTTAAATATTTCTCCCATCTGTTCTTTCGCAATAAGCCGATAGAGTTGATTATCTAAAATTGAGCTGTAATCTTCTTGTGCCAGGCTTTTTAGATTTGTTTGACGAATAATTATGCCATTATTAACTAAAAAATCATGCTGAGAGGAAATAGTAATATTTTTTATCCCTTTTTGTAGAGCAGCATTTTTTAGAGCATTAAAGTCAACATGAGTAGTAAGATCGGCCTCTCCAAGTGAATCAATGATAGAGTGATATTGGTGATTTTTAATTGCTTGTAAGGTAGAATTATACTGATTCCTAGTACGTTCACATAATTCGATATTATAGCCATAATCGATAGTCAAGCAAACTCCTTTAAACTTCGTTAGATGAATTGCTATTTTGCGTGTTATTTCTAGTGATTCAGCTGATTCTTCTATTAATGCGCCATCTTGAGCGTTGATATGATCAATATTTAATTGATTGAATAGAGCTTTGTTTAATTCTATTTTATCAAACTTAAGCAAGCCGTCTGTTGGATCACATACTATAACTGACTCATACCATATATGACGACTTTTTATGTATTGTTTTACGGGTAGGGCGTCAAAAAACTCATTACTAATTATAATACAAGGTATAGGAGGTAGTTTATTAATATTATT
>JAIFLQ010000015.1 GCA_020048975.1 Rickettsia sp. | reverse complement strand
TTTGCATCAAGTGCTATACAAGACGTTTTAGAATTAATAGCCGAGATTAAAGAAAGCGTTTCTTTGAAAGAATTATTATCTAGCAAGATAGTGAGTTTTCTTAGGAATAAGGTGGATGGAAGAGGTTCAGTGTTAAACCAACAAATTGAAGAAGCAATAAGGGATATTCTGCCATATACCATGAATGCATCAATACGACAAAGTTTGTACATCAGTAGAGCTGGAATAGCAAAAATGCCGATTCTACAGTATTCTGCAACACCATCTGTAGTTAAAAATGACTACATAGAATATGTAAAGGAATTAATATTGTAGTTAAAAGTGACTACATAACGAGGTATTATAAAAATGACATTAAATTTAGATATCACAACTAGAAAGAAATTGACGTCTACTACAAGACAGTACAAAACTCCAAAGTCGATACGTTTACAGCAGTTTGAAATACAGCAATTAGAGACCTTCAAAAACAGGCTAAAAGATTTAACGTTATCGGAACATTGTTCAGATACTCAGGCTTTTAAAGTTATGCTTAGGTTAACATATTATATTACCGATAATGCTTTAAAAAAGGCATTATCTAGTAGTTTATAAATGAGGTCTGAAGATTAAAGATTGTTACGCTGCCTTGACCTAATAAATCAAGCTGATTGTGGTCATAATCAAAATTATGTATCACATCGTTGTAAGCATCATGATAAGTATTGCAATTCTTATAAAAATTGTCAATTGTAGTTTTTTTATGATTATCTAGCATAGTTTTATTAGCAGTTTGTTCTATAAGTTCTTGCAGCATGATCAAGCTCATATCTGCACATGTGCCATAATCTTTGTCTTGATTACCTGAATATATGATTTTAGTATCTATTCCATTTTGTTGAAGTAAATGAGTAAGTTTCTTGAGTTCGTCTTTAAATGTAGAGTTTTTTTCTGATAGAGGATCAGTCAAAGAGAGTAAAATGCTATTACTCTCTTCCTTAGCATGAAGTAGAACAGCATGGTTTTGACCTATGGCATTTTTTATTTTAACAAGCGATATATATTGATTGAAAGTGTTTTGATTTCCTAACCAACCTATAATATTGCCTAAGACTTGATGTTCATCAATTATCTTAGAGTTGATATATATATCAGTTTGATCATAAGATTTAATGATATTATCTAGATTTAGGTTAATGGACTCAGCTGTTAAGCCTTCACTAGTTTGAGTAACACCATGAATTTGCTCTTCAATAAGCCCTTCTTCGTATAGACATTTTAGGATGTATAACACCTGCTCTGGCTCAATATCATTAAAAACCTTGTCACTATCTACTGAAGTTGCCTCTTGTTTTAAAAATTTCAACTGGTTTTCGGTAACTTCGGGTATCTTGCGAACTAATTTAAGAAATTCATCAGGTTGATCTATAAGATTTTTGTCTGGTTGAAAAATATCAGTTTTATTTTTATCTTTAATAAAGTCGATTACTTCATTTGGCAATGTAGCTTTATTATCTTTATTAAATGTTTCTTTTAACTCATGTAATTTATGAGCTGCTTTCTCTTCACGTATCAGATCTTGCCCTCGTGAAATCGTTTTTGTGCTTGAGTTGTCTCCTAGTTTTCCAAATTTTGAGGCTTTATCAGATAATTGTGTATTTACTATATCTGCATCTTTCTGCCTTTGTTCATTTTGTACTCCCCATATAGTTAACTTATTTTCTTCGTTAACTTCAGATGTGATAGTTAGATTTGATATCACATGTGCTGTATAGCCCCCACAGTAAATATCTTTTAACTGCTGCTTTTCGTCAAGTTGTGCTTTAGCAACTTGAGAGTGTTGCAGAGAAGCAAACTTATATCCATACAGATCTTTTAACTGGAAAATAATATCATCATTAAGTAGGGTATCAGAATAAGCTGAATCATATACAATTGCTTGAATTTTGTGATCCGTATCAACTTTTAATTGAGCTGTAGCCCAATGCTTAGAGCTTTTTAATCTTATAGGAATTAGTATTTGTAACTCTATGCCGTTATTTGCTGACAAAACTCTATCAACATCTTCTTTTAAAGAATGTAGATATTGCTCTTCTCCTATATTGACGCCTTCAGCATTTAATGATCTAGGATCTAAAACATAAGTTTTAAGGTTGATAGTATCTCCTGTAACTTCATAACTTAAATTATTTAGTGATAATCCTTTTTCTTTTAAAAGTGCTTCTATCAATAAAATAACATCATCATTACTGTAGTATCCTTCTACTGGTTTTGCTTTCATTAGTAGATTTGAATCATCTTCAAGAGGATTTTTCTTAGAAGAGTCTGATAAATCTTTCGTTTCTTTAAATTTACTTTTTGTTTCACCAACATCGGTACTAGTTGCTTTATTAATTAGTGTATCTGTGATAAATTCTCTGAATTGATCTAGCAATTCCTTAGGTAGTGGTGCCTCATATTTTTTATTTAATTGATGAATGATTTCTTTTGTACACTTACTAAGATCAGTTTTTGATAACTCCTTTTTTTCACCTTTTTTTTCGTCTATATTTATTGCCTTGATTTCGTTGTCCTTAGAATTTTCGATAAATGCTCTTAAAGACTTTGCGAAGTTTGGTACTTTATCAGTATTGTCTGCAATTTGTGCCACAAGAGCTACATAATTATCAATTAATTTTTGATTGTAAGGTTTTTGTTCTGTATTATCGGTTTTTAAGTTACACCATTCCATAAACAAAATAGCTTGTTTTAAACGCAGCACTATATCATTTAATTGGTCACGACCACTTACTTTGAGTCCATTATCGTAATTATATTTATCAGAGAAATGCCCTTTAAAGTCTTGTTTCAGTATACTGCGCACAGCATCCACTGCAAAAGATGTAGCCATAGGCAGTTTTGTTGGGATATCTTTAATACTAATCTTATTAGAATTAATTAAATCAAGAAGCATAACACCATCAATAATAGATCCTAAGTTTCTCATCGGTTCTAGCACAAACATCAAGTCTAAAAGAGAATACAGCTGTTTGCTAATAGCTATATTACCGTTTTTATTATTTAATAATGCATTAACTGTTTGCTTAATCTCACCATCTTTTTCTGATATATTTTTAACTATATTTGTATACGTACCAAGAGAATCTAGTTCATCAACTCTAGTATCATGTTTAATTATTTGAGTTTGATAGATATTAACAAATCTTTGTGGCAGCAGCTCATTCTTATAAGAAATAATATCTTTTTCTTCTGTATTAAATTTTAGTAAACCACGATTTAATTGATTTAAGAACTGAACATACGCTAAAAAATGATAGTCTCCAGAAAAAACATGATGCTTTTTTTCTATAAATGTTTTTAGCTTTTCTTTAATACCACTTGCAGCAATATTCTCTTCAAAAAAAATAGGTGCAGAGATTATTTGATTCGGCTCTTTTGTCATCAAATAATCCTTTATTTTACTTCTAGTGAGAACCTCACTCTGTTGTACCCATTTTATCAATTTAGATTCGTCTCGAATTGTCCTTTTACCTATTGTACCCAATTCTTGAGCCTGTATAAAATGCACAAAACCTTCAGATATTGTTTGCTCTTGCTCTGGTTTCTCTTGAGACTTACCTACTTTTTTAGATAAAAAAGTAGGTAATATGTCTTCAACATACTCTTTATGATATGTTTTATATAGAGAATATTTTTGAGCAAAATTTTCATTCTTTTCTAAGCTTTTTTCTTTGTCATTAAAACGAGTGGTGTGAATATAGGAATTAAAAGGTTTGGATATTTCTTTAAATTGACGTTGGATATCTTGATTTTTTATTTCATGCTCTCTTACTAATTTTTGTAAGTCTCTTTTTATAATATTATGTTTTAAGAGGTTTAAAGATTCTTGATATATATTATGAAATAAATTATCAAAAAAATCTTCGGTTCCAGTATCTTGTTCAAAGTCTTCAGATTCAGAACTTGTTTGCAATGGATATAATTTCATAATTTTTATACTTTGACAAGATATCAATGTTTTTGAAGGAGTTTATTATAGCGTAAGATCATAAGATACTAATTATAAACGCTTAAGTAGCCCCCTAAGTCCGCTTGAAGTGTTTTTGTACAATCAACTATATGCAACAGACTAATTGCAACTGGCTTTAGTCTTTAGTTAGATAATGATTTTGAAAAAAGATTAAATCTCATCATAATTATCATCTATGCATCCTAATAATAAATCAGATTGACTTTCATTAGAAAAGTTAATATATCTACAAAGATCAGATAAATTTTGTGCGAATATAGAATTCGCAGTATCAGTAGATGAAGATGAAGATGAAGATGCTTCTTTTAAAATGTCATGTTCTTTATTTAATGCTTCTAAAAACAATGACTTAGCTAGCTCCTCGTTGTTTAACTTTAAACAAAAATCTGCGACCATCCTCAATGTAACATTAATACTATCTTGACCATTTAATATTTCTAAAAATTTATCACGCAGTGCAGAATCATCTTTTTTTGAAGACATACAAGCCTTTGACATATTAACCTCATATTTTTACATTACTAACTAAAGCCATTATATAATACTAACAAATATTAATCAAGTGCCTTTGAAAGAAAGGCACTTGAATCCAAGCAAGCTGCTCACCAACTTATAACATAAATTACAGCAGAAAAGTAAGCTAAAATGTTGTACATTAAATCGGAAATCGCTAAATAATGGACAGTACTGTTTACTAATCAATTTTAACATAACCAATAGTGTAGCGGATAGTAAAGATTTTTAAAACATTATATCAATTCTCAACAAAGTATATGTTGCAGTACATTAAAAACTAAGCTATAAGAGCCAATCTTATTATTCCGCTAGTTAAAATATTGCAAAGTACAAAGGAAGTTTACTGCGAAAACGTTGCAAATATTAGAATACACCCTATAGCTAAAGAACCAATAAAAACTATTACCATAACAACCTCCTAACTTGACAAATGCTAATTTTACTTCAAGTTATTTAAGAAATAGTTAATCACAAATAGATAAGATATTACTTTCTATGTATTTTGAAACAGATCAAATAATTTATTCTCCTTCAGACTTAACTTTGTATATGGATAGCCCCTTTGCCTCGTGGATGGAACATTCGGTGCTTATTAACCCAGAGCTGTTGTCTTCTACAGATGCACCGGATGAGCTGATGAGTTTATTACAAAAAAAAGGAGCTGTACACGAAGATGAGGTTTTAAAATCTTTTCTTGAAGCAAATCTCAGCGTTGTACAAATTTCAAAAAGCCCAAATGCAGCACAAGATACAATTTCTGCTATGAAATCAGGGGTAGAGGTCATTTATCAGGCCGCATTGTCGCTATTGCTGTTTAAAGGATATGCTGATTTTTTGGTAAAAGTAGAAGGTAAAAGCAGTTTAGGTGATTTTTATTATGAAGTTTGGGATACTAAGCTGGCTAAAATCTTAAAGCCCTATGTTGTTATACAATTATGTTGTTATGCTGAAATGTTAGAAGCATTACAAGGAAGAAGGCCTGATTATGTAGTAGCTGCACTCGGTAACGGCAATAATCAACGTTTGCGCACAAATGACTACTTTTATTATTACCAAAACTTGAAATCCAGATTTTTACAAGCACATCAAAATTTTTCTGCGCATCATCTTCTAAATCCAGCCGACTCTACTAGTTATGGTAGATGGACTAATTATGCTGAAAATATGTTAACACAAGCGGATCACTTATGCCAGATTGCCACAATAACAAGAAGTCAAATTAAAAAGTTAAATAAAGCCGGTGTTAATACTATGCAGGCAATAGTTGACTCAGATTGTGATTCTGTAAAAGGTATAAATTCTGATGTATTAGCACGATTAAAAGCGCAAGCTAAAATTCAAAAAGACAGTGTTGGGAAAGACGTGCCTTTATATCAGATTTTACCGCATGAAATTCATAAAAAAATAGGATTATCACTACTTCCGCCAAGTTCACCGCTAGATATTTATTTTGATATTGAAGGTTTTCCTCTTGAAGACGGTGGTTTAGAGTATTTATGGGGTGTGACTTACTTTGATGAAAGTAGGGCACGTCAATATAAAGATTTTTGGGCGCATAATAAGGAGCAGGAAAAAATATCGTTCAAAGCTTTTATTGAATGGACATATAGTCGTTGGTTAC
>JAIFLQ010000009.1 GCA_020048975.1 Rickettsia sp. | reverse complement strand
GCACTTGATGGTAAAACGCCTCTTCTTTTTGCCGATTCTTGTCAACGAATTACCTAACCTTTACAATCACGAGCGAATGCGAAGTGATCCATGGCTTTATGGATATGGATGGCCACGCTTCGCTCGCAATGACTGGTTTTTCATCTTCTAATAATAGATGGCCAAGTCGCTAGCTCTCCTCGTCATGACGTACTATCTGATTTTTTATTTTCCGTGAACGGTTACTATAAATTTGTACCAATATTTCTGTCTCACCCACACCATTGCCAACCAAACCAGATTGTCATTGAGCTGAGGATATTGGTATCGTATATAGAACTTAAGCTTGTTTTGCTTTAAATCTTTTATTGATCTTATTAATGACAAGAGTTCTACCTTTTCTTTTAACTATGCGGCAGTTTTTATCTCTTGTTTTTGCAGATTTTAAGGATTTTAGAACTTTCATAATAATTAACTTAGATTTTTTTTTATCAACTCGTAAGACGTCATTATAATAACTTTTGAACATAAGGTCAACTATGAATAATAAATTTTAACAGTATAAACAATTTTTGTACTTGACCTTAGCATTTAAGGATTTTATCATCCAAGAGAATTTATTTTGGAGAAGAAACATGAAACCGTATAGTGATCTAGCAAAAATCATTCACCGAGAAGGTTATATATTTATAGGTATATTTGCTGTAATTACTTTTGTATTAGGGTCGTTCAGCACAACATTAGGCTGGATTGGCGGGATTTGCACAGTGTGGTGTGCTTATTTTTTTCGAAATCCTGAAAGAGTAACGCCGATAAATGATAGTTTTATTATCAGTCCAGCTGATGGAATAGTTCAAGCAATAAAGGAAGTAACTCCGCCATCGGAGCTTGGGCTTGGTGATGAGGAAATGATCAGGGTTAGTGTATTTTTAAATATTTTTAATGTTCACATTAATAGGATTCCAGCTTCTGGCAAGGTTTTGTCGCTAAACTATCATCCTGGAAAATTCTTTAATGCCTCTTTAGATAAAGCAAGTATTCATAATGAGCGTCAATCTGTTTTGATGGAAACTGTTGCGGGTGTAAAAATAGCTTTTGTTCAAATTGCTGGCTTAATTGCGCGTAGGATTGTCTGTGATTTAGAAGAATCTCAAGTGGTGAAAGCTGGACAAAGATACGGATTAATAAGGTTTGGGAGTAGAGCTGATATTTACTTGCCCTTAAAAACTAACATTTTAGTGTCAGTAGGACAAACGTGTGTAGGTGGAGAAACTGTTATAGCTGACACGAGTGTTAGCAAGTCTTCTAAACTGAAATTTGAAGTAAGATAAATAATATAATTATTAGGCATGGATTTTGTCAAAGTTAAAAAAGCCACGAAGAATTTTAAAACCAGTGCCCGTTGCAAAGTTAATTCCTAACCTAGTAACCTTGATAGGTCTTGTTGTTGGAGTGAGTTCTATACGCTTTGCACTTGATAGTAAATGGGAGTTATCAATTTATTGTGTGTTAATAGCAACTATTATTGATGGTCTTGACGGAAAAATAGCTAGGATGCTCAATGCTACTAGCCATTTTGGTGCAGAGCTAGATTCATTGTGTGACTTTGTCAATTTTGGTGTTTGTCCAGCTATCATAACATATTTGTGGTCTTTTCAGCAGTATGAATACAAGGTCATTTCTTGGGCTTCGATTACCTTTTTTATCGTTTGCATGTGTATAAGATTAGCAAGATTCAATACTATGATTTTCAATCCAGTAGAGTCAAAGCAAGCGATGCTTTTTTCAACTGGCGTTCCCGCACCTAGCGGAGCAATGCTTGCATTAATACCTATGATTCTTGATTTCGAAATCACTACATATTTTGAGGATTTTAATATCAGAAATCATACATTATTAATAAATGTTTATATTGTCTTTGTAGCAATATTACTGGCTAGCAGATTGCCTACTATATCAATAAAAAATCTTAATATTAAACCAGAATATTTATCACTCTGTATGATAATATTTGCTATAATAATAATAATAACGGTTATCTACCCTTGGTACATGTTACCAATAGCTGCTATAATATACTTATTATCTATTATTGTTTGTATTTATATATCACGAAGATTATGAACTTTATTTCCAAATACTCATCACATAGATATTTTTTTCATATTCTACTTGTTAGTGCTATTGTTTTTTCTTTCTTAGTGTACGAGATATACATATGGAGTAAGACTCAATATACTGATAACGCATATATTGAAGCTGAGATTTCTAATGTTAGTGCAGAGGTAAGTGGTATAATTGATAAAATATTTGTAGAAGAAAATAATCAAGTTAAATCTGGCCAGATTGTAGCTAAAATTAAAGATGATGATTATCGTGCTAACTATGAAAAAGCACTAGCAACTCTTGATGGTGCAAAAAGAGATATAGAAATAATTGAGCAAAATATAAAATTAGCTCAAATCGAACAAGTAAAAACACAAGAATCTTTTGAGTTTGCTGAAGCTAACTTGAAACTTACTCAAGTAGATTACAACAGAATTCAGGCACTTAGCAAAGATAATTATGCTAGTAAACAAAAATTAGATAGCGCTGAAATGGCGTTAGAAAAAGCAAAAAATGAGTTTTCACAGGCAAAACTTAATATGCAAACAAGCGATGAAAAACTAGCGCTCCTAGAAATACAACGTTTATCTTCAGTAGCAAAGCATATTACCATAAAACAAGAAGCTATTCTTGCTAAAAGAAATTTAGATAACACGTCAATTAGTTCTCCTATTGATGGGATTTTTGGTAATAGTTCTCTGAAACTTGGAAATTACATACGTGCAGGAGTCGTGCTATTTGCGGTTGTGCCAGAAAAATTATATGTAAAAGCCAATTTTAAGGAAACTCAAATTACTAATTTTAAAGCAGGAATGCAAGCAACAATGAGTTTTGATTCAGAGCCTGATCATAAGATTATAGGTTACATTAGAAACATTTCTCCTGCAACTGGAGCAAAATTCAGTTTATTACCGCCAGCTAATGCGACGGGTAATTTTACAAAAATAGTTCAGCGTGTACCTGTATCAATTGATTTTGAGATTCCCAAAGATTTGATAGGTAAATTGACCCCAGGTATGTCTACAATAGTAAGAATTAGAACAGATAAGGAGCCAACTACTATCCCTTGATATTTTTATTTGCTAAGCGCTCGAGTAAACCGCCATGACGAATGTTGTTGTCATCAGCGAATTATTTCCCGTCATCACGAGCGAATGCTAATACTTTGCTGCTTTTTGTGCTAAAGTGGCAGAAACAAACTTTTCCAAATTACCATCTAAAACACCGTTTGCATCTGAAGTTTCATGATCTGTTCTGAGATCTTTAACCATTTGGTATGGTTGTAGTACATAAGATCTGATTTGGTGCCCCCAGCTATTATCAGTTTTAGCGGCATTTTCTTTATCTGTTTCTTCGTTTTTCTTTTTGATTTCTAAATCGTATAATCTTGCTTTTAGCATTTTCATAGCTTCTGCTTTATTTTTGTGCTGAGATCTGTCATTTTGACATTGTACTACTACATTTGTTGGTATGTGGGTTATACGAACGGCGGAGTCAGTGGTGTTAACATGTTGACCGCCAGCGCCAGAGGCTCTGTATGTATCTATTCTTAAATCTTTTTCTTCAATAGTTATATCTATATTATCATCAATTTCTGGATATACCCAACAGGAGGCAAAACTAGTCATCCTTTTACCAGCGGCATTAAAAGGTGATATCCTAACTAATCTATGTACTCCTGACTCTGTTCTAAACCAGCCAAAAGCCATTTCTCCTTTAATTTTTATACAGCAAGATTTAATCCCAGCTTCTTCACCAGAAATAATATTAATTATTTCTGTTTTAAAACCAAGGCGTTCTGCAAAGCGTAAATACATACGCATCATTATTGAGGCCCAGTCGTGACTTTCGGTTCCGCCAGCTCCAGCATTGATCTCAAGGAAACAGTTGTTAAGGTCTAATTCACCGGAGAACAGGCATTCTGTTTCAAACTTGGATGCAATTTTAGCTAGTTGGGTTAGTTCAGTTTCTACTTGGTCGAGGATTGATTCGTCATTTTCCTCCTCAGCCATAATGGCAAGATCGATATTATCGGTAAGACCATTATTGATTTTATCAAAAGAATTTAGAGTGTTTTCTAGCACTCTTTTTTCTTTTAGCAACTCTGTCGCTTTTTTTTGGTCATTCCATAGATCTGATGTGTTCGCTTGTTCTTCAAGTTCTAATAGTTTTTTTCTTGTACTATCAATGTCAAAGAGACCTCTTAAGCAACTCGAGTGATTGCTCAATTTTAAGTTTTGTATTTTCTATTTCCGCGCGCATTCTATTACCTTTAATTTTTCTAGGATTAAGCAAAATAGCTGTTATACTGTGTCAGTTGGTGACTCATTTTTAGTTTATGAGTATAAATTATAATTTATTAAATATATAGTGATTTTTAGAATAAAATGGATGAACAAAAATTTATACGGAACTTCTCGATTATAGCCCATATTGATCATGGAAAATCTACTTTAGCAGACAGGTTGATAGAGTATTGTGGTGGCTTAGAGAAGAGAGAAATGAGTCAGCAAGTACTTGACTCAATGGATATTGAACGAGAACGTGGCATTACAATAAAAGCTCAAACTGTCAGGCTTCAATACAAGGCTAAAGATGGCAATACATATCAGCTGAATTTGATGGACACGCCAGGTCATGTTGATTTTTCATATGAAGTTAGTAGATCTCTTGCTGCTTGCGAAGGCTCTCTCTTGGTAGTCGATGCAAGCCAGGGGGTTGAAGCGCAGACACTGGCTAATGTCTATCAAGCTATTGATAATAACCATGAGATAGTACCAGTTTTAAACAAAATAGATCTTCCAGCGGCAGAGCCTGATAAAGTCAAAGAACAAATAGAAAGTGTAATTGGTATAGATGCAAGCGATGCACTCTTAGTATCAGCTAAAAGTGGTATTGGTATTGAAGATGTTTTAGAAGCTATAGTCCACATGCTTCCAGCACCAAAAAATGAATTTGTTGAAAATGAGAATAAAAACATCCTAAAAGCGCTGCTAGTAGATAGTTGGTATGACCAATATTTAGGTGTAGTAATACTGGTTAGGGTTTTCCAAGGAGCTCTCAAAAAAAACATGAAAATCAAGATGTTATCCACAAAAAATACATATGCAGTTGATAATGTTGGTTATTTTACGCCTAAGAAGGTTATGTGCGATTCTTTAGATGCTGGTCAATTAGGATTTTTTACCGCATCAATTAAGCAAGTAACAGAATGTAAGGTAGGGGATACAATTACCGAAGACAGTAAAATTGAAGTAAAAATGTTGCCTGGGTTTAAACCTAATTTGCCTGTGGTGTTTTGTAGTTTATTTCCATCGGATGCATCTGATTTTGAAAAGTTGAAGGACTCGCTTGGTAAGCTTCGCTTGAATGATGCAAGCCTTGAATTTGAAACGGAAAATTCAACGGCTCTTGGTTTTGGATTTAGATGTGGATTTCTTGGTCTATTACATCTTGAAATTGTTCAAGAGAGGTTGGAGCGTGAATTTGATTTAGATCTTATAACAACAGCACCAAGTGTTGTGTATCAGGTTAATTTAAGGGGTGGAAAACAAATAGAAATACATAATCCCGCTGATTTTCCCGATCCACAAACTATAGAATCGATGTTAGAACCTTGGATTCGCGCAACTATTATGGTGCCTGAAGAATATCTAGGTTCAGTACTTGCGCTTTGCACCGATAAAAGAGGCGCGCAGGTTGATATGAAATATATTTCTGGAAGAATAATGGTTATATATAGATTGCCACTTAATGAAATTGTTTTTGATTTTTATGATCGTCTCAAGGGGTGCAGTAAAGGGTATGCAAGTTTCGACTGGGAAATAGATGATTATCAGGAAAGTAATCTGGTCAAGCTTACTATCATGGTAAATGGAGATCCAGTTGATGCTCTGTCAATTATTGTTCATAAATCGAGAGCTGAATCAAGGGGTAGGGAGTTATGTGCAAGGTTAAAAGACTTAATTCCAAGGCAATTATTCCAGATAGCAATACAAGCAGCTATTGGAGGTAAAATCATTGCTAGAGAAAATGTCAAAGCGATGCGAAAAGATGTTTTAGCAAAATGCTAT
>JAIFLQ010000062.1 GCA_020048975.1 Rickettsia sp. | reverse complement strand
GTTAGTATTAAACTTTTTAAAATACTCAAAATTTAATACTTTAGAGAAAAATTATTGATGAAAATCACCATGGGCATTAAGAGCAAAAAACGCAAGCTCCTTAAATATTTTATATTTATATTGTTCGCAAGTGGCTTAATACATTTGAGTATTGAGCCTTTATATACTCCTACAGCTATTCCTGTAGGGAATACTATGTTTCATTTTCCTGCGATTATAGCGCATAAAGCAATAGTATCAGGTAATTTTCCAGGCAATAGTTTTGAATCAGTTCAAGATGCATTAAATAGTTCAGTAGATGGTATAGAAGTAGATGTGCGTACCTCAAGAGATGGGGTGTTATTTTTATATCATGGTAATCAGTTAGAGGAATATACAAATGGTTCTGGTATACCAGAACATCACTATTGGAGTGAATTATCAAAATTAGTATTTAAAGGAACAGAGCAGTCACATCTTATGACACTGGATGCTTTTTTTAGTATAGTGGGAACTCAAAAAGTTATTTTTCTCGACATAAAGTCCAATAATATTTTTGATAAAATATTGGTAAAAAACGTTATTCATATAATACAGAAACATCATCTTCAAGAAAATGTTTTTGTTGAATCTTTTAACCCAATTTTTCTTTCTTTAATGAGACTTGCCTCTCGTGAAATTATGATAATGTATGATTTTGTAGATCAATCCAATGCAATTGGAGAGGAATCTCAGTCGCAATTTAATCAGATTCCCTGGATTCTGAAGCAGCACTGGATTCAAAAACAAATCAGACGCATTGTAAGACCAGACGTTCTAGGACCACGATTTAATTTAAATAAACATGTACTTAAACAACTAATCAAAAATAAATATCCTGTAATCACTTGGACTGTTGACAACCCAGCTGTTGCATTAAACTTATATAATCTTGGAGTTCATGGTATTCAAACGAATACACCGCTAACTATTCAAAATACCATACCACAAAAATTTAAAACATCTTACGATGCTGGTGGTACAAAAGTGATACTAGGTGAAATTATTCATATTCATACTATTAACGATGTCCTAAATGCTTTAGATAGAGCGCAAAAAGAGGGGAAAAAAATTACGATCGCCGGACGTAAACACTCGAGTGGCGGACAAACACTTTTAGATAATTCTATACAGCTTGATATGTTACCGTTTAATAAAGTTACTTATAATCATGACTCAAAAACTGTCGTTATTCAAGCTGGAGCTACTTGGAAGAAAGTTCAAGATATATTAACCAAATACAATCGTTCAATTAAGGTTATGCAATCCGATAATATCTTCACTGTAGGTGGTTCTATAAGTGTTAATGTGCATGGGTGGCAAGTTTCTTCACCACCAATTGCTTCAACAGTTATTGCAATGACTGTTATAACGCCAGATGGTATACTTAAAAAAATATCGAAAGATTCAGAGCCTCAATTATTTAGTGCTATTATTGGCGGATATGGTATGTTTGCTATAATTATGGATGTTGAATTAGAAACTGTTGAAAACTATCCTGTTACATTCCATTCACATTTTACCTCATCAGAAAAGCTAGAATCTAGTTTTAAAACTTTTGTTACTAATAATCCAAAATCTCAGCTTGCTTACGCACGTTTGTCAGTAGATCATGAGAAATTATTCGACGAGGCTGGGCTGTTTTGGTACGAAACATATGGCAACTTACATCAACAAACTTCCATTGTTCCTGAGAAGCTAGTTGCTATAAAACGAAGTATTTTTAGAATCTCTGAATATCATAATATAGGTAAAAAACTTAGATGGGAAGCCGAGAAGCTGTATGCTAAAAACATGACTAATCACGAGCCTATTACTCGTAATAATGCAATGAATACAGATATTCATATATTATGGCCTCTTTATGGAAAAAATAAGGATATTTTACATGAGTATTTTATTCCTAAAGAACATTTATTTGATTTTATTACTCAGCTTAGAGAGAATATTATTAAATATGAAGTAAATATTCTAAATGTTACAATTCGTGAGGTGCAAAGCGACAGTATTTCATTATTACCATATGCACAACAAGATGTTTTCGGCTTAGTCTGCCTCTTTTCACAGAGTGTGACTAATAGCGCTGAAGAGACTATGAGAAAATTTACACATGACACAATTTCAAAAGCTATTAATTTAAATGGTACTTTTTATCTTCCATACAGAGTATTCTTTGATAAAACCCAATTAGTAAAAGCTTACCCAAATATTAAAAATTGGAGAGAATTGAAAAAAAAGTACGATCCTAAAGTGATGCTAGACAGTCAATTCTTTGAATATATTCAAAATCTAATGAAGGAAAATTGACATTTTTCCCTACTCACCCTGGCCCTTTAAAACAAGAGAAGTTATTTTAAATAATAGCACTTGTATTGTACGTCAATATGACGTACAATTAGGAAACTGAATTTAAGAAATTATGAAAAATAAAAAAATCACTAAATTAATTAACCAACACTCTAGATTAGAAGCAAGGGTTTCTCCGAATCTCAAAAACTTGTTTGTACGAGCTGCTAAGATACAAGGGGTTAGTTTGACAGACTTTATTATAGCTACCGCTAAAAAAGAAGCTGAATCTGTCCTTAAATTACAAAGCCTGATTAATTTATCTCTTAGAGATATGTCTTTATTGGTTGAAAGCTGCGTTAGTAATACAGAGCCTACCAATAAACTAAAACAAGCTGCGATTCGATTTAAATCTATAAAAAATGATTAGTCGTGCATAATTCAGTTCAAGTTATAGCATATGACAAGTCCTTTGATTTTAAAGACTTTGACTGTGGCGAACCTATTTTAAACAAGTATTTAACAAATTACGCATCTCAAGATATAAAAAGATATTTAGCTTCTGTGTTTTTAGGTGTTAATCACAAAACTAAAAGAGTTATAGGTTATTATACATTATCATCTAATCGTATAGACATTTCTGAACTAGAAACTAAATATACCAAAAAACTACCGAATTACCCATACTTACCAGCAATATTAATAGGGAGATTGGCAATAGATAAAGATTGCCAAGGACAAAAATTAGGTGAATATTTATTACTAGACGCTCTGCACAAGTCATTTAAATCGGAAATAGCAGCATTTGCTGTTATTGTTGACGCTAAAAATGAGCAAGCTGTAAAATTTTACAAAAGCTATGGATTTACACAGTTTCTTGATAATTCTAATAAACTTTTTTTATCTATGAATACAATTGCAAAGCTATTTATTTAAGAATATTTTAACTTCTTAGTTAATTATATATTAAGAATTTAATTATTCATAATTTTGATTATGGAAAGTAGAGGTGAAAATAACCAAGTTTTCAACGTTTTTTTGCAAACTTTTTATTCATATTTTTATGGGGTTTAGCTCTGTATCCAAAAACGCATTATAAATGCGATTTTAAGAGTTTTTCTCTGTTAATACTAAATCATTACTATAACCACCTGATTTAATAGCTAAATGACTCTTAAAATAAGACGTATATTTTATAACTATGTTAAATATAATTAACTATTTAACTTTTTAGGAATATTCAGGAACTTTGATTTTTCCCTTACTAATACCAGTTGCTAAATTTTCTAGTATTTTTACATACTGATAAAAACCAGTATATCTATCATAATACTCATTTTCTTCTGTAATCTTAAGATTTGCAAAAGAACTTATTATAGTTTTGATTTTAGGCATCTTATCTAGCAATGATATCAATATCTCTTCCTCACTGCCCCCATTCAAAATAATAGCTTTTACCTTGTTATCTATTAACTTAATGAGTTCTAATTGTTCCAAAGATAATGACATTAAAATTACTCTTTAATTATAGTTGATTTTTTAACTCTTCAATTTGGTCAATACTATATCCAGTAACTTTAGAAATAAATTTAATATCTGCATTTTGCATAAGCATATTAATCACTGTTTTTTGCATGGTCTCTTCTCGGCCTTGTTCAATACCTTGTTCAATACCTTCATCGATATATTTTTGCGCTATTGTTCTCATAATACTTGCTTCCTCTTGTTCCGACAAATGTTTAACTAATACTTCTGATAACTCTTTTTGCCTTTCCTCTGATACCTTAGAATCAGTATACCAAATAAATAGCTTTAAGTAAATATATCCATTAGCTTTGTCGATTAATACAGTTTCTTTGAAATTCTCTAAGAACTGTTCCCATAGTTTGATCATATCACGCTGATGAATATGTTTAAGGAAATATTCCACCATCCCTAAATGTTGCTTCTTTTTAATCTCATCATCTGACATTGATTGCAAATCTATCAGCTTATAATCTTCCGTCATTAATTTTTTGGCCTGTTCTGGCAGGGTGAACAAATCCCATAAATTTCTTGGAGAATTATATTTTTTTGTCCCATTATAAACTAACAATGGCGCAATTAAAGGAAGTTTGCTTTTGTCCTTCATATGCCTTTCCGACAAAAGCAGCATATACTTCCATAACCTAAAACTCATCCAATAGTCAGGTGTTGATTGGCTTTCAATCAAGACATATACAAAAGCTTCTTCATTATCTTTGGTTTTAACCGTATAAACTATATCACTAAGCCTTCTTTTCAAGTCATCTTCTACAAAGGATTCTTTTTCTACTCTGATCTTTGTTAAATCAACTAAATCCTTAAAGTCTGGTGGTAGATAGAACTCCAGGAATTCCCTTGCAGCTACTACATCCTGCATTATCTTTTTGAACAAACCATCACTTTTGATTGGGATTTTTGCTTTCCTTACTTTCTTTTGGTTTTTAGTATTCTTTTGCATATTTTGTTCTGATACTTTTTTCTCTAGTATTAATATATACGGCAATACCACCCAAAACTATCGTTTTATTTTGTTATTAATCATCCTGTTGGTTATTTTATTTAACATTTATTACGTCATTGACGTAGTAAATTTTTGGGGATTTTAGAAAAACCACTGCAAACCAAAGCTAAGTGATCGTTGCAGGAAATTCCTATGGTACTTTACGTTCCTTTATGGTGTTCTTTGCAGGAAGGTACGGATTTTCTCGGCATAGGTGTCTAGCCCTTTAGTTATAAGGCATACAGAGGACGAGTTGATTTTAAAATGATGAGGTCGTAAAACCTTGAAACCCTTTTAGATTAAGGCGTTCAGACTTTAGATGATTTTCATGTGAATTTTTTGGTATAAAATAGCTGGAAAAAATTGCTTAGCGTATGATATTCTCCGAATCCCAGCGTAGCCTCTTTTTCTGTGTCTAAATTAGGAGTGCTTTTAAGAACGAGACCTTTTTGGACACTCTAAACCCACAGGTGGGAACGTGTGATTTCGGCAATGAGTGGCTTGTAGACCTTATATTTCCTATATTTCATAGTAGCGGTTAATACCCTATATAGCTGATCAACTAGGAATTTCTAAAACAACATTATATAAATATTTAAGGGCAAGAAACGTGCAAATTGGCACTCCACAACAACTCTAAAATCCAAATCAACATTTTTGGGTCTTCTTCCACACGGGGCCTCTGATAGAAGACAAGCTCTAAGAGCTGTGAGATCTGGTTTTTGGCGCTTGATGTATTTAGGTTTAATGTGGTTAAATCCATCCCATAAATTCATCTTATCGCCAATAAATTTGAGCAAATCAGCGATTTCTATTTTAGGTAAATTGGCAAAAAACCCATCAGATATCGGCTCTTTTGGCTCATAAATTAAATCCCAAGATTTGATGCTATCTTCGTTATTGATAATCTTGATATGTTTATTAGCACCAGAATCAATGTTAGCGTTTGTTCTGAGTAATGCTTTATCTAATTCATCTAATGCCTCATCAAGCCTTTGATCACAGTAATTACGGATTTTATAGTAACCAAATTTCTCAGCAATCTCTAGCGACTTCTCGATATTTTCCTCTGGAATTAAATCAAGGTCAAAATCTTTATAAGAGATGCTGTCATTACAACAAAGTCTGCCCTTGTCAATATGATGAAACATTTTTTCATATACATAGAATTCTAGGCGATAAGGATCAAAATAATCAGGATTATCAGTGTTTTTGAGATATTCTATAATAGATTTTTCTTTAATAAGAGAGGTGTTACTGGAAATTTTTAATGATCCAGGATTTTTATTGCTTAGGTAATGATTTTTAAGTAATTGCATTAGGCTCGGTAAATTACTTTTATGATTCATCAGAATGAAATCAACATGAAGCATGATGGGACGTAAATATCTTGCAAGAGCAGAAGATGAGTCCTGATAATATTGCCACTT
>JAIFLQ010000020.1 GCA_020048975.1 Rickettsia sp. | reverse complement strand
TTTGGGGAGCATCCAGTGGTTCTATAAGACTTGACGGTGGAGATGTTTACACTTGGAATAGAGAAAATTTTGGGGAGCATGTTGGATATCTTCCTCAGGGTATTGAGCTTTTCAGTGGTACAATAAAAGAAAATATAGCAAGAATGTCTTCAGAAATTTTGCCAGAAAAGGTAATTGAAACTGCAAAAATGTGTGGAGCTCATGAAATAATTTTACGATTCCCGGATGGTTACGATACTGATATAGGTAATGCTGGATCAAATTTATCAGGTGGTCAGAGACAAAGAATCGGTCTTGCTAGAGCTTTTTATGGCAATCCAAAACTAGTAGTTCTTGATGAGCCGAATGCGAATTTAGATGAAGCTGGGGAACTGGCTCTTTCTATGGCGCTTAGAGAAGCAAAGAAGAAGGGTATAGGGGTAATAGTTATCTCACACAGACCATCAGTGCTATCGGAAGTGGATAAAATTATGGTTCTCCAAGATGGAGCAGTGGCTAGTTTTGGTTCAAAAGAAGAAGTTCAGGGACGTATTAAAATGCTTCAAAATGGGATGATTCACATTAATGAGCAGAAATAAATATATTACAGATTATGTCAGATAATAATAACAAAATAGATCCAGAGAAACTAAAAGCATTGCAGCAATTAATGGCTAAAAATGGTATGCTTCCTCCTGGAGTAATGGGAGAAGCTGGAGTAACGCAGTTTAAGGAACCAAGAAAATTTTCTCTAAAAGGTATTTTTATTAGTATATTGCAGTCTATGCAATCTGGAATAAGATTTATTGATCAATTTACCCAATTTATTATTAATCGCAAAACAAATGGTTCGAATGATGTAGTTGACAGCGCTAGATCTCCAATTGTTTTTGGGACATATGTAATTGTAATTTTTGTAATTTTTGGACTCATTTGGGCTGCAACTGCTCCCCTTGATAGTGCTGCAGTTGCATCTGGTACGGTTATTAGCAACACACAACGTAAAACTCTAAACCATCAAGAAGGTGGAATTATCAAAACTATTTATGTAAAAGTAGGAGATGTAGTTAAAAAAGGAGACCAGCTTTTAGAATTTGATGCGACTAGGATTAAATCCGAGCATGATAGTGTGTTAAACCAATATAGAGCGCTCTTGGCTTCTGAAGTTAGGTTGCTTGCAGAGATTAATGGTCAAGATAATGTTGAATATCCTGAGTTTTTAACACAAGATAAAGATATTCCAGAAGTCGCAAAAATTATTGAAACACAAAATAATTTATTTCATTCTAAGAAAGATGTTAAAAGGGCTGAACACGATTCTTTGAAACAAAAAACTATGCAACTAAAGAAACAAATTGAGGGTTATGAAGCTAAAAAGATTTCACTTCTTAAAACTCTAGAAGTTTTAAAAGATCGTGTAGATGCAACAAAAAAGCTTAGTGTTAAGGGATTTGTTCAAAAAGCTGCGTTGCTTGAGTTAGAAGCAAAAGAAGCATCGGCACAAAGTGAGATAGCTATGAATGATACTGAAATAGCAAGGTCAGAACAGGAAATTACAAGAACTGAGATTGAGTTATTAAATTTAGAGAGTAATTTTGTTTCTAAAACTTTAACAGAATTAAAAGAAACCCAAATTCAACTTTCAGAACGAAGAGAAAAATTCAACCATTACAGTGATTCTCTTGATCGTATTATTTTAAGATCTCCAGTTGATGGAGTTGTGAATAATATCAACTATCATACTGTGGGCAGTGTTATACCAGCTGGCCAAGCTATTATGGATATTTCTCCGAGTGATGATTACCTAATTATAGAAGCAAAAGTAGAACCTAGACACATTGATTCAATTCAAGTGGGGCTTCAATCTAAAATAAGATTCAGTGCTTTTAAATCCAGAACTACGCCTGTTTTTACAGGTACAGTAGTATCTCTTTCTCCTGATATAGTTTTTGACCAAAGGCAGCAAATGGATAATCGTTATGCTGGTGGCTATTATTTAGCACGTATCGAGTTAAATATGAGTGAATTTAACGAAGTAGCTCGTACTAGGAAAATAGAGCTGCATCCTGGTATGCCAGCTGAAGTTCAAATTGTAACTGGTACTAGAACTTTGCTCAAATATTTACTTGATCCTGTGATTGATGCAATGTTTAAGGGGTTTAAAGAAAAATAATGCAATTATTTTTGCCATGGTATTGTTAGTTCCAGTACTAGAAAATGATAAATGTTGATTTTAGGAATTTGCCAGAAGATTTGGTTTTTGCTATAAAGAACATATATAGTCTAGCTGGGTTAAAACTGACAACTATGGTTTCGCGCGAAAGTGAGAGTTGTGATTATGGAGCTTGTCGCTTTAGTCTTAATGGCAAAGATATCGTATTTCGTACGGCAAAAATAACACCGAGGAAAGTTGGTCAATTTGTAACGGTATGGAAGCGACCTAAACCAGTTAGCATTATAGTACCTTTTGACATTAATGATGGTATTGACTTTCTAGTAGTAAGCGTATCTGATGGCATTTCATGTAGAGGACAATTTGTTTTTGACCAGAAAATATTACTTGTGAAAGATATAATGTCGCAAGATAACAAAGGGGGTAAGCGTGGTTTTCGTTTATATCCACCATGGGCAAAGCCATTGTCTGCGGAGGCCTTAAAAACTCAGAAGTGGCAATTACCATACTTTTTTTTCTTAGAAAATACTGGAAAAACCAATCTGGAATTGGTTTGTAAGCTTTTTCAACAGAAGAGTTAAATTCTATAAATAGAGTAACTTAAGGCTTAGTATATTTGCAACTTACCATTAAGTTCTTTATCTAACATGATCTTTTTTTATAAAAAAAATTCTTGGGTATAAAGCCATTTAGTTCCGTTGTGAATAGAAACTAGCACTTTGACTTGCGCTATGCATTAAATTTTTTTTCGTGTACATATTAAAATATTACCTCTAACTGTTGAAATATATAATATTTCACCAGCTTGTGCATTTTCTTTCTCTGAGTCTTCAAGTTTGGCATTCATAGTTGTTCCAGACCATGACACTTGTCCGATTTTTCCTGGTTCTATATATTTGTCAAATACTACTACTTGATTACCTATTAAATCAAAATAATCTTGATCGGTATTTTTGCCTTTGTTTTTACCGTATACAAACTTTTTTAAGGGCCACCATAGAGCTAAAAACCAAGCAAGAGAGATGAGACCAAATGTAGCTATCTGATAATCAATAATTTCTGGATAAGAAGAAATTAAGGCAGAAGTTGTTAATGCTCCAAGACCAAGAAACAAAAAACCAATTCCTGGGATTTTGCTAAACTCAATAATAATAAAAATTATTCCTAAAATTAGCCAAATTTCTACAGCAGATATGTCCATAATAAACCAGTTTTTACAATATATAATATATACTATATTAGTTAAGCATAATTTGTGCAAGAATTCTTAGTTATGCTAACAGAACTGACTATTTTTTCTTAAAAATAATTGCATCAGCCACAGGCCTTACTATTTTGAGACCGTTTCCTTCATCTTTATCTCCGATCTGTTGATTAATATATTTGCCGTTGATATATAAAGTTGAAGATCCACCTCCATCAAGATTGATTGCAGAGATGCAATTTTGTTCCAGCATAAGGTTAGCTAGTTCTTTCAAACTAATCCCTTCGGCATTATTGGTGCTTGATAATTCGTTAAGGAGTACTTTTTTTATGTCACTCACGTTTAGTTCATTGATGGCAATGTTTTTCTTCTTAAAAATATCTTGAGTTTCCTTCAATGTTAAAGAGCCTGGGGATTTTGTATAAATACATTCCGCAACTATAACGATTATTTTTCCGTCTTTATCGATACCAATGGCGGTTCTAGCATGTTTTTCTGAGTCAGATAGCTTATCATTTACTAAACCATCAATAATCAAAAATGGAATTCCCATAATTGCTGAGGTTGATTTCTCTAATATGGAGTAATGATTTTCTTTAAATTTGACAAGATCTCCAATTTTGATAAATGAAACATCTTGGTTTTTAGGCAATGATAATACATAACCTTCCGGTGGAATGTTATTATTTCCATGATTTACTAAACCAATTACTTTATTTTCTTTTGAGATGATGATTTCATTTCTATTTTTAAAAGCTGTTAGAGTAGAATATCCCCATCTGTCAGAATATAATATTACAGAAGAGTTATTGGCAAATTTATTATATTTATCAGGTGTGAATGTGCCTTGAGCTATTTGTATTTCTATCTTTGGTTGCCAATTTTCAATATATGGTTTGTTATTTCTTATTGCGAATACGTAATGCTTCGTGGTTCGGAGTCCAAATATTTTTCCATTGATTATTAAAGTACCAGTTGGTCTACCATCCTCATTTCCTCCAATTTGAAAGAATCCAGCGTTTATAGCAATTTCTGCATTTTCTCGCTCGGCTATATCTCCTGCTTTTTCTCGACCAAAGACACTATTATGGGCGCTAGCGAGAGAAATATCGTATTTATTTAAATCAATTTTTAATAAATGGATTTTTTGATTAGTTTTTTCAATAAAACTATATTCATATCCTTCTTCAGCCATAGTATTATTGATGATAAAAATATTTACAAAAATAAAAAATAAGATTTTAATGATGTCATTCCTCATTTATATTCCTTAGCTAGAGCTATATAATTCTCAATATTATCATGCATAAAAATAACTTCTTCTTCAGTTATTTTTCTAATAAATTTTGCAGGGCTACCAGCCCATAATTCTCGTGATTTAACTAACTTACCTGGGGTTACTAGACTTCCAGCTGCTATAAAAGCATATTCTTCAATTATCGCTTTGTCCATTATAGTTGATTGCATACCAATAAAAGCATTATCCTTTATTGTGCAGGCATGGACAAGAGCAAGGTGACCAATAGTGATGTTATTTCCTATAAAAGTAGGGCCATCAAATCTTGAGGTATGAACTATGGTGCCATCTTGAATGTTAGTACCAGATCCAATAGTAACAGGATTAACGTCTCCCCTAACTACGCAATTGAACCATATACCAGAATGTTCAGCAATTGTTACATCTCCAGCAATTACTGCCCCATGTGCAATAAAAGAATCTCTGTGGATTTTAGGAGCTAATCCTTTGAATTTTAGTATTTTAGGCACTGTTATCCCTTTTTACTTGAGTCCATCTTGTATTTTACTCTTAAATCTTCGTATTCACCAGTTGCTTTTAATGAAGCAATACCCTCTTCTAAAAACTTAATATATTCTTTTGCATTGGGTATTTTGGAATTAAATGCGATGTATAAAGGCATGGGTTCTTTACTTGTTTTACCAGCATTCTTTATATGATGAGATAAATCATGTTCCTTGATATAGGACTCAACTACTCTTTGGTCTTCAATATATACATCACTAGTACCATCTATCAAATTGGTTATAGAATCTATAACGGCGTTTTTACCATCTTCAATTATAAACATACCAGGGTTTGTTGTATAATTCATGCCAACAAAATTACTTATGTCTTCAGTAAGGTTATAATCCATAACTATTCCTAATTTTTTTCCTCTAAGGGAAGCAAGTCCATCGTACATCCAATCAGTATCTGTTCTAATAAAAGCAGTTGTTGTACTATATTCTAACGGAAGGTTAGTAGTAACAACATCTAGCCCCTTGGTCTGGCTAATTCCTATTATTCCGTCAATACTGCCTTTTTTTATTTCAGTTAAAGTTTCGTGCCATGGCATTAGTTTATATTCAATATCAATACCGTAAATATATAATGCTCTTCTAGTTACATCTACTAGAAATCCTTGGTAATTTATATCTTCACTGCAATTATATGGACACCAATAATCGCCGACTAATATTATTTTTTTTCGTTCTGCATTGACATTATTATTGAAAGTGCAAGATAGAAAAATTAAAAGAAAAGAAAATTTTATTGTTTTAATCAGCATAATTTAATACTATTCCCGTTGGTTTATATTGTTTTGACAAATGTTATAATACATGAATTTTCGTGATCAAGGTATAATTATTGCAAAAAATGGGTTTAAAGAAAATACTTATGTAGTGACATTGTTTACTGAAAAGCATGGTTTGTATTCTGGGGTGATAAAGCAATATAGTAAAAAAAATGGTGATGTATTAGCAGAGTCTAATTTAGTAGATTTTTTTTGGAGTGCAAGGCTTCATGAACATTTGGGTAGCGCAAAATGTGAATTAATAAAATCTTATAGTAGTTTTATAATGCAAAATAAAACAAAACTATATGCATTTAACTCAATAGTTAGTGTTATAAAGAAAGCATTTTGCGAGAGAGAGCCGCATAATAAA
>JAIFLQ010000061.1 GCA_020048975.1 Rickettsia sp. | reverse complement strand
GATATTAAGACAAACAGGGGGGAGAAAGTAGTTGATGTTGTTATAGTAGTTGATCAGGCTGACAAGATCTTTATTAACAAAATCAATATAGAGGGTAATCTAAAAACAGAAGATCATGTTATTAGACGCCAGTTAAAAATTGCAGAAGGCGATATTTACAATCGTACTAAAATTGAAAAAGGAGAGCAGAATATTCGTAATTTAGACTATTTTGATAAACTATTGTTAAAAATAGCTCCTACCAGCAAAAGAGATAGGTATGATATTAATATTGATGTAGAAGAGAAGTCTACCTCATCTATAGGTCTGGACCTTGGTTATAACACATCTGGTGGGCCGTTTGGACGTATATCATTCTTGGAAAGGAATCTTCTTGGTACTGGTAAATATTTAAATGCTGGGGTGCAAGCTGGTAAGAAAAGTACTAGCTATTATGGAGGTGTTACGGACCCTAATTTCTTGGATAGAGATTTAACGCTCGGCGTAAATTTGTTTAAAAATCAAGATGGGCGTGGTAGTGGGTTCGGTAATGGTGAGCAGAACTATGCTAAAACTTCTATAGGTGCAAGAACTTCTATTGGTTATGACATAACGGATGATCTGTCTCACGAAATAGACTATTTAATCAAACAGGACAAATTGAGTGGTCCAGCTGATTCTGCTTCAAGATTTATTGTTGAGCAAATGGGCAAATTTACAACTTCTGCTATTGGTCATAGTTTAACTTATGATAGAACTGATAGTAGAGTGTTGCCAAAAAATGGTTATTTAATAGTTGGAAGTCAGGAGTTTGCTGGCGTTGGCGGTAATACAAAATATTTAAAACATGAACTTGATGGAAAATATTTTAAATCGTTTGTTGAAAATAAGTATACAGTAAAACTGTCTGCTGCTGCTGGTCATATTAAAGGTGTAAGTGGTAAGAAAGTAAGGATTTCAGATAGATTTAATTTAGGTGATTATTCACTCAGAGGTTTTGCTTCTGGTGGTATTGGACCAAGAGATAAGGATACAAAAGAAGGTTTTGGTGGTCAAAAATATTATACTTTATCTTCTGAATTGAATTTTCCAGTTGGATTACCAGAAGAATTTAATGTAACTGGTGCTGTTTTTGCCGACGCTGGTTCTTTGTGGGACGCTGATTCCACCTCCTCAACAGGGAAAGGTTTTTATAATGACAAATCTCTTAGAACATCAGTTGGTTTTGGGTTCATATGGTTAACTAAGATTGCGCCTATCAGAGTTGATTGGGCTTTCCCAGTGAAGAAGCAAAAATATGATGAAAAACAAACCTTTCATATTAAGTTTTCTACCCATTTTTAGGGTGTTATGTAGAGCTTTGCTTGCAAAATTTAATATAAAAGGCTTATAGTAGATATAATTGGTGTTTGGTGATTTATTTTAGTTGTCATACTGATGCTCTCTTGTCGTCCCAGCGAAAGCTGGGATCCATCTTGATAGCTGACTTTTAGATCCTGTGGGTCTTTTAGTCACAGGATGACAAAATAAAAGCTAGATTTCAGCCTTCGCTGGAATGACAAGGGGCGGTGAAGCTGCGAAAAAATAATTAGCACCTAATCCAATGTAGTTTACTATAAATAGGTATAAATAATTATTAAGTTTAGTTCAGTTTATTTGTAAGAGGGATTTTTGTGACAAAGGATTTTGAATGTTCAAGTTTTTTATTTGGTTCTAATTCAGTATATATTGAAGAACTTTATCAGAAATATTTAGATAACCCAACTTCTGTTGATCAGAGTTGGATAGAGTTTTTTAAATCGCAAAGTGATTTTGCTCCCTTGAAAACCACGGCAAAAATTATTGCTCAAGATCGGCAAGATTTTATTTCTGAGAAAACTTCAGAGGTGGTGACTAATTCTTCTTTGGCAGAAAATTCTCTTAGAGCTAAATTCATGATTAAAGCTTATAGAGAACACGGTCATTATCTTGCTAATCTTGACCCTTTGGGGCTTGAGCTAAGAAAGACTAAGGAAGAACTAAAGTTGAATTTAACCGATTTTGGTTTTAGTCCTGATAAATTATCTGAACTTGTTGATGTTTCTGGAGAGTTTAGCGATACAACAATTATTACTCTCGGTGAACTTGTTGATATATTAGGCAGAACTTATTCTGGCTCAGTTGCTGTGGAGTTTTCTCATCTTGAAGATTCTATCCAACAGCAATGGTTGTATAATAAATTGGACGGTATTAATACACATAGTAATTTATCTGTAGATGAGAAAAAGCAGATCCTAAAAGACTTAGTAGAAGTCGAGGGGTTTGAGCAATATTTGCATATAAAATTTCCTGGTGCAAAAAGGTTTTCTGTAGAAGGTGGTGATGCCTCTATAATAAGTCTTGATATGGTGGTTGATGAATCTTCTGCTTCTGGTGCTCAGGAAGCGGTAATTGGTCTTGCTCATAGAGGTAGATTATCAACTTTAACCAAAGTGATGAAAAAGCCTTATAGAGCTATTTTTTCTGAATTTATGGGTAGCAGTGCATTTCCTAGTGACCTTGGTGTTGCTGGTGATGTGAAATATCACATGGGCTATTCTTCTGACAAAAAAACCAAATATGGTAAACAGATACATTTATCTTTGACTCCTAATCCTTCTCATTTAGAAGCTGTGAACCCAGTAGTTGCTGGAAAAGTTAGAGCGAAACAAGATTGTATGAATCGTGATCGTAGCAAAATAGTTGGTATTTTAATCCATGGAGATGCTGCATTTTGTGGGCAAGGCGTTGTAGCTGAAAGTCTAGTGATGTCGGGTCTTCCAGCATATTCTGTTGGAGGGATATTTCACTTAGTAATTAATAACCAAATTGGGTTTACGGCTAATAGTTATGATTCCAGATCTGGTAGATATTGCACGGAAGTAGCTAAAATGGTTGGTGCGCCAATATTTCATGTTAATGGAGATGATATAGAATCAGTAGTTTTAGTTACTAAAATTGCTTGCGAGTATAGACAAAAATTCCAGAGAGATGTAGTGGTAGATATCGTTTGTTATCGTAAATACGGTCACAACGAAGGTGATGAGCCGATGTATACACAAAGTATGATGTATGACGTAATTAAAAATAAAAAAACTCCAGCTGCTATATATTCGGATAAGTTAGTTAATTCTGGAGTAATTGATCAATCTTACTACAAGAATTTAAAACAAGAATTTAAAGCATTTTTAGATTTGGAATTTAACGAGGTAAAAAATTACAAGCCAAGGGCGCAATGGTTAGAAGGAAATTGGTCTGGGTTTGATCGTTTTAGTGATGATAAACTATTAACAGGTGTGCCGAAAAATATATTACAAGATATTGGTAGTAAGCTTTGTGTAGTGCCAGATTCTTTTGCGATAAACCCTAAATTAGCAAAATTATTTGATGCTAGGGCGCAAAGTCTTATTAATGACAAACCAATTGACTGGGCTACGGCTGAGCAACTTGCTTTTGCTACTTTGCTTAATGAAAAAACACCAATTAGAATTACTGGCCAAGATGTTGAGAGGGGAACTTTTTCTCATCGCCATGCTGTGCTACACAGTCAAGTTGATAAATCAATATATGAACCATTAAATAATATTTCAAATGAGCAAGAGTTATTCGAAGTTGCTGATAGTAATTTGTCAGAATATGGAGTGCTTGGATTTGAATATGGTTATTCCATAGTAGATCCTAATCGTTTAGTGATATGGGAGGCTCAGTTTGGTGACTTTGCTAATGGTGCGCAGATTATTTTTGATCAGTTTATTTCCTCTGCAGAAACAAAATGGCTTAGAATGAGTGGTATTGTAGTATTGTTGCCTAATGGTATGGAAGGTCAAGGTCCCGAGCATAGTTCAGCAAGACTAGAGCGGTTTCTACAATTATGTGCAGAAGATAACATGTATGTTGCATATCCAACGACCCCTGCATCTATATTTCATCTTTTACGTCGTCAGGTTAAAAGAAACTTTAGAAAACCTCTTATTGTGATGTCTCCTAAGTCTCTGCTTCGTCATAAACTAGCCGTATCTAACCTTTCTGAAATCGATCAGGGTACAAATTTTACGCCTGTTATAGATGAGATTGATGCTGAAATTAAATCTACAAAAGTAAAAAAGGTAATTTTTTGCTCTGGAAAGGTGTATTATGACTTACTTGAATTGCGTCGTGAGAAAAAAATAGAGAATATTTCAATTATTCGTTTTGAGCAATTATATCCATTCTTAGAAGATGATGTAATAGAAATTATTAAGAAATATAAATCAGCCTCTAGTTTTGTATGGTGTCAAGAAGAGCCGCGCAACATGGGGGCGTGGAAATTTATACGTCCGCATTTAGATCGGACACTAGAAAAAGCGGGAATCAATATAAGAGTAGAGTATATTGGGAGAGAGAGATCCGCGTCTCCAGCTGTTGGTTATTTATATGTTCATAATAAACAACAGGAAGATTTGATAAGTCAAGCTCTTGGAATCTAGGATTCTAGCGTACGTTAAGATAGTTCATCTATCCTAAATTTGTATTATTATATTTTAGAATAATTATTGGAGAATTTTTATGAGTATTGAAATTGTAGTTCCAGCATTGGGGGAATCAGTCTCTGAAGCAACGGTAGCTAAATGGTATAAAAAAGCTGGTGATGCTGTAAAACTGGATGAATTAATAGTTGAGCTTGAAACAGAGAAGGTTACTTTAGAGGTTAGCGCTTCTGCTGAGGGCACGTTAGAGTCTGTATTGAAGAAAGAAGGTGATGTTGTTGCTGTTGGAGAGCTTCTTGGTTCTATAAAAGCAGGGGCTATTTCTGTTGGTGCGGCTACTAGTAAATTAAGTCCAAATACACAATCACAATCTACTTCTATAGCAAGTTCAGTTTCTAGAGAAGAAAAGAAAGTTGATAAGTTAACTACTATGCCTCCATCTGTGCAGAAATTAGTAACAGAAAATAATTTAAATCCAGCAACTATTGCTGGAACTGGCAAAGACGGTAGAATTAACAAAGGTGATGTATTAAGTGTTTTAGAATCTGCTAGCTCAGGGACGCCGGCGATTATAACAAACTTACCCAGAGACAAACCAGTAGAAAAAGTGCGTATGTCTCGTCTTAGAAAAACTATAGCGCAGCGTTTAAAAGACTCACAAAATACCGCGGCTATTCTTACTACTTTTAACGAAATTGATATGTTGAATGTAATGAATTTACGCAAAAAACATCGTGATGAATTTGAAAAAAAACATGGTGTTAAACTAGGTTTTATGTCATTTTTTGTTAAAGCAGTTGTGAATGCTTTGAAAGAAGTGCCGGCTGTAAACGCTGAAATTGACGGTGATGATATCGTATATAAACATTATTATGATATAGGTGTTGCTGTTGGTACAGAACAAGGTCTAGTAGTACCAGTTGTACGAAATGCTGATAAAATAAGCTTTTCTGGTATTGAAAAAGAAATAGTGTCTTTAGCAACAAGAGCTAGGGATGGAAAACTTTCAATGTCTGATTTAACAGGCGGTACATTTTCTATCACTAATGGTGGAGTATATGGTTCATTGCTATCAACGCCGATAATTAATCCTCCGCAGAGTGGAATTATTGGTTTGCATAATACGCAAGAGAGGCCAGTAGCCATTGATGGTAAGGTTGAAATTCGGCCAATGATGTATATTGCCTTATCTTATGATCACAGAATTATTGATGGTAAAGATGCTGTTACTTTTTTGATTAAGGTAAAACAAGCTATTGAGAATCCAGAAAGATTGCTTTTTGATTTATAATGGGAAATTTCGATAAGGTGTTTTTTTACGCTGGTGTTTTGAAATTACTAACTTATAATCATGTTTTAATATTATTCAGTTATTTTCATAAAGGGTTATATAGAAGTAATGTATGAAATTTTTCTAGAAGTTGTTTGGTTCGTAGAAAGTCTCGGCTATTTTGGTATATTTATAATGACTTTTATTGAAAGCACATTTATACCGATACCAGCTGAGATTACCTTAATTCCAGCTGGATATCTTGTGCACAAAGGTGAGATGAATTTTATTTTGGTGGTGCTGATTAGCACTATTGGTACTTTAGGTGGCTCAGCAGTAAATTACTATATCGCTTATTTTTTTGGAAGAAAATTATTTGCTAATAAAGGTAAGTATTTTTTTATGAATGAATCTAAACTAAAAAAAATAGAAAAATTCTTTGCTAATCATGGTGCAATATCAGTTTTTACTGGTAGGTTTTTACCAGGAATAAAACATTTTATTTCTTTCCCTGCGGGTCTTGCCAAAATGGATATAAAATCTTTCTGCTTATATACTTTAGCTGGTGGTGCTA
>JAIFLQ010000060.1 GCA_020048975.1 Rickettsia sp. | reverse complement strand
ATATGAAGGCCCAGCAGATAGAACTGATTTACCTTTATCATTATTCATTTTTTTCACACGGCCATAACTTGCTCCCGCAACTATCAGATCCCCATTTTTTAAGGTTCCACGCTGAACTAAGATACTTACAATAACACCTTCTGCTTTGTGCATCCTTGATTCAATAACCACCCCTGATGCACTAGTATTGGGATTAGCTTTTAAATCTTCTATTTCAGCTACTAAAAGAATTGCTTCTTCAAGTTTGTCTAAATTTGTTCTTTCTTTTGCAGAAACAGGTACTATTACTACATCACCACCAAGATCTTCAGAAACTAACTCATATTGAAGTAATTCGTTTTTTACTTTTTCAATATTTGCATCTGGTTTATCAATTTTATTAATTGCAACTATTATCGGAACGCCAGCAGCTTTTGCATGACTTATTGCTTCAACAGTTTGAGCCTTAATACCATCATCAGCAGCTACTACTAGTACCACTATATCAGTAACTTTTGCTCCTCTAGTTCTCATTTCCGTAAATGCTTCGTGCCCAGGTGTGTCGATAAAAGTAATCATTCTATTATCAGACATTGTAACACTATAAGCTCCTATATGCTGAGTAATACCGCCTGACTCACCAGCTGCCACATCGGTTGACTTTAAAGCGTCCAGTAGCGATGTTTTACCATGGTCTACATGCCCCATAACTGTGACAATCGGTGCTCTTGTTTGTAAATCTTCTAATTTATCTGCTTCATTATTAAGAATATTTTCAACATCAGAGTCTTGAATTCTTTTTGCAGAATGTCCAAAAGTAGTGACAATAAGTTCTGCTGTATCAGCATCAATAGATTGGTTTGCCGTGGCCATAACACCCAATCTCATTAATTCGCGCATAACATCAGTAACTCTTTCGGTCATTCTGTTTGATAATTCGGCAACTGTAATGACTTCTGGAACAACCACTTCTCTATATACTTTATCTTGTTTTTTATTATCCGCAGTGTCATTTTTACGTCTTTGCTTAGCTTTCGCACGTTGTATAGAAGCTAAACTTCGTGTTTTAAATGGCACATCACCAGAATCTTCGCTAAGCATGTGGAAGATATCAGATTTTTTAATTTTCTTAACTTCAACAGCCTTCTGTTTGACAAGAGCCTTGGCATCTTCTAGTTTTTGCTTCTCAAGTTCTTCATCTTCCTCTTCAATAGTTTTAGTTTTATGAGGTTTTGCACTTAAATCAGGTTTCGCAATAGTTAATTCTGATAACGGAAGAGTTTCGTCAGTTGTAGTATCTTCTTGACTAGGCAAAACTTGATTCATTCCAACAATTCTTGAAAGAGTACTAATTTTGGAATTTTCTAGCTTATCATCATCATCACGAGCTTTCTGAAGAATTGACAATCTTCTATTAACTTGTGAATGGTTTTCAGAAGTATTTTGTTCTTTATCCTCTTTAATATCAAATCCATGAGAAACTGCTTTACCTCGTTTAACTTCCACAACAACAGTAGAGCCAGAAGAACCAACTACTCGAGATAAAGTTTTAGGGTAAGTAGACTTTCCTAAGGTAAGTCTTGTTCCACTAAAAGTCAGTTTTTTTGTTGTCTTATCTTCTGTATCTTTATTATTTGTCATATTTTAAATCTAAATATTTTATGGTCTTCTACGAGGAAACCCTCTCGATTGTTTACATTATACACAAAATCTTATCAAACAACAGCCTCCAATAACTTATTTATTTTGAGACTGAGCAAAATAAATAAGTTCTTCTATATCTTTGTTACTGATATTATTTTCAGGCACAATGCTTCTAAATTCTTCAACAGTTATTTCAGCAAGATCTTCAATAGTTTTTACACCAAACTCCGCTAATTTTAGTATATATTCAGGAGCAAGGTTAAGAGCATCTACCAACTCTTGTTCAACACCAAGTTGTTCTAGATCTTCAATAATTTTTTCATTTTGATTATCAATATATTCTATAGCACGATTTTTTAACTCTGCCGCTAATGTAGCATCGAATCCTTCAATAGATTCAAGGGATGCCTGATCGCTATTAGCAATTTGATCTATTGTGGTAAAACCTTCGGCCGAAAGTAGCTGTGCTAGCACCTCATCTAAATCAAGTCCTTTTGTAAATACTTCCGTAGTATTTGTAAATTCTTCAACACGCCTTTTAGATTCTTGCTCTTCAGTCATTACATCAATTGACCAATTAGTAATTTTAGATGCAAGGCGCACATTCTGACCACGTCTACCAATAGCAATACTCAGCTGATCATCCGGCACCACAGTTTCCACTCTTCTTTTTTCTTCGTTAAAAACAATTTTTGAAATTTGGGCAGGTGTCATAGCATTGATTACAAATTGAGCTACGTTTTTATCCCATAATAACACATCTATTTTCTCTCCATGTAGTTCATTGGTAATTGCACGAACTCTATTCCCCCTAACTCCGACACAAGATCCAACGGGATCAGTGCCTACGTCAGAGGCATATACTGCAACTTTTGCTTTAGAACCAGGTTCACGAGCAATAGCCTTAATTTCAATAATATGATCGTATATTTCAGGAACTTCCATCTCAAACAATTTTTCAAGAAATTTATCACTTGTTCTCGATAAAAATATCTGCGGCCCCTTAGTTTCGGGTCTAACGTCAATAACAAACGCCTTTATTCTATCGTTAATTTTAAAGATTTCTCCCCTAATTTGTTGATCTTTCCGAAGCAGAGCTTCTGCCCTTCCAATATCAACAATAATATTACCAAATTCTATCCTTTTTACCGTACCGTTTAAAATATCACCTTTGCGATCTTTATAATCTTCATACTGACGAAGACGCTCTGCTTCTCCTACCTTTTGTATTATAACTTGTTTTGCTGTTTGCGCAGCAACCCTGCCAAGATCAATTGGCGGTAATTTTTCTAAAATTTCTTCATCTATTTTGGCATCAGGTCTAATTAACAAGGCCTCCGAAAGATCAATTTCTGTGAACGTGTTTTCTACCTTCTCAACTACTTTTAGTACCCGATACAGTATTATTTCACCAGTATTTTGATTAATTTCAGCTTTAATATTATGGTCGTGACCATATTTTTTGCGACCAGCAACTTGCACGGCCTGTTCCATTGCGTCAATTAAGTTTGCACGCGGTATACCTCGTTCTCTTGATACCGCTTCAACTATTTGTAAAATTTCTGCATTACCTACATTACTCATTGCAATAATTCTCCTAATATACTTGTGTTAGTTATTTTGTTCCCTTTAATAGCTGCCTAAATATTTCATCAGTAAGTACTAGATTAGCTCCTTTGATATTATCATAGGAAAAAACTAATTGAACATTCTTAGATTTGATGACTATATCTCTATTTTTCACCTCAATTAACTTACCCTTAAAACTAATTTTACCATTGTGAGGTTCTTTTAATTTTAATTTAATTTCTCGGTCTATAAAACGCTCAAAATCTTCTAGTTTAACTAATGGCCTTTCAACTCCAGCCGAAGAAACTTCAAGAAAATATTTATCCTTGATTATATCTTCAACATCCAAAATAGCTGAAATATTTTTACTTACGTCTCTACAGTCTTTAACCTGAACTTTGTTTCCATCCTTACGGTCAATATGAATTTCAAGAATTTTTCTGCTACCACCTTGAAAAGTAAGTTTTACAAGATCTAAACCTAAGTAATTAATGGCAGATTCTATTAACGCTGTAATTTTTTCTTCCATTTAAACTAATATACTTATTAACAAAAAAGGTGGGCAAAAGCCCACCTTTAAACAATTACCATTATCTAATTCCTAGATTGTATAACAGTTACTCTCTATATTCAAGAAAATAATTTAAGCAGCTCTTGCTTGACCCGGTTTTTTCTTCTTCTTAAAGAAAGAAGTTCTTGAATCACTTCTTTTATCAGATGACCTGTCATTTCTCCTTCCGTCTTGATTTCTATTAAAACCAGACCTTGCGCCGTCAGATTGCTTTCTATCAGCACCGCTTCGCTGATTCCTTGGAGAAGATTTAAAAACTTCTCTGGTAGATTCACCTTTACTGATCAATCTCTCAATAGCTTTTTTGCGAATAATATCTGCTCCACATACAAATGATATTGCAAACCCTTTAGCACCAGCCCTACCTGTTCTACCTATACGATGCAGATAATCCTCAGGACATGATGGTAAATCATAATTAAACACATATTTTATATGATCAACATCAAGACCTCTTGCTGCTACATCCGTAGCAATCAAAATCCGCGTTTTTCCTTTTCGAAAAGCATCAAGCACCTTAGTTCTTCTACTTTGATTTAGATCGCCATGAATAGCTTCAGCTTTATGACCGTTATTTTTTAAATTTCTAGCAAGCTTATCCGCACCCCTCTTCGTCTTAACAAAAACGATCGCCGTACCATCTTTTGAATTTAACTGATTATCTAATTCGGTATATTTTAACTCTTCTTTTATATCAATAAATTGTTGATCAATCTCAGGAGCGGCTTCATTCGCCTTTCCTATAGTAATTTTATGTGGATTATTTAAATATTTCCGAGACGCCTCAGCAATATGATTAGGCATTGTCGCAGAAAACATTAAAACTTGACGCTTTGTTGGTAAATGCTTGCTTATTTCATCGATTTGTTCTTTCATGCCCATATCGAGCATTCTGTCCATTTCATCTAAAACTAAATAGTTAAATTCCGCAAGACGCACTGTTCCACGAGTTAAATGGTCAATTAATCTGCCAGGCGTAGCAACTATCACGTCTGGTTTAGACATAAGTCTAGATACTTGTTTGCCAAAAGGCTCACCGCCGATAACAGCTGTTCCTGAAATTTTTACCTTACCAGTTGTTTTGTCAAGTGCCGCACAAACTTGCACCGCTAACTCACGTGTAGGAGCAAGGATTAATATTTTCGATTTTTCTTGTAAAATCTTTGCAATCGCTGGCAATAAATATGCAAGTGTTTTTCCAGACCCTGTTTGACTAGAAGCTAGTATATCCATACCTTGTATTGCATTAGGAATAGATTTTTTTTGTATTTCTGTTGGTATCAAAATTCCCATGCGTGTTAGATTGTTTACTATCTCGCTTGGCAAGTTCATTTCATTAAAATTCATAGAGTTTTACTCAAATATATATTAAAATTTTTAGCCACTCCTTATAAGTGGATTTAGATTATTCTCAATCCAAAGCTGGCTAAAGTTCTTAGACTTTTATCAATCTTGAAAGTCTCGATTTTTGGACGCCGCAAGTTCAGCGTTTAATTATAAAAGCTTTTCTATATAAGCAATTAATCATTATTTTTAAATTCATTTAACAAATAACTAGCTATAGCGAAAGTAGTTGAATTGGCATATGCTAATTCAAGCTAATAAAGCTAATAAAGCTAATAAAGCTATAGGTACCAGCTGTTGTTATCACAACACTAATACAAGTTCGAAACTACCTATACTATTAGATATAACCATCTCTCAGAGCGGTTTGAGTTACAATTACAAAACTCAAGTTCGCACTTTTAGTTCGAATTAGTTAAGCCTATTAGTTAAGTACATGCAAAATTAAGCATTTAACAAAACAAACTTAAAAAATAACACCATACGTTTAGAAATCAATTAATCTAATAAATCAGCAGAACTAAAATTGCACTTACTCTCAAAACTAACGAATAAGAGATATGTTATTCTGTAATTTAATTATCCTAAAATAATTTAGGGACCTGGTATAAAATCCCTTCTAATTTATTTGACTGGGATTCGGTATAAGACCCTTATGCGAAGCACAAAAATATTGAGCTTCGCTTATAAGTTGGTATGATTTAGACAAGCTATGAAAGTGTCTTCGTCTGGTTTAAAGCCTCACGAATATCATACTAAAGATGATGTTATTACAGTTGAAGATTTACAGCAGAAATTTTTCCACCTTTTTCTTCTAGATCAAATTTTACATCTTGACCCTCGTCTAGAGTTTTCAGTCCAGCATCCTGCACCGCTGATATGTGAACAAACACATCTTTTTTATTTTCTGCTGATTCAATGAAACCATAACCCTTAGTAGGGTTGAACCATTTGACTTTACCTTTCATAGTTTAATCTTCGAATTAAATTGTTAAAAACTGGTTTAAAATTGTGCGTTTAGTTCAACCAAATAGAAACTTATACAGGATAAAACCACACGCTAACAATAGCAAACTCTATTAGAGATTATAATCTTTTTTTAATTGCATGTCAACAAATATCAATTAAGACACTTATACATCAGCTCTTCTTTTCCTCATTACTCGACTAAGCTTGCCACACTCTTGAATCTTAGGTTTTTTCAAAGGTAAATTACTAATTA
>JAIFLQ010000048.1 GCA_020048975.1 Rickettsia sp. | reverse complement strand
TGCTGCGGCTGTATTACTTGCCAGTTTGATTGCAATGCTCGTTGGATTTGTTGCAAATATTTTGTATAAACCAAAGCTTGAATTGTCTCAAAGAGGCTATCACTTAGAAATAACAGAATCCAATGCAGCTGCAGGTGGCGCTGCTGAAGAAATCCCAGTTGATGTTAAAACCCTTATGGCTAAAGCTAATGCTGAGGCTGGTGCCGTTATAATCAAAAGATGTGTTTCTTGTCATAGTTTTGACAATGGTGGAGCAAATAAAGTTGGTCCAAACTTGTGGAAAGTTTCTGGAGGGCCAAAAGCTCATAGAAAAGATTTTGCTTATTCAAAAGCTCTGGAAGGTGCTGGAGGAATTTGGGATGATGAAAGTTTATATAAGTTTTTGCATAAACCTTCAAAGTTTATTTCTGGTACCAAAATGTCATTTGCTGGCATCAGCAAACCAGAAGATATCGCTAACGTAATTGCATTTTTAAAAGAAAAAGCTAGCTAATTTATCTGAGATAAACTCTCCAAGGACTATAGATATAAAAGTGTAAGCTACTTTATCCTCATCATCGAGCGCAAGCAAAGTGATTCATTTATTATTATATTTTTTTTGTTCCTCGCCCTTATAACTCAGGTTAATTTTATAGTAAGATCTACTTTTTAATTAATTCTTTTTGCAAAGTTAGTGAAGCGGTAGTTAATTTTTATTAAAAATTTCTTGTAACAAAGGTTACATTTCTTTAATATAACTTTTTATAAATGTTAGTTATATTGAGTAAAAAATGAAAGAAAGGTTACAAAAAAAGTTACAACAAAAAAATCAACTAGACTTAAATAAGCTATATAAAACATTAGAGTCTAGTAATGATATTGTGGAAATTAGAGAATCAATTAAGGGTGTAATAAACATCCATAATACAAATAAACTAGCATTACCAAAAGAAAATACACTTTTATACTTTTCTAAATATATATCGCTACTACATCCAGAATTATCAAAGTTAATGCCAGTTGACTTTGAAAACATAGAGAACTTTTTGAGCATTAGGTTTAATAACAAGAGCCAAGAAAAGAAAATAATGGAACTTTTTAAGCTTTATGAATTTTTGCCGTTAAACTCTCAAAGTAAAAAAACAACTCAAGCCATTGAGAAATTATATAAAATAATTGAGGCAGATCGGCCATTTGATCCATCTCAAATTCTTTTAAGACAGGAATCTTTTAAACAAGCGATAGAAGAAAAAACTTCGTGTTAGCCAAAGTGCTCTACGATAAGTTATTATCAACAGTGCCTGAAAATCATCTATGTTTTATGGCGTTACGTAGTTGTATAAAAGCAAAATTTGGCCAACAAGATTTTGCAAGGGTAATCAAGCTATTTACTATAGATATAAAAGCACTTAAACAAGTTGTAGAAATGCAATATGGTGATTTAATAAGTTCTGCAACTCCCCTTATAATAGAATATATTCAGAAAATTTGGTGCACTGATAAAGAAAAGGCCAGCTCTTTATTAAAGTATTTTATTAAGCAACAATTACCATTTCAGTCAGATCAAAGTTACAATCATGCTTTAATAGCGTCTTTTAACGATTCTAAAATAATTAATTTAGATTTTATAAAAGCATTGTTAGAATCAAATGTTGTTAATATTAATACGGTAATAACTTCTAAAACTGATAAGACCTGTAAGGTTGTTAAAACACCTTTTTCGGTTGCTATAGGAAAAATGAATTTTGAGCTGTTAGAATTGTTGCTTGAACACGGTGCTGACCCATATTTAGCTATTAATGAAGGCCGCCTCGTTGTAGAAGCTTTGTATGGTGAAGGTGTTGAATTCCGTATGTCCTCTGGTTTAAGTAAAAAATTACCAATGAAAGAGGATCAACAGAAATATATAGCAAAATTAGATGAATTTTTAGAAAATTTCTTTTTGAGTAAACTCACTAAAAATCAAGAGGCTTTAAGAAAAGACCCTGAAGAGCTTGAAAGTAAATCAAATTCTTCGGAAGCCTCTATTCCCTCGACGTTTGATAAAGAAGCCGTGTTATTTGAAGGAGACGATTCTTCAAAAAAAATCTCTGCATTTGATCAATATATTAATTATAAAGCTGGAGCGCAAAATAACAAAGACCTTCCAGCAAAAAAAACCTTAGAACATAAGTTTGATTTTTTATTACTGAATTTTATTAAAAGCAATGACGCGCAACAGCTTGAATCATTAAATACACTAGTAAAAGAAAATCCTGAGCTTAATGGTTATTTTGCTACATGTTTAGTGAATAGTAATATCTCAAGTGATCTTGTTATAGAAACTTTTGCTGATAAATACCAACTCTTAAATAGATTTTTTACTTTAAAAAAAGCATTGAGTTTTAAAGAGAAAATCGAACCAAAAGTTCTGAAGTTCCAAGAAAACGTTGCCGAAGTGTATGGTAATTTTGCAAATAAAATTTTTGTCAAGATTCCTGAGGAGATGTTAGAAACGTTGGATGTTAATTATAAAACTAAACTACTAGCACAGCTACGCGATCTTCATTTTATTAAATCAGATTCAAAGGGAGTCTCGGGCATAAAAAGTTACACTAGTTCTATAAAATTAAAAATAGCTGGTTTCGATCAAAATCTGTATACAACTGAGCGTCATTTAGATCAAAAAGGTAATATTTTGATTATTTTTGATAAATTAGGCGATCATAGTAAAACCCCTTATAGCGGTAAACCTATAGCTACCACTCATCATGATTTCACAAATCTTATATATACTAATACACTAGGATTGGATGTTAGCGATTATCTGGATCATTCTGAGGATTATAAAGAGGTGCTAGATGTTGTAGCGCTAGGAAATGAAGGGGAATTCGATTAACCAATCTAACGCAAAATTAGAAGATGAAAAACCAGTCATTGCAACCGAAGCGTGGCAATCTAGCTTTAAAGTAATGAAAGTGTGGATCACTTCGCATTCGCTCGTGATGATGGTAGGGCTATGTTCGTTTGCAATTGCACAGGTTCATAATTTCAGTGATAATGGCTTTATTTAAGAGGAGATTTTGATTTTTTTGCTTGGAGGGATAAAGAAAGATCCTTCATCATTCGCAGCGGTTTGATCATTTTTCTCCATAATACCAACGTAATAATTGCCGTTTTTCATCAAACTTATGATAGACCATCCAGATTTCATATCTTGTTTTATATTTTCTAACTCTGTGCTGTTATCACTAAATGCGACAAGTTTTTGTAGTGGTTTTTTATATGACATAAGAGTATTTGGTTTGTTAATAATTTAACTTCTTTCTGAAATCTTTGGCCCGAATAATAAGTTACTAATCATAGAAAAGCAAATAAAATAATTATAGTTTCTAAAATAATTTATAATTTTTATGGTACTCAGTACCAGCACTACTATTGACAACATAGTATCGGTATATTATGTTCAGAATTTATTTATTTTAATAAAATGTATGATTGAATTTAAACGAAATAAAGCAAAATTAAATAGTTTGCAGTATATTGAATGCTATGAACATATGCTGCTTATTCGTCGTTTTGAAGAAAAATGTGGTCAATTTTATGGCAATGGTTTGATAGGTGGTTTTTGTCACCTATACATAGGGCAAGAAGCTGTAATAATGGGTTTTGAGTTTGCCAAGCGCAAAGGAGATAGTATGATTACTAGTTATCGTGATCATGCGCATGTAATAATGTCTGGAATTGATCCAAAATTTGTTATGGCAGAATTGACTGGTAGAGCATCTGGTTGTTCCAAAGGCAAAGGGGGGTCAATGCACATGTTTGATATCCCAGGAAAATTTTATGGTGGTCATGGTATTGTCGGTGCTCAGGTTCCAATCGGCACTGGTCTTGCTTTTGCTGAAAAATATAATGACACCAAAAACATTTGCTATACTTTTTTAGGTGACGGAGCAGTAAACCAAGGACAAGTATATGAAGCTTTTAATATGGCAGCTTTATGGCAGTTGCCTGTTGTTTATGTAATTGAGAATAACGAATATTCAATGGGTACATCGGTAAAAAGATCTACTTCTATGACTGAATTATACAAAAAAGGGGAGTCATTTAATATTCCTGGTGTGCAGGTAAATGGTATGGATGTTGAAGAAGTTTACAATGCAGCTGTGTTTGCATCTGATTATGCAAGATCTGGTAAAGGACCTATTATTGTTGAAGTAAAAACATATAGATATAGGGGGCATTCAATGTCTGATCCTGCAAAATACAGAACAAAAGAAGAGGTTGAGCAGTATAAGAAGTGTGACCCATTGAGTGATGTTAGGGAAATTATTATAAAAAATAAATATGCTAGCGAAGAAGATTTAAAATCCATAGAAAAAAAGATAAAGGTAAAAATAGCTGAAGTAGAAGAATTCGCAACTTCAGAGCCATTTCCTAATTCGAGTGAGCTTTTTACAGATATATATAAATAAATAAGGTGCATATATGGCCGAAATGACGGTTAGAGAAGCTTTGCAGTCAGCTATGAAAGAAGAAATGCACAGAGATGAAAAAGTCTTTGTCATGGGGGAGGAAGTAGCTGAGTATCAAGGAGCTTATAAAATAACACAAGGGTTGCTTCAAGAATTTGGAGATAAAAGGGTTATTGATACCCCAATTACCGAACATGGTTTTGCTGGTCTTGCAGTTGGTGCCGCATTCGGAGGTCTTCGTCCAATAGTTGAATTTATGACCTTTAATTTTGCAATGCAGGCTTTTGATCAGATAGTTAATTCTGCAGCTAAAACTAATTATATGTCTGGTGGTCAGCTTGGATGTCCAATAGTTTTTAGAGGGCCAAACGGCGCTGCGGCTCGTGTTGGTGCTCAACATAGCCAAAACTTTGCGGCTATATATTCGCATGTACCTGGTTTAAAGGTTATTGCTCCTTATAGCGCAGAAGATGCTAAGGGGCTGTTGATAAGTGCGATTCGAGATGATAATCCAGTGATTTTTCTAGAAAATGAGATCATGTATGGCAAAACTTTTGAAGTTCCTGATGCTCTTGAGCCAATACCAATTGGTAAAGCTAGAATTGTACAAGAAGGGTCAGATGTAACAATAGTGGCCTTTTCTCTGCAAGTAGGTATGGCAATTGAAGCAGCTCAGATTTTAGCGGAAGAAAATATAAGCGTTGAAATAATAGATTTGAGAACGATAAGGCCGTTAGATGAAGAAGCTATTCTAGAGTCAGTTCGCAAGACTAATCGTTTAGTTTTAGTTGAGGAGGGGTGGTTTTTTTCTGGAATTGGAGCAACTATTAGTGCAATTGTTATGAGAGAAGCATTTGATTATTTAGATGCGGCTCCTGAGATTGTTTCTGGTAAGGATGTTCCTTTGCCTTATGCAGAGAATCTTGAAAAACTATCTTTGCCTACTGTTGATGATATAGTAATAGCTGCGAAAAGAGTCTGTTATAAATAGCTACAAATCAATAAAATCTAGGATTCCAGTGATTTGTAAAATTAATTTACCTAATAAAAAAGGTTTGTATAAATGCCGATAAAAATTTTGATGCCAGCATTGTCGCCGACGATGACGGAGGGAAATCTTAGTAAATGGTTTAAAAAACAAGGAGACAAAATTTCTGCTGGTGAAGTGATAGCAGAAATTGAAACTGATAAAGCTACTATGGAAGTTGAAGCGGTAGATGAGGGAATAATAGCAAAAATTCTTGTGCCAGAAGGCGCGGAAGGAGTTCCAGTGAACTCTTTAATAGCTGTTTTAATTGAGGAAGATGAAAAAGACGCTGACATAGATGGATTTATAGCAAAAAATCAGTCTCAGTCTATTTCTGCTGCTAACGTTGTTTCTGAAGCTATCCCTGTTGCAAAAAATATAGTTTCCCCTGTTTTACCAAATTCCAAAGATGATAATTCTAAAACAAAAAATAGAATTTTTGCTTCACCACTAGCAAAAAGAATTGCTTCTATAGAAGGTATACCATTAGCTAATATTGTTGGTTCTGGTCCACATGGAAGGATAGTCAAGGCAGATGTTTTGGCTTTTGAAAAAAATATTAGCGGCATGGTGCGAAGAAATAACGAAGAATATCTTCTAGTTCCAAACAGTAATATGCGTAAAATTATCGCTAAAAGATTACTTGAATCTAAACTTACTGTACCGCACTTTTATCTTTCTATAGAATGTGTTATGGATGATGTTCTTAAGTTACGTGAACAAATAAACGCTACTTTTGCTGATGATAAGAGTAAGAAATTATCAGTGAATGATTTTATTATTCTTGCTTCTGCAAAAGCTTTAAAAGACGTGCCAGCTGCAAATGCTAGCTGGACTGATAATGCTATTATGATGTACAATAATGTTGATATTTCTGTAGCTGTGGCAATTGATGGTGGTCTTATTACTCCAATCATTAAAAATGCAGATCAGAAGGATATTACTAAAATTTCTTCTGAAATGAAGGATTTAGCAAAAAGAGCAAGAGAAAACTCTCTTTCTCCCGAGGAGTTTCAAGGGGGAGGTTTTAGTATTTCTAATTTAGGGATGTATGGAATTAAAAATTTTAGCGCTATTATCAACCCTCCACAAGGTTGCATTATGGCTGTAGGTGCAAGTTCAAAACGTCCTGTAGTTATTAATGACAAACTTGAGATCAGAACTATTATGGATGTTACTCTTTCTTGTGACCATAGAGTAGTTGATGGTGCAGTAGGAGCGGAGTTTTTAGCTGCATTTAAAAAATATATAGAAGCCCCGATTCTAGTGTTTATTTAGTAGAGCAAACCTTTTAGAGAAGATGAGTAGTATAAAAATATATGGAAAAATTTGATGTAATAGTTATAGGTGGTGGTCCTGGTGGATATGTTGCCGCAATTAGAGCTTCACAGCTTGGTCTTAAAACAGCGGTTGTAGAAAAAGAGCATCTAGGTGGTATTTGTCTCAATTGGGGGTGTATACCTACTAAAGCGTTGCTAAAATCAGCCGAGCTATTAGAGAAAATTAAGCATGCTGATGAATTTGGTATTAATGTTGTAAAACCTAATTTTGACATAGAAAAGATAGTTGCACGTTCACGTGATGTGTCAACTAAATTGGTTGGCGGTATTAAGGGGCTACTTAAGAAAAATAAAGTAACAGTTTTTGAAGGCGTTGCTAAAATTATTAATCCTAAATTAGTTTCGGTGGCAAGTAAGGATCAAAATACTTCTCTTGAAGCAAAGAATATTATTATTGCCACTGGTGCTAGAGCTCGAGTACTTGATGGATTTGAACCAAATGGTAAAAATATTTGGACTTATAGAGAGGCTTTAGTGCCAAAATCAGTACCTAAGTCAATGATTATCGTTGGTTCAGGCGCTATTGGTATTGAATTTGCTTCTTTTTATAATACTCTTGGCGTTAAAGTCACTGTTCTAGAAGCGGCCTCAAGAATTTTACCAGTTGAGGATATTGAAATATCAAACCTTGCAAAAAAGGCTTTTGAAAGCAAAGGAATAGTATTTTATACTGGTGTTAAACTAAAAAAGCAGATAGGGGATGCAAGTGAACTCAAGCTTGAGTTTATGTCTGCTGAAAAAGAATCATCATTAAATACTGAAGTGTTGTTGATGGCAGTTGGTGTGGTGGCAAATACCGAAAATATAGGGTTAGAAAATACTAAGGTTAAACTTGATAATGCTCATATAGTTACTAACGGTTTTACTCAAACAGCTGAAGCAAATATTTATGCTATAGGAGATGTAGCATCTGCTCCATGGCTTGCTCATAAAGCAAGTCACGAGGGAGTTATAGCCGTAGAACACATAGCAGGTAAAAATCCCCATAAAATAAATAAACTAAATATTCCTGGTTGTACTTATTCCTCACCACAGATAGCAAGTATTGGTTTAACGGAAGAAGCTGCAATTGCTTCAGGCTACCAACTTAAAATAGGGCGTTTTCCGTTTTACGCAAATGGAAAGGCTCTTATTTTAGGTGATAGTGATGGTCTTATAAAAACAATTTTTGATGCTAAAACTGGTGAGTTGTTAGGGGCGCATATGATTGGCTCTGATGTAACAGAGTTAATTCATAGTTACGTAGTGGCTAAGTCTATGGAAGGCACAGAGTTAGACTTAATGGAAGCAATCTTAGCACATCCAACTCTTTCTGAAATGTTGCACGAATCAGTCTTACAGGCATATGATAAGGCGATTCATATATAATTAAGGTGAACTATGAAAAAAGATTTACAATTACTACAAATACTGAATGCTCGTATTTTGCACGATCTTGCGGGAGCTATTGGTGTTGTTGATAATAGTTTAAGTTTAATTGGCACAAGTACTAAGGATATTAGCAGACAGGCTAAGTCTTTGGCGATCGAAGAATCAGGTAATTTAGTAAAAAAACTTAATATATTTCGCTTGTCTTATAGTTCATCAGATTTAGGTGAAGAAACTAGTGTTGTTTATTTAATAAAATTACTTAAAGATTTCTTATCAATAAGTAAAAAGATACAACTAAATTTAGATTTTGAAGGTGGAATTCTATATCTAGATACTGCATTAGCAAAAGTTACTCTTTGTCTAGTGATGATAGCTAGTGAGAAGATGCATTTTAATGGTAAAATAGCTGTGTTTTGTGGTAAGGATAAAGATAATATTTTTGTTAAAATAACCTCTGAAGCTACTAAAAATTTGGTCATAAGTGATGATAGTTTAAAGATATTAACCAATGGAGAAAATCCGCAAGTAGACATACAAAACTGTCGGGAGTGTTACGTAAACAAGTTATGCGATAGTGCTGGATATAAAATTATTGCTACTACAAAAGACAAAAATCTAGAGTATAATGTTCAAAAACTTTGATATTAATGGAGTCAAATTAGATGGGTGGACATAGAAAAGAATCTGATTCGATAGGCGAAATAGAAGTTGATGTAGAAGTGTACTGGGGAGCGCAAACACAGAGATCTCTTAACAATTTCAAAATTGCTGATCAAAAAATGCCGAAAGAAATTATAAAGGCTTTGGCAATTTTAAAAAGATGTGCAGCCGTTGTAAATACAAAAATTGGTGTATTAGATCTTAAAATATCAGATGAAATAGTAAGAGCTGCAGATAGGGTAATTAATGGTGAATTTGGTAATAATTTTCCCCTCGTAGTTTGGCAAACTGGTTCTGGTACTCAAACCAATATGAATATGAATGAAGTTCTAGCTTCAATTGCAAACGAGAAATTAACTGGTCAAAAAGGTGGAAAATCACCAGTTCATCCAAATGATCACGTTAATATGGGGCAGTCATCAAATGATTCTTTCCCTACCGCTATGCATATTGCAACGGTTATTACAACTTATGAGAAGTTAATTCCAGCTTTGAATAAGTTATATGCAAGTCTTAATGATAAAGTAAAAAATTGGCACAAAATTGTTAAAATAGGAAGAACTCATTTGCAAGATGCAACTCCAATCACTCTTGGCCAGGAATTTTCTGGTTATGCTGCTCAAATTCAATATTCTTTAGAAAGAATAGAACAATCATTAGTCAGGGTGCATTATTTGGCTCAAGGTGGTACAGCAGTTGGTACTGGTATTAATTGCCCAGAAGGGTTTGCTAAAGAATTTGCTGATGAAGTTGCCAAATATACATCTTATAAATTCAAAACAGCTCCTAATAAATTTGAATCTTTAGCATGTAATGATGCGCTGGTAGAATTTTCTGGTTCATTAAATACGCTTGCCGTAAGTATGATGAAAATAGCAAACGATGTCAGATTACTCGGTTCTGGGCCTCGAAGTGGTCTAGGTGAACTTAATTTACCTGCAAATGAACCTGGATCATCGATTATGCCAGGCAAGGTAAATCCAACACAATGTGAGGCTATGACTATGGTAGCAGCGCAGGTAATGGGTAATCATTTAGCAGTGACTATTGGTGGATCTAATGGGCATTTAGAGTTAAATGTTTTTAAACCACTTATAATTCAAAACGTACTACATTCTATAAATTTGCTATCTGATGCTATTGTTAGTTTTGTGGATCATTGTGTAGATGGTATGGAACCAAACCTCGAACGAATCAAGAGTCTTATGGACCAGTCTCTTATGCTTGTTACTGCTTTAAATCCTCATATTGGCTATGATAAAGCTGCAGCTATCGCAAAAAAAGCCTATAAAGATGGAACCTCCTTAAAAGCAGCAGCCCTTGAACTTAAGCTTATTTCAGAACAAGATTTTGATAAATTTGTTGTTCCTGAGCATATGGTTGGTAAGCTTTAATAAACATGGAAAAAGCGTTATGAGCAAGAAAAACAAAAATGAAGATAAAAAATTTATAAAAGATTTACAACAAGTTCAAGACCAATATCTAGACTATCCTTACCCAATGCGGAATCCAGAAGATGAAAAGGTAAGATTACTTTGTTTACAAGCGGATTTTTTAGAAGAAATAAATCATTATTTATTTAATGGTCGTCAAGATTTCAAAAATAATTTTAGAGTTCTGGTTGCAGGGGCTGGAACTGGCGATGCTGTTATTTTTCATGCTGAGCAATTGCGGGATACTAATGCACAAATAGTATATCTTGACTTTAGTAAAGCAAGTATGGCAATTGCTAAAGAAAGAGCAAAAATCAAGGGGTTAAAGAATATAAAATGGTTAAATGATAGTATTTTAAATATTCCAAAGCTCAATATTGGCAAATTTGATTACATTAATTGTGTTGGTGTGTTACATCATCTTGAATCTCCAGATGAAGGTTTTAAGGCATTAAAATCTGTGCTAAAGCCAGATGGTGGTATGAGTATAATGGTTTATGCTAAATATGGTAGAACAGGTTTATATCAAGTGCAAACGATTATGCAAATGATTAATGAAGGAGAAAAGAGCCGACAGAAAGAAGTAAATAATGGTTGGGAGATAGTAAACGCATTACCTAGTACTAATTGGTACAAAAGAGGAGAGGAGCTTTTACAAGACCACAATTCAGATGGCGATATTGGAATGTACGATTTGTTTCTTCATAAGCAAGATAGGGCATATTCAATTCCAGAGATGTATGAATTTATTAGTAATGCAGGTCTTCATTTCGTTGAGTTTTCTGATCCAATTTCGAGGGGGACTTTAAATATCAGGAGTTTTTTGAACCAAGGAGAACTAATGGATAAAATCCTTAAAATGGATGAAATAAAGCAACAAAGCATTTGTGAGATTATGGCTGGTAACATAATAAAACATAGTTTTTGGGTTACAAACAGGAGTGATTCTACTATTGCTTCTTTTGAAGATTTAGATAATGTACCACTATTTTATAAAAATGCAAAATACGCTAAGGATATAATAAAATTTTTAGATGAAAACCCAGATCAAGTTGGTTTGCCTATTACTTTTGACGTTAACTGTTTTGAACGTTCTATGAATGTTATGTTTATGACTTCTCCGCTTACAAAACATATTTTTACGGCGTTAATATCGCAAACTAGAAGCCTAAGGGAGATTTTAGATTTTACAAAAGAGGCTCTTGGAAGGGAAGTAACTATTGAAGAGTTTAATAAGGAAATTAGTAACGTTTTAAAGCCGTTAGCGAAGTGTGGTAGTATGTGTCTAAAACATAAATCGGTCAAGTTCAGCCGATCATCTTATGTATAAACTAAGTAGCATTAGTATGACATTCTAACATATATTTGTCATTCCCGCGCAGGCGGGAATCTAGTAATAAGCATAGATCCCCGTTTTCACGGGGATGACACTGAGAGTACGTGGGGATGACACTGAGAGTATGGGGGGATGACGTCTAAAAATTAGATGCTAATTCAACTTAGTTTACTACTGAGGTATGGCATGTTAGTCGAAGCGTAGGCCATCCAGAAATAATAGATGGCCACGTCGCTATCGCTCCTTGCCATGACTGAAGTGCGTCATCACGAGCGAATGCGAAGTGATCCACACTTTCGTGACTTTAAAGCTAGATTGCCACGCTTCGCTTGCAATGACTGGTTTTTCATCTTCTAATAATATATGGCCACGTCGGCTTTGCTCCTTATGAATTACTTAGCTATGCATGCAAAGTAGTTCACATCTATATCATCTGATAAATACCAATTGCTTGTTAAGGGATTGAATTTAAGTCCAGTAAGGTCTTTCAGATAAAAATCAGTTTGCTTAATAATTTTGTTTAGCTCTGATGGTTTTAGAAATTTTGAATAATCATGAGTATTAGTAGGCACCCATTTTAAGATATATTCCGCAGCAATTATTGCTTGAGTATAAGATTTTACAGTACGGTTAATAGTTGACAGGATAAGGATTCCGGTTGGTTTTATTAATTTTAGCAAGTTTTGAATAAATTCCTGCTGATTTGCTACATGTTCTACTACCTCTAAACATAATACCACATCATATAAATTGTTAGGGTAGGTTTTTATATATTCCTCAACAGTGATATTAATAAAATTTATTTCAAGATTACTCTTTTTTGCCTGTTCAGAAGATGCTTGTATATTGTAGTTATTTGCATCAATAGCGGTAACCTTTGCTCCAAGTTGACAAATAGGGATACTAATTAGGCCACCACCACAACCGATATCCATAATATCAAGATCTGTTAGTGGTTTTGCATTTTCTGTAGAGACTTCATGGACATTAAAATGTTCTATGAGTTTGTCGCTAATGTATTTTAATCTTATGGGATTTATTTTATGTAAAATTTTAAATTCACCAGATTCATCCCACCACTGTTTTGATGTCTTACTGAATTTGTTTAATTCATTTTGATCAATTGATGAGTTTTTAGTCATTGAATTCTCGAGTTCTCAGATAAGCAAGTTAATTCATAAATTATTCTTCAAAAGGTTACTCTAAACTGATAGAATGTTCAACGATTAAAATAACATCTGTTTGTAAGTAATAATCTATGGCTTTAATTGTCATGAAATTTGGCGGCACCTCGGTTGCAGATGTGCCAAGAATTCAGAAAGTAGCAAAAATTATCTTAAAAGAGTATGAGGCTGGTCACAAGCTTGTGGTAATTGTTTCTGCTATGGCGGGTGTTACTAATTCTTTAATTAGTAGATGTAATGAAGTATCGAAGTTAAATTCATATAACCATATGCAGGAATATGATGCTGTTGTTGGTAGTGGAGAGATACTGACTTCTGGTTTGGTCGCTCTTGAATTACAAAAACTTGGATTAAAGGCAAGATCAATACAAGGGTGGCAAATACCTATTTTAACAGATGATGTTTTTGCGAATGCTAAGGTAGAATCAATCAATTCAGAATTTATCCATAATTTATTAGAAAATGGCATTATACCAGTTATTACTGGTTTTCAAGGAGTTACAAATAATCAACAAATTACAACTCTTGGCAAAGGAGGGTCTGACACAACAGCTGCTCTTGTTGGTGCTGCAATTGGCGCAGCAAGGGTAGATATTTATACTGATGTTCTAGGAGTGTTTACTGCGGATCCAAGAATTATTCATGATGCTTCTAAGATTGATTATATTTCTACAGATCAAATGCTTACCCTAAGTAGTTACGGTGCTAAGGTACTGCATCCAAGGGCAGCTCTTGCAGCCGCTAGGTATAAATTTGACATGAGGGTGTTATCTTCTTTTGAAGATAATCCTGGTACGTTAATAAGTTCAAAAAATTTTGACAAGAGATTCTCAATGGAAAATAGATTAATTACGGCAATAACATCAAATAAAAATATTATTCAAATTGAAATTACTTTTATGCCGAGTAGTTTTGTTGAAGTAATCAATAAATTTACCGAAGAATGTTTAATAGTAGATAAAGTAAAGATTTGTAATTCTGATAAAATGGTTTTGGTTGCTGCTTTAGCTGATAAAAATAAATTTGAAGTAATTTTGGATGGATTGAAAAGCCTCTCTAAAATATTAATTTATGATATTAAATCAAACATTTCTACGGTAACAGCCGTTGGATATGGTATAAAGAATGATAACGGCATCTGTTTTGATATTATTGATTTATTAAGCAAGCAACAGATAAAAATTAAAGAAATCGATCTAACTGAAACTAGTTTTACAGCAACGCTAGAAGATCAAGATACTGAAAAAGCTATTAAATTATTACATAAGCATTTTAAAATATAATGTAGGATATTAAATGCAGAGTAAGAAGTTAAAACAATCTATAATTAATGCTTTTAACCGTATAATATTCATTTCCCAAGAGAAAAGCACCGTATTTTTAGTTGTTTTTATTCTCTCTTGTGTAGCTTTAATTACTTTCTTTCAACAAATTTTTTATAAAACGGATAACATAGTTTTTTATGGTCAAATGGTTTTTTGGTTGTGGATGACCATATTTTTTGCTTTCTTAGTAGAATCTATAACTATTAGTCAAAATTCAGAACTTGTCTTAGAAAAATACAGTAAGGGTATATTAGTAAAAAAACTAAGTTCACTTATAAATATTAATGACTATAAAAAAGTTGCAAAAGATTTAATCAAATCTGGTAACTTAATTTTGCTTAAAACTGGCGATGAAGTGCCTTTTGATGGAGAAGTTGTAAAGGGTAGCACTTATGTGAATGAAACAAATAATACTGGAACCTTAGAGTTAAAATTAAAAACTCCAACTAAAGATAATATATTAGTTAGAGGAAGTGTAATAGAAGGTGTTGACTACATTATAATGAAAGTTAGTTTTGCTAATCATAAATCCTTTTTTACCAGAATAACTAGATTGCTTCGAAATATTAATAGACAGGCCATGCCTTCAGATATAGCTCTTCAAAGGCTTATGCTAGGCTTATCTATATTATTTATTAGCGTAATTTTTGTTATATGGGCGCTTGCTACTTATGTAGGATTGGAAATGCCAATTATTTATTTTATTGGTCTAATAGTGATTTTATTACCAACTACAATGTCTAGCTTGCAGAGAATTATAATCTATAAAGGTAAAGTGCAACTTGCCAGTTGTAATATCATTGTACAAGATCAAATAGCTTTTGATAATGCGGTTGACATTGATGTTGTATTACTTGATAAAACAGGAACTTTAACATTTGGCCAAAGAAAAATGATTGAGTTTAAAGCTACTGCAGAAGGTGTAAAAGAAGATTATTTTCGGTATTTATATTTATCATCAGTAAATGATACTACTCATGAAGGAAAAAGTATAACGGCGTTTGTTATAAAAAATGCTAGGTCTTTAAACAGGGAGATAAAAACTGATTTATATGAGTACTTACCATTTTCTGCGTCAAATCCTATTAGTGGGTGTAATTATAATAATTTAGAAATTAGAAAAGGTAGCATAAGAGCTATAGCAAAATATCTTGGAAAAACTATCCAATCTCTTCCAAAAGAAATTCAAAATATAGTAGATGAAGTTGCGAAAAATCATGGAACTCCTTTAATTTTTGTTGTTAATAAAAAGATTCTTGGTGTTATAAATTTGCAAGATACTTTTAGAAATGGAGTTGCAAAACAAATCAGAGATATTCAAGATGCTGGAATGACTACAATAATGCTTACAGGAGATAATAATATTACAGCATCTTATGTTGCTAAGAAACTTGGTATTACAAGATTTTACGCTGATAGTACACCAGAAAAAAAACTTGAATTAATCAGATCTCTTCAAGAGCAGGGTTTTGTTGTTGCTATGTGTGGAGATGGCGTTAATGATGCATTAGCACTGGCTCAAGCAGATATAGGTTATACTTTTGAAGATAAAAGCCGAACACATTCTATTTTATCAGCTAATATTATAGCTAAAAATTATGATTTATCATCGCTTCTTGTGTTAAAAAATGAATGTAAAAAAATTACCGTGAGAAGAGGGGCGGTAACGGTCTATTCTATTGTTTCCGATTTGGCAAAATATTTTGTTATTGTTCCAGTATTATTTAGCTTGGAATTTCCAGCTTTATCAAGATTAAATATTATGCAATTTCATTCGCCAGAGAGTGCTTTACTTTCTTCTGTTATATTTAATGCACTTATCATCCCATTTCTTACTCCGTTAATTTTTTATGACTTAGAAATAAAAAAGGATAAAGCTTATTTATGGCGTATTATCATATCGTGTGGTTTTGGAGGTCTTGTTTTCCCATTCTTATTGATCAAGTCGATTGAATTTATTATTTATAGATTAGGATTAATTTAATGAAAAACTTGATGTTAAGTTCAGTGTTATATGTTTTTTGTTTTATATCTATAACTATTTACACTTTAACTATTTATTTTGTTGGTCAAACTTTTTGGCCAGATACAATAAAAGGGAGCCTGATTTTAGATGAAAATAATAATATTAGAGGCTCTTATCTTATTGCTCAACATTTGAAAGATTCGAAATACTTTAAACCTAGACCAACTATAGAATTTGATCATGAATGTGATGTAGCTCTATATAATAATAATTTTAAAGACATGCTAATTCACAATTATGATGAAAAAGAAAACCATGAAGATGTGACAATGATAACAACATCTTCAAGTAAAATTGATCCGTTTATTACAAAAAAAGAGGCTATTTATCAGTCTCTAGCCATTTCAAAAGCTAGGGGAATTGATATTAACAAAATTCATATATTAATTGATCAACATACACTTCATAAGCAAAAAGTATTTTTTGATCTAGATATAGTGAATACTTCTATTCTTAATGCTGAATTAGATGGGTATTCAAAACCTTAGTTATTCAATGTTTATAGTTTTCGGCTCTATTTGTTGTTGAAGGCGTGGTATATTGATTGTTAATACTCCATCTTTTAATGACGATTTTATTGCTATCATCTTGAACTAGCTTGCAAGACTCAAATTGCCACGTCGCTTCTCTCCTCGCCATGACGGGGTAAGTGTTCATGCTTTATAAATTTAGACTTAATTATAGCTGTGCTTGAAGCTCTTGGAATGTTTTAAATTTTAAATCTTTATTGGCTATAAGTTATAATTAGTAAGCTTCAATAGCATGTGAATTATCTATCCCTATTAGCGGTGCAGATTCATCATTGTCATCATCATGGTCAGTAAGCATGAATTCAAAATCATTTGGTTTGCAACTAGTTTCAATGTTAATTAAATTAATAGTCAAAACGTTTAAACCATTGTTTGTAAAAGTTCTGTTATTATAAGTCAAAGTTACTCCAGGACTAAGTGTTATGGTATTAGTGTTAATTGCGATTTCATTAGCCATTGTCAAATGGTTATTTGGATTTATTCTTATCATAAAATTTTTGTTAGTTATTTAATTGAGAAATTTTACTAATATAATCAGATTAACATAAGTGTCAATATCGTTTAACTATAAAAAATTACAGTCCTTAATAAAAACATGCTTTATGTTTGAGAATATAAGGTAAAAAAGCGAGCAAGGTTATTTTTAAACCAACTGTACATAGGTTTCTTTAATGGTTTTTAAGCCTGTTTTTTCGAAGACTATATCTAAACTGTCACCATCTTTTCTTATGATTATACCATCACCAAATTTTTCGTGATTGACTTTGGCACCAGGGCGTTTTTCGTTAATTGGTAGTTTAGGGAGTGGAGGTGATATTTGAGTTTTGCTATTAGCGGAGGTATTATTTTGGAAATAAAAACTATGTTTTGATCCTAAATAATTCAATTGATTGGAACTTGAAATTTTTATGCATATTTCTGCTGGAATTTCTCCTAAAAATCGTGATGGTAGGGAATTTAATATTTCAGCGAAAACCCTTCTGCTTTCTGCGTAAGTTATGAACAGTTCTTTTTTAGCTCTGGTAATACCAACATAAGCAATACGCCTTTCTTCTTCCAAGCCTTTATCTCCTTGCTCTGCTAGGGCTTTTTGATGAGGGAATATTCCTTCCTCCCAACCTGGTAAGAAAACTAGGTCAAATTCAAGACCTTTTGCCGCGTGTAGAGTCATGATTTTTACCGTGCCACCAAAATCAGATTCAAGCACTTCGTTGTCCATGACTAAACTTGCATGTTCAATAAATTCATTGATATTACCAGCTTCATCTATCGCTTTTAGCATTTCATTTATATTTTCAATTCTGCCCCGTGATTCTTCGGTTTTTTCTTCTTTTAAAGCTGACAAATAACCCGAGTTATCAAGAATAAATTTTGTTACATCAAACGCTGAGTCATGCTCGTATCTTATTGACGCTTGATTAATGAGATTTGTAAAATGTTGTAAATTTTCTTTAGTTTTACCTTTAATATCCTCATGTTCAATCATTTTTTCTAAAGCTGCAAAGGCTGAAATAGAATTCTCATCAGCTTTGTCTTTGATTTTTTTTAGTGTTGCATTGCCAATGGATCGTTTTGGAACATTGATAATTCTTTCAAAGGCTAAATTATCGTTTTTATTAATTGCAAGCCTGATATATGCAAGAAGATCTCTTATTTCCATTCTTTCATAAAATCTTAAGCCTCCGATTATCTGATAAGGCATAGCATTGCTGATAAAAACTTCTTCAAAAGCTCTGGTTTGGAATCCAGCTCTAACAAGAATTGCTATTTGATTAGGGTTATATTGTTTAGAATTGATATATTTTCCAACTTGGTTTGCAACAAATCTGGCTTCTTCCTTTTCGTTCCAACAGGTAATAATTTTTATTTTCTCTTCTGATTGCCTTTCAGTCCAAAGATTCTTCTCATGCCTGTTTTTATTATTTTTAATAACACTAGAAGCTGCTTTTAAAATGTAAGAGCTGGAGCGGTAATTCTGTTCTAATTTGATAATTTTCGCATTTGGAAAATCTTTTTCAAAACGTAGAATATTTTTTACTTCTGCACCACGCCAGCTATATATAGATTGATCATCATCACCAACGCAGCAAATGTTTTTATGAACACTTGCAAGCATTCTAGCCCAAACATATTGTACGACGTTAGTATCTTGGTACTCGTCGATAAGAATATACTTGAATTTATTTTGGTAATGTTCGAGTATTTCAGGATTGTTTATGAGTAACTGATTGCAGTATAATAGTAGATCCCCAAAGTCAGCAACATTTGATTCTTGCAGGTCTTTTTGATATTTTTTATAAATAGCATGGGCAATTTGAGATTCATAAGTAGTAGTATCAGAGCTACTTAGTTTTTCAGGTGTAATACCTTTGTCTTTCCACTTAGAAATAATGACATGCAATAATTTAGGAGTGTATTTTTTTATATCAATATTGTTTTCTAGAGCAATATTCTTAACCAGTTTTATTTGATCATCTTGGTTGATAATGTTGAAACGAAGAGTCATACCATTATCCAGCAAATGTATATGTGATCTTAATATTCTTGTGGATATTGAATGGAATGTGCCAATATTTAAACCATCAGAAGCAATAATGTTGTTAATTCTAGTTTGCATTTCTCTAGCTGCCTTGTTTGTAAAAGTAACAGCTAATATTTGACTTGGATAAGCTAGATTTTTCCCAATTATATAGGCTATTCTACTGGTTAAAACTTTAGTTTTACCAGTTCCAGCTCCTGCTAGCACAAGTAATGGTCCTTCAGTAGTTTCTACTGCTTCTTTTTGAGGTGAGTTTAAAGATTGCATATTATTTTAAAAATCCGAAACTCTACCATTAACTTCCCAATCACCATATCTGGTAGGTTCTAAACCTTTAGGTCCGCCAAACTCATCTTTTATTTTTTTACTTGATGTAGTTTCGTTAGATGTTGTATTATCTGGTAATTGTTTCTTAGGTACATCTTTTAACATTTTATATTTCTAATATGAAATTTTCTAGTTTAAGCAGAATTTATACTACTTGCGAACTCGCTAAAAATCAAACCTTAACATTGAACGGAGATATTTTTCATTATTGTAAGTCAGTTTTGAGAATGAAAATTTCAGAGAAATTCAGAATTTTTAATCAATATGATGGTGAATTTAACGCCCAAATTACCGAGGTTAATAAACGTGATTTACAAATAGTTATAGGTGATAAGTTGCGAAACTCCGAGCGTTCGAAATCATTGATATTGGCAATATGCATTATTAAACCCGATAGATTTATTGAAGCAATAAAAGCTGCTGCTGCTTTAGGAGTGTCTGAAATTGTTCCAATAATTTCAGAGAGAACTCAATTTAGAAATATAAACCACGAAAGAATTGAAAAATGTATTATCGAAGCAGTAGAGCAGAGTGAGAGTTTTGTGCCACCGCTATTGCATTTACCAATGGAGCTTGAAGAGTTTTGCAATAAAAGTAATGTAGAGCAAATTATTGTTGCAAATGAAGAGGAGAACCAAAATATAAAAATAAATTCTATTCAAGAATTTAAAGAAAATATAGCTGTTCTTGTTGGTCCTGAAGGTGGTTTTTCCTCAAACGAAAAAGAAATGCTCCTATCGAACCCTAAAATCACCTCTGTAAGTCTTGGCAGCAGAGTATTGCGAAGCGAGGTGGCTGTGATTAGTATGCTTGCTTGCGTAAATTTAATGAGAGATTAAGAGAAATGGATCTAGTTATCGAATCAAATTATCAAGGTATAATAGCTGGAGTGGATGAAGCGGGAAGAGGGCCACTCGCTGGTCCTGTAGTTGCTGCTGCTGTTATTGTAGATCAGGCTAA
>JAIFLQ010000051.1 GCA_020048975.1 Rickettsia sp. | reverse complement strand
GGGACGCCAGAGGCGTTACTACCGACAAACAAGCCTTGCAAGTGGATGCTGGAGAAAAATATGCAATGCAGGTTTTAAACGAGGTCAGGGCTGGTATTGATTTAATTGATAAAGCAGATATTGATCGTGATGCCAAAGAATTAGCTAAGAAAAAATTAATGCACGTAGCTAGTAAGTCTATTGAGAATATAGATAATTTACCAAATAATATTAAACAATATAATACTAGGATAGTTGACGTTCTTGAACAGGCTGGTATTGAAGACGTATCAAAGAAATTGATCTTTGCAAAAGAAGTAGCAAATTTTAAAGATGAACATAACCATATAGTTACCTTAACAACTGCAAAAGATTCTAATGGTAAATTGCATACAGTAACTGAAGCAGAAATTATGCTCAATGGTTTAACTCCAGCGCAAAAGAATCAGTGGGAAGCAATAGCAAAAACTTCAAAATATGATCCCAAGACAAAATTATCTGGTATGGAGTGGTACAATAACATGCCTCCATATAAGCAAGATTTACTTAGAGAAGTTGCGGCAGATGTTGCTACTGGTAATAAAGTAATACCGACTCAGCTACTGAGTGATGTACCTGGAATTAAAAATGCTTATCAAAAAGTAACAGCTGTTAAAGGGCCGGAGCAAACAGAATCAACCGTTATATCTCAAACTCTCCATTGTGGTACTCCAGCAACGAAAATAAAAATTACTGATAAAACCGAGAAACAAGGAATTGTTGACGAACAAGTGAAGCAGTTACAGACTTTTGTTCCGCCTGGCGAAGCAGTGAATCTTAATATTCTTACTAGTAAGACTCCGTTGAATTTCCGTGGAGAAGATTTTATTCAGGATCAATTAACAAAAACTGCAAAAAATGTAGAAAATGTTAAAACTTCTGCTTCTCCTGTTAATAGATGGCAGGTATTTGGCGGTGGTAGAGATCATTCGGAATTTAGAGATACATTAAAAGATATCGGAAATGATCTAGCTCAAAAACAAGATACTCAAAATGTAGGTAAATTTTTAAAAAATGGTAGTTCAATTCTTGAGAATTTTGCTGAGAAAATATCTTTTGGTAGATATAAATCAACCGAAACAAGAGCAAAAGAAGAAATTGCAAAACTGGATTATCCTCAATTAGGTAATGTTCTGAAAGAAGCAATGAATGCTAGAAATTTAGTGGATAGTAGTACTAATTTTACAAGAGGTAATGTTAATTTGAAAGTTGGTGCTGCAATGAATATAGTAGAAAGCGCAGTTAAATTAGAAACAGGCCCATTGCATGCAATATTGGATAAAGAGACAACAAGCAAAGTGTCTAACCGTGTTGATTTTTGTAAAAGTGGTAAAGATAGAACAGGCTATTTGCAGACTAAGAATACTCACGAGGCGGTTTCTAATTACCTTGGAGTTGACCCTCGTTCAGAACTGGGGCAACAAAACATGCTTAGCCAAGTATCTGGTGGTCATACTCAAGAAATGGCTGGTATTCAAGGTGGAAGCGTGGGATGTCATTCAGTAAAAACAAATCCTGAATTTGGATTAAGTAGCGATCCTCAAGATCAAGTTATTAGCGGGGTGATTAACCAGAAATCGTCTCATTTTAATAGCAAGGTTAAAGTGTCTGAAAAAAATGTAGATGGAATAATAGAAGATTTTGAGAAAGGATTTAAGGCGCAAGAAGCTTCTAGATCAGCCTCTACTAGGCCGCGTAGTAGTGAAGTTGTTAAATCGGTTGAACCTAAAATAGCAGAGCGTTCTGAAACTAGATCACGTAGTGCAACAATAAGCGAAGGAGTAATCAAACCAGATTCTACTCCACCAGTAAAAAAAGCTGCAACAAGGGAAAGATCTAATTCAATGTAATAGCAAAACGATGAAAATAATTGCGGGTAAACACAAGAATAGGATAATACCAACTATTAAAACGGCAGATTATAGACCAACGACTACTAAATTCCGAGAAGCGTTATTTAGTATAATGGCTTCAGGGGAATTCTTTGACTTGCAGCCAATAGTGGATGCGAAAATATTGGATCTTTTTGCTGGTACTGGGATATTGTCTTTTGAGTCATTATCACGTGGTGCTAAAAATGCTACTTTAGTTGATAATAACCCTAATCATTTAAAATTAATTGAAAAATTTGCTAATAAAATAGGGGAAAAAGATAATATTGATTGTCAATTAACTGATGCTTCTGCTCTTGCTAAATCTATAAGGCAATATAATATTGTTTTCATGGACCCACCTTACTATAATAACTTATGTGTAAAAACTTTGACCTGTCTAATTAAGAATAATTGGTTAGAAAATAATGCAATTATTGTTATGGAGATGGAGAAAATAGCTAAGATAGTTTTAGAGAATTTTCCAAATCTGCATTTGCTCAAAGAAAAAATTTACGGTAACAATAAGTTATTAATATTAAGATATGAGCAAAATTAAAAAACTTTTCTCCTGTAATAATTGCGGCAGTATGTCGAATAAGTGGCTTGGTCAGTGTCCTGATTGCAGTCAGTGGGGTTCGATAACGGAAGAGCTTGCATCTAGTAGTAAAATTCTTGCACCAAAAACTGGAGCAGTTCAGGAATTAGATCTTCTGAGTACTGTAGTAATGGAAACCATGAGAACCAAAACTCCTATAGAAGAGTTAAACAGAGTTCTTGGTGGCGGGCTAGTCAGTGGATCTGCTATTTTAATTGGTGGCGACCCTGGGATTGGAAAATCAACTCTGTTGCTACAATTATGTTCACGTCTTGTACAAAGTGATATTGGTTGCCTTTATATAACAGGTGAAGAATCAACTAATCAGATAAAACTAATGGCTAAAAGGCTTGAGATAAACGATAACAAAACAGGGTTGCTCGCTGCAACTAATGTTGAAGATATAATTTCTACTATCGACAAACACAAAAATGAATTAGATCTAGTAGTTATTGATTCTATCCAAACTGTTGCGACTAATGAACTATCATCAGCTCCAGGAACGGTATCTCAGATAAGGGCTTCAGCGCATTTATTGATCAACTATGCCAAGCAAAATAACATTACTTTGCTTCTTGCTTGCCATGTAAACAAAGATGGTCAGCTTGCTGGTCCAAAAGTTCTTGAGCATATGGTAGATACTGTCTTATATTTTGAAGGTGATCATAATAATCATTTCAGGATATTACGTTCAATAAAAAATCGGTTTGGCGGAGTGAACGAGATTGGTGTTTTTGAAATGACTTCTTTGGGTTTAGTCGAAATTACTAATCCATCAGAATTATTTTTGATGGAACGTGAGAATAATGTCAGTGGTACTGCTGTGTTTGCTGGGACCCAAGGCTCTCGGCCATTACTTATCGAAATTCAGGCTCTAACATGCCCCACTACTATGCCAACGCCAAGGAGGTCTGTTGTCGGGTGGGATGTAAACAGATTATCTATGATAATAGCGGTGCTAGGGGTCAGATTCGGCTTGAATCTATCTTCTCATGAAGTATATTTAAGTGTTGCTGGTGGCTTGAAAATAACAGATCCAGCAGCTGATTTGGCCGTTGCTGCTGCTCTTATTTCAGCTGCGAGTAACGTCGCTCTTCCAGCAAAAAGTATCTTCTTTGGTGAGGTGGGGCTTTCAGGTGAGGTTAGAAAAGTTGCGCAAACTGAAGCAAGGATCAAAGAAGCTTCAAAACTTGGATTCGAAAGAATGTTTTGTGCAGCTAAAGAGAATTTGAATGATTCTGTAGAGCCAATTATTCATTTGAAACAATTAAAAAACCTAATCATTTGAATTCAAGGGACATACAGATAATTGACTTATGGATTACCGGCTTGCGCGCCGCCTTGCGCGGTAATGACAAAAAGGGCATAGATGTCATCCCCTCGTGCTCCTCCTGTTATCCCTGTGAAAACTGGGATCTAGGTTTGTTGCTGGTGAGCGTTCACTGGTTTAAAAATGGCTAATTGCTGGCCCTTGTCGTCATGGCGAAGGGGGGCATTGCGAGCGAACATGGTGAGCGTGGCAATCCAGTAGCAATAGATGGCCGTGTGGCTTACGCTCCTCGCCATGACGAATTTTGTAATCACGAATAGTGTCCATGGCTTTATGGCCACGCCTTGTTCGCCATGACTGAGTGAACGCTCACTGTTACTGGATTCAGACCTGAGTGGCTTGAAAGTTTACGCTAATTTGATGTAAAAAGGGAAATATGTTTTTGAACAAAACTTATTTCCCTTTTTGCTTTGTAAGTAAAGAAAACCTAAGATTCTAATCTTCTTCTTCTGTTATTTTTTCTGATACGTCTTTCCGTTTCTTGGTCTTTGCGAACCCTTTTTACTGAAGGTGGTTCGTAAAAACGAGACATCTTCATTAAACGGAAAACTAGTTCTCTTTGCATCTTTCTCTTAAGATCGCGGATAGCTTTTTCGCCATTTCCACCGTGAACACTAACCTGTACAGCCACTAAAATTTACCCCCTTAAAGGACACTATGATTGAAATTAATTACTATTATCTATATAGTTATCTTACTTGTCAACTAAAAAGCTAAATGGATATGACAGATATAAGTAAAAAGCATAAATTGCTAAGAGAGGAATTCTTTAATCAGTTAGCTTTTTTGTTATCAGGGGATGATTGGGGCAAAGATCTTTATAAGAAAGTTGAAGAAAAATGTGCTTTTTCGGAAAACTATCACTATATTTTGTTTTCTGAAGGAGATGCTCAAATAATAGAGGAATTTGAAGAGTGGCAAGATAGAAAAATGCTCGAATTGCTTTCGAAAGAAGAATCAAAATTAAAAATAAGAGAAAAAATTGCAGAAGCCTTAAAAGTTAGAATAATGAATATTGTTTCAAAACCAGTTATTCTTAAACAAAATGCTTTGTTTTTATCTCCATGTAATTTGTTGCTAGGAGCAAAATGCTACGCTAAAACTTGTGATCTGATCTGGCGTTATGGTGGTGATAAGTCTGATGATTTTAATTATTATAGCAAAAGAGGGCTTTTGCTTGGTGTGTATGTATCTACTCGCTTGTTTTATCTTTCTGATGACTCTAAGGAATTTATCAAAACCAAAGAATTTATTGCAACTTCCATGGAAAGCATTATAAATGTAGCAAAGATTAGAACTAAAATAAAACTTCCATCTATAGAGGATATACCGATATTAAGGTTAATGTTATGATAAGAAAAAATGGTTTATTTTCTATATCTATTTTTTTAATTTTGTTTCTTTGTAGTTGTACAAAAAGGGGTGGTTCTAACTTATCTGGGAAAGTGCATGGCTTAAATGACGAATTTACAGCTACAGACAAGAATAACTATATAACTCCAAATATTCTGGGTAATTATGGTTTAAAGAATGAAGAGATGGATAAAATTGGGGCCAGAGCTAGAAAAGAGGTCGCTTTGAAATTTGAAAATGAAAATAATTTAAAGGGTAATGGTATTTTGCTGAATGATAGTGATGTTAAAGAACTTGCTAAAATAGCCAAGTATGATGCCGATATACAAAAATACTATGATTTGAGTAATAAACAGATGATACAAATTGAGAGAGAAGAACGACGTAATACTTATAACAAAACTCGTCCTGCCAATAATAAGGTATATAACAGTGAGTTCCCAACATATAATAACTCATTTCCTAAAAATTACTAAATGTAAAAAACATGAACAATAATAAATTTTACCCAGATGTTAAATCAAATGCTTCGTTTCCAGAAATAGAAGAAGAAGTTCTGAAATATTGGCAAGAAAATAATATTTTTAACAAATCAGTTGAAAATCGTTTAGCTCAAATTGATGGTAAAAATAATGAATTTATTTTTTATGATGGCCCCCCTTTTGCTAACGGATTACCTCATTATGGACATCTTCTAACCGGTTTTATTAAAGATGTTTTTGCTCGCTATCAAACTACTCGTGGTAAAAAAGTGGAGAGGAGGTTTGGCTGGGATTGCCACGGTCTTCCGGCTGAAATGGGAGCAGAGAAGGAGCTTGGTTTTTCAGGAAGAATAGCAATTACAGAATTTGGTATTGATAAATTCAATGCTCATTGTAAATCCTCCGTCATGAAATATTCAAATGACTGGGAAAAATATGTGAATCGTCAAGCAAGATGGGTAGATTTTAATAATTCTTACAAAACTATGGATAAGAATTATATGGAGTCTGTTATTTGGGCATTTAAAGAATTATATAAAAAAGGTCTGATTTACGAATCAATGCGGGTAATGCCATATTCTTGGGCTTGTGAGACACCTTTGTCTAACTTTGAAACAAGGTTAGATAATTCGTATCGTGAGCGGGCTGACAAGGCAGTGACTGTTAGTTTTACACTAACTGATAAACCTAAAAATGCTCCTGCTGGATTTGCAGAGTATAAAATACTTGCTTGGACTACAACT
>JAIFLQ010000050.1 GCA_020048975.1 Rickettsia sp. | reverse complement strand
TTCAAAAAATATCCAATATAATTGTCAGAATAATTCAGTTTTTTTACAAAAAACGCCCTTTTCGTTCAGACACTACTTAGTAGATTTGGTAGTTTTAAGTCTTCAGGGCTTCTGTTAGCGCTGCTCGAGAGTACGCCACCAAGAACATGATATCTGCCATTAAAATGACCGCTTCGTTCAATAGCCCATAGTTCAGCAACTGTTTCTACTACGGCAATGATACTGTCACTCCTTTTGTGGTCAAGGCAAATTCTGCACTTAGAACTATAGTCAATATTATTGCAAACTATACAACAATTGATTTTACTAGCAGCATCTTGTAGACCGTCAATAAGTCCTTTTAATCTTAAATCTTTATCTTGTAATAAATGTAAAACTATCCTTCGCGCTGATCTTGTTCCAAGACCAGGTAACTTAGAAAATAAATAAATCAGCTGATCTGGTCCTGATGTTTCTTTAATCATTTTAACTTTAGTTAATAATAAGAGGTAACTTTATTGAGAAATATTTTCCATTTAAAATGGCAAATTCATTCCTGGTAATCCAGCAAGATTGCCAAAGGCTCCAGTCATGCTATTTTTTGATTCTTGATCAGCTTTTGCTTTTGCATCATTATATGCAGCGATTATTAAATCTTCTAAAATTTCTTTATCATCTGATTTGAGTAGGGAGGGATCTATTGAAATTTTTTGCATTTCACCATTACCCGTCATAGTAACTATGACAAGACCCCCTCCAGACTTGCCTTGAAATTCTTTTTTTGCAATTTGTTCTTGCATATCCTTCATCTTTTTTTGCATCACTTGAGCTTGTTTCATCAGCTGATTAATATCCATATTTTTGACCTTTTTATACGTTATATAAATTATGATTTGAGAATTATATCGGAAATATCCGCATTAGGAAAATTATTTTTTATGATAGAGAAATCTTCACTATTTTTTACTTTTTCGAGTAAGATATTTTTTAAACTATTGATATTTTCTTGTTTAGAAATAATTATATTCCAATCAACCCCAGACCACTTATGTAAAAGAGATTTGAGCTGTTTTTCTTGTGTAATTTTAGTATTAACAGCTATTTCCATTAATGGCGAAGTAAAATTTTTCACTTCTACTTCGTTGAGTAAAAAATAATATAATTCAAGTTCTTTTTCTTTGTGACAAAATTTAAGGAAGTTAAAAATATCGTTAATATTCTCTTTAGCAGGCGATTGACCGGTGTGGTCTAATTCTATTATTTTGCTAGAAGCATCTAAGATATGTTCAATTTTTGGTAAGTTGCACGAATATATAGCTTTTATAACAAGCATTTGAGCCGTAATTAATTCATTATGCGATGATTTTATTTCATTAGTACCATTGTTAAATATTTGCCACATGATGCTAAGTCTTGATAGACTCATTCCAACTAAAATATCAGTAATTTCTGTGCCATAATTTTTGTGTAGAGGGTCGTGAAAGTTTGGTATCGCTTTTTCTTTAATTAAAGCAGCAATAAAGTCCGCAACTTGTTGAACAAAATATTCTAAACTACTGGAATTCATATATATTTCTTCCAGTAGTTTTATTGCCTCTCCAGGATTGCCAGCAATAATTAACTTTATCAGCCTTAAAATAGTACTAGTTTGAACAAGTCCAAGCATTTTATTTATCGATTTGGAATCTATAATATCATTTTGATCTATATTATGGATATAACTAGACGCTTGATCGAGTATTACCGTAGCATCTCTTGCTGAACCTTCTGATTTTAAAGCGATTATTTTTAAAGCCTCTTCTTCAAATTTTAAATTCTCATTTTTAGCAATATCTTTTAGTAATATTAAAACTTCTTCAAAAGACAGTCTCCGTAAATCATACCTTTGACACCTAGATATCACGGTTAAAGGAATTTTTTGTACCTCTGTTGTCGCAAAAATAAATACAACATGAGCAGGTGGCTCCTCTATTAGTTTAAGTAGAGCATTAAATGCACTTTTTGAAAGCATGTGAACTTCATCAATAATAAATATCTTGTATTTACCAATTAATGGACGGTATTCACTGCTTTCTATTATCTCTCTTACATCATCAACACCTGTTCTGCTAGCTGCATCAATTTCTATAACATCAGGGTGGCTGTGATTGCTAAAACTTTCGCAGTTTTTGCATGTTCCGCATGGCAGGGCATTATTTGAAGCGTCATTAAGAAGAGAGGTGCAATTAATAGTATTAGCGATTATTCTTGCTGAAGATGTTTTGCCAATGCCCCTGATGCCAGTAAGTAGGATTGCTCCAGCAAGTTTTTGATTATTTATACAATAGCTCAGAGTTTTTGTTAATACTTCTTGACCTACTAGCTCCTTAAAATTCTTGGGCCTGTATTTCCTAGCAAATGGTACATAGCGTGGTAAGTTTTTACCCATAAATCCGGAGTGATTTGTAATTTTGTAGCTAGCACTGACCCACTTAAATTCTGCTCTGGCTGCTTTCTTTCGAATCTGACCAACTAAACAAAACAAGCGCCCAAGCGCTAGCCAAGTTTAAGATAATGTTTTTAAAGGTTTCTTGCAAGTATTTCTTTGTAATTATTTGGTGGATTTTTATATAGACAACTGATTGACAGACTCTTTAGAAAATAATACCTTGTGTTTATTATTTATAATATTTTTTGGAGTTTATATATCCTATGTCTAACAAAATTAATAATTATCTAAAACTAGAAAGTCAAATAGAGCAAATTTCTCATTTAGGCAATATTTCATCATTAGTTCATTGGGATTCTGCGACTATGTTAAAATCTGGCTCTGCAAGAACAAGGCAACAGGAAATGGCCACGCTTGAATCTTTAGTTCATGAGATGAGTATTAGTCAAAAAATTGGTGATTTAATAGAAGCGGCTTCATTTGAGAATGAATTCTTAGATGATTGGCAAAAAACAAATTTGAAACTTATAAAAAAATCTTATGAAGAAGAGGTGTGTGTTACCCCAGAAATGAAGCATGAATTCTCTATTGCTTCTGGAGAATCTGAATTTGCTTGGCGCAAGTGCAGGGCTGAAAATGACTTTAAAACTTTAATTCCATATTTAGATAGGGTGTTTAAATCTTCTATTCAAATAGCTACTGTGAAATCCGAAAAACTTGGAATGCCGATTTATGATACTTTAGTAGACAGTTATGATCCAGAACGGAAAGTATCAGAGATTGATAGTGTGTATAATGTCTTAAAAACAGAACTTCCTAAATTGATTGCAAAAATATCTGAAAAACAATCTTCTGAAAAATTTATAAAATTAACTAAACCAATAGATGAAAATACTCAGAAAGCTATAGGAATAAAAGTTTTGGAAAAAATGGGATTTGATTTAGATAGAGGCCGGCTCGATAAATCAACGCATCCATTTTGTATAGGTGGGCGTTTTGATGTAAGGCTTACAACTAGATATGATGAGAGTAATTTTCTGTCTAGTTTATTTGGAGTGATTCACGAGACTGGTCATGGTTTATATCAGCAGAATCTACCAGAAAAATATATCAATCAACCAGTTGGAAGGGCGAAAGGTATGGCTTTTCATGAAAGCCAGTCTTTGATTATGGAAATGCAAGCTTGTACTTCTATTCAATTTACTGAATTTATAGCAAAATTACTCAAAGACGATTTTGGTTTTAGGGGTTCTGAATACTCGGCTGAGAATTTATACAAATTAATGACAAGAGTCCAGCCTAGCTTTATTCGAGTAGATGCTGACGAAGTTACGTATCCGTTACATGTTATTATGCGTTTTGAAATTGAACAAGAAATAATAAATAGTCGAATAAAAGCTGCTGATTTACCAGAAATATGGAATAGTAAAATGAAGGAATATCTAGGTATTATACCAGATTCTTACACAAATGGGTGTTTGCAAGATATTCACTGGCCAGGTGGCAGTCTTGGTTATTTTCCTTCTTATACTAATGGTGCTATTATTGCTAGTATGCTTATGAGCAGCGCAAAACATGAAAACCAAGAGAAGGTTGACGTGGAATTATCTGAAGGAGTTTTTGGTAGTTTAAATAATTATCTAAATAAAAATTTGCGTGAATATGGGTCGCTGAAATCGTCAAGAGAATTGTTAGAAACATCAACGGGGTTTAAACAAATTGATCCGATCATTTTTATTGATTATTTAAAAAATAAGTACTTATTCTTGGGATAAATTACATAGAAGATATAAAAATGGTTTGCATGTTTTAGTGTTTTTATCATAAATTTTATTGTTTGATGTTAGAAAATGCTATATCATAACTGACTTAAGTGAATAGTTTTATGTGCGAATAGTAACGGAGGTTGTTTAATATCAAATCACAAATCATAAGTAGTATTAAAATTTATTTTGATACTTGTTAAAGACTTACTTACTTATAAATTGTGTGGTATGTTTTAGTAGAAGCAATTAAATTTTTGTTAACAGTCTATGATTAAGAAAAGCGGACACCTAATATTTTTGTTAATTATCAGTTTTATGCATATTGTTCTTGCTAGTGATGATGTAATTGCGGTCGATTTGCACATAAAAGATCACAAATTTACCCCTGATCTAATTGAGCTACCGAGTAATAAAAAAATTTCTATTACTGTACATAATGATGATCCAACGATAGAAGAATTTGAAAGTTTTGATTTAAAAAGAGAAAAGATAGTGCTTGGTAATAGTACTATCAAGATTGTTTTAGCCCCTTTAGTTCCTGGGGAGTATAAGTTTTTTGGTGATTTTCATCAAGAAACGGCTCATGGTAAGATTATAGTCACGGAGAAAGAATAAGATATGTTTAAGATAGCAATTATAATTTTTCGTGAATGCTTGGAGATAGCTTTGCTACTTGGCATAATTTTGGCCTCAACAAGACATATTAAGGATTCCAAATTATATGTTATTACAGGAGCTATGACAGGTGTTGTTCTTGCTTCGTTATTTGCTTTCTTTATAAGAACTATAACCGTAGCTTACGGTACTCATGGAGATGAGTTATTTGACTCTTGTGTAATTCTTCTTACAACTGTAATAATAAGTTGGACAGTCGTTTGGATGCAAGGTTATACACAGAAAATTAAAAATAATTTAGGTAAGTTATCGGAGAAAATAACGACAGGCACCGCAAGTAAGATGTTGCTGATTGCTATTGTTGCAACAACAATTTTAAGAGAAGGGGCTGAGATTATCTTATTAATTTACGGTATATCATCTGTTTCATTATCAGCTAGTGAATATATAATTGGTCTAGTTATTGGTAGTACTAGTGGTTTTGTTGTTGGGGTGGTTATCTATTCTGGTCTTATAAAATTTGCTGGAAAATATATATTTAGAATTTCTACCGTATTACTAATACTTATTGCGGCAGGTCTTGCATCAGAAGCTGCAGGAATTTTAACTTCTTCTGGTATTATTGAAGTTTACAGAGAAGCTTTGTGGGATACTTCGGGGATAGTTGATAATGGTAGCGTAATTGGTAAATTATTACGTATTACAATTGGTTATGATTCAAAACCAAATGGTATGCAGATTATTTTCTATTTTTCTACTATTATTGTTACATTGGTTATGATGAAAATTAGAACAATTTTGACTGAGGCGAAAAATGCTTAAATTTTTAACTGAATTTGGGCCATTGGTTGCTTTTTTTATTGGTTATAGCAATAAGGGTATCCTGACGGCAACATTATACATGTTAGTTGCGTCTGTGATTGGAATAGTAGTTACCTATATAACAGAGAAGAAAATAAACATGGTGAATATCATTTCTTCAGGATTGCTTTTGGTATCTTCTAGTCTGACATTATTTAGCGGCAATACTATTTTTATTAAAATGAAGCCAACAGTGTTGTACATTGTTTTTGCAGTAATCTTTTTGGTTACGAATTTTAAATGGCAGCCTGCGATTAAATTCGTTTTGGGAAAGGCTATTTCCTTGAAAGAAGAGTCAAAATGGCGTGAACTGAATATGCGTTTTATGTTTTTCTTCATAGTGATGGCTGTAATTAACGAGGTGGTTTGGCGGAATTTTTCAGAAGCAACCTGGGTTAACTTTAAAGTTTTCGGCGCTCTGCCAGTAACTATATTATTTATTATTACTCAGATGCCCTTTATTATACGTAACAAAGTTGAGGCTTGATTACCGAGACTGTGGCTTAAATTGGCTAATTGCTGCGCCTTGTCGTCATCACGAGCGAATGCGAAGTGATCTAGGCTTTGTGTGACTTTGAAGCTAGATTGCCACGCTTCGCTCGCAATACCCCCCCTTCGCCATGACTGGGGCACGTAAATGCGTTATCTCCGCGACCTTTTGTCATTTCCGCGGCCTTTTGTCATTCCTGCGCAAGGCAGGAATCTAGCTTAAAAGCTTAATTCTGGATCCCCTCCTCCGAGGGGATGACTCCACCTCATTAGCACCCAATTCAAACTA
>JAIFLQ010000085.1 GCA_020048975.1 Rickettsia sp. | reverse complement strand
ATCATATGATCCATTTAATAGTAATTTACCTATTATTCCTTTTGTATAAGCTGATAAAATTATCAGGCCATCATTGCAATCTTTTAAGTCATCAAAAGTAATATGATTACAGATGCTACGGTCATTTTTAATAAAACTATAACTGACTAATTTTAGTAAGTTTTTATAGCCAACACCATCTTTGGCAATTATTAGAATTTCAGCAAAATCCTGCTCTAATTTTTTATGACTAAAAGAAATATTTAGAATTACGCCGCAAATAGGCTGGATTCGTGCTTTAGTTGCCTCTAAAGAAAACTCTAGTGATCCAAATAAATTGCCTCTGTCAGATAGACAAACAGCAGTCATACCACATTTTTTTGTAAGATCTACAAGATCCTCAATTTTGATTGCGCTCTCAAGCATCGAGTATGAGCTTTGTGTGCGGAAGTGAATAAATTTATCGGTAGATTCAGTCATTTTATTTGAGAAGTTTATAAATGGAGTCTTGTCGCAATTGTAGTATTAAGCAAATGCTTAGTCTACTGCGAAAAAAGTTATTTTACAGAGCAAAAAATATTTTTTGCTTCAGTTGATATTTTAGGGCTATTAAATTGATATGAGGTGGTTATAAATAATTATCAATATAAACCACCCAAGTGGTACCCACGGCCGGACTTGAACCGGCACGAGCTAAGCTCCACAGATTTTAAGTCTATTATGTCTACCATTCCATCACGCGGGCACAAACTTGAGCGGCAATATTATTCGAAAAAATATTATGGTGCAAGAACTTTTTTTGCTCTTAAATTTGGTACTAGTTTCATGTTGCCCAAATTTATTAATTTAGCCAAAATGGCGCATAATTATTATCCAGAATTAGGGTTGTTATAATATGTATTGAGATATTTTAACTATGATGGGACAGTTCCATGATATAACTATAAAAAAGGCCAGATCTTATCAATTTTTTTAACAATTTCTTCATCCATTTCGATTTTTTCCCCCCAGTTTCTTAAAGTTTCTGGAAAGATTTTGTTTGTAGCATCAATTCCTAGTTTACTACCCAAGCCAGAAAAAGGAGAGGCGAAATCTAAATAATCAATTGGTGAATTTTCGATAAAACTACAATCACGTTTTGCATCAGTTCTGGTTGAAATAGCCCACATGACTTCGCTCCAATCCCTTATGTCTATATCATCATCAACGATAATGATATATTTTGTATACATAAATTGTTGCAGGAAAGACCATATTCCCATCATTATACGTTTTGCTTGACCAGGATAAGTTTTTTTTATAGAAACAATGGCAATTCTATAAGAACATCCTTCCGGAGGAAGCCAAAAATCGACAATTTCTGGAAATTGAGCCTGAATTAGAGGAATAAATATCTCATTCAAGGCGGCTCCTAGTATAGAAGGTTCATCTGGTGGTTTTCCGGTGTAAGTGCTGAGATACACAGGGTTTTGGCGCATTGTTATTGCTTTGATTGTAAATACTGGAAATAACTCCACATCATTATAATAACCAGTATGATCGCCAAATGGGCCTTCTGGTAAGTATTCTTCTAAACTTACATAACCTTCTAAGATAATTTCAGCATTAGCTGGTACTTTTAAGTCAATAGTTTTGCATTGAACTAACTCTATGGATTTACTTTGTAATAATCCAGCGAAATTATATTCAGACATTGTGTTTGGAATTGGCATAACAGCAGCTAGTGTTAAAGCAGGATTCGCCCCAATAATAGCAGCAACTGGCATTGGTTCTTTTAGATTTTTCCACTTAGAATGGTGATGGGCTCCACCTCTCATTTTAAGCCAACGTATTATTAGCTTATCCTTGGCTACTGGCTGCAAGCGATATATGCCAAGATTATAATTATCTGTTTTATCATTGCCAGTACCTTTAGTAACTATTAAAGGCCAAGTAATTAAAGGACTAACATCAGATGGCCAACATTTTTGAATAGGTAAAATATTCAAATTAGGTTCCATAATAACTATTTCCTGGCACGCTGCTTTTTTTACATTTTTAGGCGACATTGAGATTATTCTTTTTGCTAGCGGTAGCATAGAAAATGTTTCTTTAATAGAAGCTGGAGGTTCAGGGTTTTTTAAAAAGGCTAATAATTTGCCAAGTTCCCTAAGTTCTGTCTTAGAGCTTAGACCAAGGGCCATTCTGATTCTTTCTGGATGTGCATACAAATTAGTTATAACTGGAAAGAGAGATTTTGTACCATCTTCTTTTATCACGTTTTCAAAATACAAAGCAGGTCCATTAGCATGTAAAAACCTTCTGCTAATTTCTGTTATTTCAAGATGTGTTGAAACCACTTCTGTGATTCTCTTTAAATGAGAGTGTTTTTCTAAATATTGTAAAAAAGTTGATAAATCTTTAAAAATCATATTGTTGTTTTATTAGTTTTCCAAATGCTGAAAACTATACAAAGAAATATATTGAGGTAACAGGCAAAAATATATAAAGGTTCTTGGTAAGCAATTTTTTGTAAAGAAAAGTGAAAGTAAGCAACTATCAACAAAGGGAAAAAAGTAACAATAATTTGTTTGATATTTGTTCCTCTGTTAGGGGTGATGGTTAAAAACATACTTAACGCTAAAAAGACTAGACCATAATTGAATAAGGGCCAAACCAATCTTTGGTGGGCATCTATAATCAGTCTTGTTTTTCTTTCTTCTGAAAGCTTATTATCTGGCCACAACATTTGATTTATATAGAGTTCAAGACTAGTTTTGTTACGATCTTCTTTGGCGGAGTCGTTTTTTTGAATTTCTATCAATAAATCATCAAAATGTAATTTTGTTATATTATTGTTGTCGTCGAAAGATTGTCTGAAACCATCTTGTAATTGAAATAATGGGACTGTACCACGCATAATTACTTTACCGGTCTTGGCAAATAGTACTGAATGATTTTGAGGAATTTTATTATCAAATAAAACTATACCATTCAAACTACCGTTAGCATTTTTTTTTTCAACGTAAATTGTAATATACTTAGACAGCTGGTTAAATGTTTTTTCAGCTATAATATTTGACACATAATTTTCACGAAAATTACTAAGTTCGCATTTCAATTTACTATAAGATAAAGGGGTTAAATATAAAGATACGTAATAAGAGACAAAAGTTATAAAAGTAGCAACTATAAGAGCAGGTTTTGCTATAGCAAAATTCGTAAGGCCGCTTGTCTTAAGTATAATTAATTGCCTATCCTCTTGTAACTTATTATAAACATATATTACGGATATCACAGAGATTAAAGGTGATATCATAAAAAAAAGGGAAGGTAATATCAATATAATTAGTTTTAGGAAATCAATAGAACTTATACCCTTATCTAACAAAGGTAATAATTTTAGTATTTGTGTAATCCATACTAGACTAGTTAATATAAAACTTAATGCTATAAAAGGATAGAAAATAGCTTTTGCAATATATTTTTTATAAATTAACATTTAGAATCAATCTTAACTTTTGGTTTCTATGCCCCAGTTATTACAGAGTTCTTCGTGTTGTTTTTTATATTTTCCGATTTGCGCTTTAGTTCTTGATGTATAAAATTTTGCTATTAATAGTGGTAATGAAAAATATATCAATTGACCTACGAATGCAGCGCCATAAATAACCATCCAAGTATCAGGGGAGGATAAGACATGTTTTGAAACATAATCTATATTACTACTATCCCATATTCTTATTAGATAAGGTAAAACACCTATAAGATTAAAACTACAAATAGTTGCAGATAAACATTTATGCTCATTCTTATCAAAAAATATTGCAAATATAGTTGGTAACATTGCGGCTGAGAAAAATATAAAAGCATACCTTGAAATCACAACTACTATTAATGCAATAACAACTGCAATAACCTTAATTAATGATGAAGCAAATATAAAATCTTTGTCAATATTAGATGATGCCATGTTTAAATACCTTATCTTTATATAATTATTGTTACTATTGCTACAAGACATAGAATGTAAGAAGCAAGTACTGTCGTTTTTTGTCCTAAAAGTATAGCCGCATCATTAAAACTATTGGTCTTGGTACTTAAAGTCATTATTTCTTCTTCAAGAGATTTCGCTTTTTTACAAGCTTCATAATAGCCATTATAATCATCAATGAACAGTTGTTGATTAGAGAATATTGCAATTATCTGTGAAATATCCCCATCCTGTGCCACAGATTGTATTTTAGCTAAGATGGTTTTTTTAAACTCTGTGTTATGTAAATATTGGTCGAATAATTTGACCAATTCTAAACCAATAGCTTTGCAGATATAGGTAATTTTGATATCTGGTTCATGTTGATACAAAAGGTTTATTATGCTTAAACTCTTAACAGTAAGATGTTCTGCAAATTTAGGAAAGTTTGACAAAATTACAGGTTTAATATTATCTTTTAAATCCAGTTTCGCTGCTATAAAGGCTGAAATGTGACGATCAACGGTAAAATTATTAGGTTTTTTTTGAGCATGAGAGTCAAGTGCTAACAATAGTTCCTTAATATCAGTAACATATTTACCGTCTAGAATAGAGCTTAAGCAAGGCAGGTATGGATTAAGTGAATATATAAGCCTTTCATTATTTTTGTGTAATGATGTGTTATTATTATGCGCTGCAAAATAATGAAAGTCATCGCTTTTAGCTTCTTCTAAAAAACCAGCTGAATTGATATTTAAATAATTTTGCCAGCTTTTATCTTGCATAATTTTTATCACTTGTTCAAGAAGAATTTTTCTTTTTGAACTTTGTAAATATTGTAGCGTTTCAGGAATAGATTCAGCAGAGACGGCAATTGTGTCATGTCTCAGAGAGCCGTTTGGATCAAGTATAGAAAGTAATTTTGCTAGTTTTTGAGTGGAATGAATCGAAACACCATTTAGGTTAATCATTGAGTCGATAGACCTTGCATCGATTAGAGATTTAATAGATGCAAGAGCGTCGTTACTTAATTGTTGTTTTCCAGCCCATTGTAGAAATTTTGTATCCCTAATAAACTTATTAGCTTGTTCCCAAAAACGAAACATTGCATAAGAAAGTGATTTGGGGTTCGAATAGTTCTTATCAATAAACCCAATTGTATATTTATTATTATTTAAACTATCATATACAATTTTATCTACCTTACCACCAAGCCAATCGTATATCTGTCTTGTATCCCAACGTATTAATGCAGAATCATGCATTGTAAAACGTAAAAAACTTCTGAACCTTTCTGTAGTTTTGAGTTTGTTCATCAAATATTTATAGCTACCATGCTCAAGCCTATTCTCGTTATATTCTTCAGGCTTCAAAAAATTCGTCCAAGGGGAGTGAGAAGAAAATGAGTAAAAAATTGTAATTCCAAGTGCGTAAATATCTTGTTTGCAATTTTTAGTTCTCCTTGATGATTGTAAACATTCTATCAGCTCTGGCGCAATATATTGATCCTCTTCGTGAAAATAAGGGTAGGAATTAATGAATTCTCGTAAATTCAAAATCGTATCTTCCTCTTCATTCATCAAAATGTTAGATGGCGATATATTGTAGCCGAATATACCTTGTATACTAAGTTCGCGGATCACGTTTGTTAATTTTGTAATGATTTTTTCATTAGATGATAATGAAATAGGGCCATTTTTTTCTACATATGATAGCAAAGTATTGTTATAATCATAACTATTTACTATTACAACCAAACGCTCCGTATTATCTGAAGAAATTCTTACAATTGACCATGAAATAATTTTATTCACACCGTCAATAGGATTTTTACAAAGATAATCTATGGCTTTAACTGGTGCAACAAAAGATAGTTCATAAACAATAGCAAAAAATCTTGATTCATCATCAATATTTGAAGCATTATAATACTTACAAAATTTATTACTTAGTTCATGAATTTCTTCACTTAAATGAATTTTAAAAACCTCATCTACAATATCTTCTTTATCACTTCTTAGAAGATGCAATTTATTTAGCAAAATATTTTGCTTTTGAACTGTTTCAGTTATTTCTTGCGCCATATAGTAATTACCTTGAATAAACTTTTATTTTGATGTTGATGTTATAGCAACAAATTCTATTTTATTTAAACTTGCACTTAATTCTACAAAAACACCGTCATCTGTTACTTTATCAACTTTACCAACTAAGAGACCATAAGGATAAACTTTACCATCTCCTGAGGTGTATAATAATTCTCCAGTTTTCACGTTGTGTTCTTCTGGTAGGTAAATTAATAACATATTATCACCTTGTTTTGCAAGAATACCTTTCTCTCTGGATGATGAAGTTACAACTGGAACTCTAGAGTGAGGGTCGCTGAGTAGCATTATTGAAGAATAATTACTACTTATATTTACGACTTTACCAATAAGACCATCTTGGTTTGTTACTAAATCATTTATTTTAACTTTATCACTGTCACCAGCTTCAATTATTGCAGAACTAGAAAAAGGAGTAATGCTTACTCCTACAAGCCTTGAAGTGATGTAATTATACTCTAAATTATCTGTAACTTTTAACAATTTTCTTAATTCCCTGTTTTCAGACAAAGTACTTGCTGTTACTTTGTCTAAATCAGACATGTTAGATAGCTGTAGTTTCAATTTTATATTTTCAGCTTCCAAGTTTTTAAAGTAAGATAATCTATCATGTAATAATTTAATATTGCCTATTACACTATCTGATACAAAAGATCCAACCGATAATATCACTCCATATGCTTCTAAAGACAATTTAGATATATTATTAATAGGAAAATACAGTAAGTATGAACAAGCGCAAATTAGAAACACAACACAAAACTTTCTTAACACCAGCAAGATAAGTTTTGTCAGTTCTATTAAGTAATTTTTACTCCTTATTCTGTTTGCAGTAATTGCCATAACTAGTCTTGCTTAAATAAAACATGTTTTAATTTTGAAAAATCTTCTAAAACTCTACCAGTTCCAAGGGCCACACAAGCTAAGGCTTGATCAGCTACAAACACTGGTAATTTTGTAGCGTCTCTGAGCACGTGATCTAAATTATTAAGTAACGAACCACCTCCTGTCATCACTATTCCTTTATCTACAATATCAGATGATAATTCAGGGGGAGTGCACTCAAGGGCTGTTTTTACTGCCTCAACTATTTGACTAATAGGCTCTACTAGACTTTCAGAGATTTGTTGCTCGTTTAGTAGCATTTCTTTTGGTATACCATTAATCAAATCACGTCCTTTGATTTCCATTTCTCGTAACACGCTTCCTGGCGCTACATAAGCAGTACCAATTTGTTTTTTTATCTTTTCTGCTGTTGATTCGCCAATTAATAAATTATAATTTCTTCTAATATATGAAATAATAGATTCATCCATTTTGTCACCTCCTACCCTAACTGACCTAGCGTACACTATGCCACCTAAAGATAAAACAGCAACTTCAGTTGTGCCACCACCAATATCTACAATCATTGATCCCGTAGGCTCTGTTACCGGTAACCCAGCTCCTATAGCTGCCGCCATAGGCTCTTCAATTAAAAAAACATCTCTTGCTCCAGCGCTTTCCGCTGCTTCTTGAATAGCTCTTCTTTCTACTGGCGTGGAACCAGATGGTACACAGACAATAATTCTAGGACCAGTAAATGATCTTCTTTCGCTTACCGAGCGTATGAAATACTTAATCATTTCTTCGGCTCCTTTAAAATCTGCAATGACCCCATCTCGTAAAGGTCTTTTAGCTTCAATATCAGCTGGGGTTCTTCCAAGCATCATTTTAGCTTCGTGACCAAAAGCATAAGGTTTTTTGGTGCCATTTTGCTCTATTAAAGCAACTACAGAAGGTTCATTCAGTACTATACCTTTGCCTTTTACGTAAACAAGGGTATTTGCTGTCCCAAGGTCTATAGCAATATCTGCCGAAAACCTGTTAATAAATTCTAGAAATCCCCTTATCATTATTAATTGCGCTCCTAAAAATTAGTTGTTATTTGTACATGCCGTTAAAATGCAATATGACATATATTGCAAAATAGAGATCATATCAGGATTCTTGAAAATGTAAAATAACAAAATTACTGATCAGAATTATAAATAAAATTGGTAATAAAGTTGCAAACATTGGGCTAAGTCCCCCATAAGCTAAAGTGTGCAAGCTTATTTCCAAAGCAAAGTAAGTAAAAATAGCTATAACGAGAGGCAAAGCCATGGTTTTTATTTTAGAGGTTCTATTATCAAAATTCAAAAACCAAAAAGCTAATAATACTATGGCTGATGTTGAGATAGGTTTAAATAATTGTTTAAAAAAATGCAATTGATAACTTAAGGTTGGCAGCCCTAAACCAGTTAATTTGTTGATTAAATCTGATAACTTCCATATAGACACCATCTCTGGAGGTGTGAATTTTTCAAGCAATGCATCAATTGATAAGTTTGTTTGTAAGTATAGTTTGGGAAGAGTTGTGCTTTTGTCTAATGTAGATACGATAGGTGTGAGTATATTGAATTGTTTATTATTAAGTTCGGCGTAAGGAGTGTCAATTCTTTGAATTAGTTGATTTTTAGAATCAACTATGAGTATTATCATTTCTGAAATAGATTTTTTAGGTACATTAATCGCTCTTGCTTGAATTATTCGGTGAGTATTTTTATATTTTTCATAAAAGAAAATCCCTGCATCAGAAATAAAAACACTATCTTGAGATTGGTTGTTTGCTAATTTTGCTTCTATTTTTTCATGTTCTTTTAAGCTATAAGAGGCTATTGGATTTATTATTGTTACTATAATAAGCCCAAAGATAAAACTTAGAATAGTTGGTATTGCAAAAATATGCCATATTGGTAACCCACTGCTCACTATTACAATTAGTTCGTTATTACTAGATAAATATCTTAAATATAATATCGTACTAATAAAACCTATTATAGTACTTACTTCGTTAAATAAATAAGGTATCTTTAGTAAGATTAAAAGCCAAAAATCTTGAGGTTGTATATAGACAGATTTAAATTTTTGTAATACTCCAAAAGTGCTGGACACAATAAGAACTACAATTATCACTAGAGATATTGAGAGTAAATACCACAAAAATTTACGAGTTAAATATTTAGTAATGGTTGAGCAAAATAACATAAAACTCAAGTTATTTATTTATCTATATACAAGGGAGAATATGGCTTAAAACAAAACTAGACATCCTTGGCATAGTCTTATTCTATATAGCTTTTAAGCGTTTTAGCAGCAAGTCTTGACGCTCCTCAGTCTCGTTTTAAAATTAACATATGCTAATTCGACTGCTCTAAAATTTCAGATCACTATAGTTGCTAATTTTGTTGTCAAAATTTGACTATAGTTCTCACATATATCTAAATTAATAGATCCTCGTCTGCGTTTTTTTTTTAATTTTCTAACTATTTCTAGATTATGCTAGCACATCTAATGTAATTTTATTTCACGATAAAATTTTAGATGGTGGGCTTGGCAGGACTTGAACCTGCGACCACTCCGTTATGAGCGGAGCGCTCTAACCAACTGAGCTACAAGCCCTAATAATTACCTAAAATTCAACGCACGCAGCACTTTGGAAGCTTTTACATGCAATAAGTTTTTGATATCTTATATACTTTGATCTACGCAAAGTCCAGAAATTTTTATTATTATATCTTGCAATGTCTTATATAAATAAAGATGTTTATCAAAATTACATTTACTTGGCTTTGATTGTAACTTCATTAAACAATAAAAGCCTTTGCAAACGAGCTTATAATATAGGCTTCCTAGTCTGTTTTATTGTTAAATATAATATTTTACTACTCTTTTGTAGAAATAGCTTCAATTATATCTAATTCTTGCTCTTTCTCGGTCTCAGACTTTTTAGTCCCAGCTTCTTTATATTCACGCAGAGCATCTTGTGCTTCTGAATCTGATTTTGCTACCACCACTAATACCGATGCAAAAATTTCAGGATGTAACATGACTTGAATTTTAAAAACACCATTAAATTTTATGGGGCTATCAATTATTATGTTTGAGTAATTAAGTTTGTAGCCGCTAAGCTCAGAAAGTGAAGAAGCAAGTAGTTTTAAAGAAATTGAGCCAAACAATCTGCCATCTGCGCCTGATTGGGTAACGAAAATTAAATGTTTGCCATTCAAAGCATTCGCAGCTGTTTCCATTTTTAGTTTATCTTGAGCATTAGTTGCTTCAAGCTCGCTTTGAAGCGCGGCAAATTTTCCTAAATTTTCCTTTGTTGCTCTTATTGCGAAACCACGTGGCACTAAAAAATTACGGCCATAGCCATTTTTTATATTAACTATTTCGCCAACTTTTCCCAGTTTTCTAACTGGCTTTATTAAAATAACTTGCATGAACCCAAAACTAAAATTAATTAAAAATTAAATATATAACCAGCTTCTAAATAAGAAACAACTTAAAACTTATTACTTACTACTGAATACAAAAGGTAACAGAGCAATAATACGGCTATGCCTTATAGACTTTTTTACTTTACGCTGATGCTTAGAACATACGTTCGTAATTCTGCTTGGCAACATTCTACCACCTTCTGAAATAAATTTCCCAAGTAATTCCGGATCCTTGTAATCTATTTCTGGAGAAGCTTCTGAACACAAAGGACAGCCTTTGCGTTTTCTAAAAAACATTTTTGAACTATTTTTATCTGAACCTGATCTCGAATCTTGATCTAGGCCATCCATACTATTTTCGTAAGACATGTAAGTTAATCTATTTATTTGGGTTAATAGTGACATCGATTGTTTCTTCTAGATCTAGCGCTCTAGTTCTTAAAACTGGAGACGGATCTTTGCTTATTTCTTTTACCTTAACTAGTGATGATCTAATAATACTTTCGCTTAATTTGATTTTTCTACCTAGTTCTTTTACCAGGATATTATCAGCTTCTATACCCATGAAATAATAGTGACCCTTCTTATTGTTCTTGATTTCATAGGCAAGAGGTCTTAATCCCCAATATTCAGTTTTAAGAACATTGCCTTTATGATCTTTAATAATTTTAACAAAATCATCCGCAATTTTATCAACATCAGCTGACGAAATATCTTGACGAATGATAATAATGGATTCATAAAAAGCCATACAAAGAGTCTCCAAAAAAATCTACTAAATTTAAATAATTAAGCGCATTTATAGCAATTTAAACTAATTTATTCAAGTACAATCTTACTAAATAATGCAAAAATGTCTGTAATTCGAATTAAATGAACATATAAAGCCCTTTGTTAATCAAGTTTTACTTGGTTGTAAAATTGCTTAGCTCTATAATGCTTCGTAGTTAGCTAATTTTGTATAGATAATAAATAAATTCAGGAGACTTGAGCTGTGTCTGATAAATTACCACCTAAAATTTTAGTCATAGAATATGATGAATTATTGAATGCTGCTTTGTGTAATACTATAGAAAGATATTGGTTTGATGTAACAAGAGCCAAAGACTCTGAAGCAGCGATAAAAGCTGCGTCTATAAACTTACCAAATGTTGCTATAATAAGTTCCAGATTGAAAGATATTTCTGCTGTAGAAATGTCTTCAAGGCTTAGAGGGATAAAAGGATTGAAGAGTCTTCCAATAGCGTTTTTAGTTGATCAAGGAGAATCGGTAGAAAATTATAATATAACTAATGATGATTTTATTAAGGTTATATTCAGGCCTTTTACTCCAAATGAACTCATGATTAATATTAGATCTTTACTTAGACAATCTAGTCCTATATTTCAGGACAAATTCATTAAGCACAAAGATATTAGCATGGACTTGTCTACTTACAAAGTGTTCCGTGGTAAAAAACAAATTCACTTTGGACCTACTGAGTTTAAAATATTACAACTTTTTACTATGAATCCAGATAATGTTTATTCTCGCAAAGAAATAATCGATTATGTTTGGGGGGCTGATAAAGAAATAGCGCACAGAACTATAGATGTGCATATTAATCGAATCAGGAAAGTAATGGATTTAAATGATGGTAGGCAAGTTATTAGAACGATTCGAGCCGCTGGTTATTGTTTGGATTAAATTTTTAGCATTTTATAGATTTATTTAGTTGAATAGTATAATTACATTGTTCTAAGTTTTGTCTATCTCACGTATTGAGATAAGCTCGTTAGCGTCGCTTTGGCATTAACATATGTTGTTCAATTGTTTTTGCTGTGGCACTTGAAATAAGAATATTATTAAGTAATGCAAATAACACAATTAAGATTGTGAGTTTAGAATATTTATTGCGTTATTAGAGAAATAGTTATAATTAAATAATATTATTATTTATGGAATATTCTTAATGTTGCAACAAAATATCAAATCATCGAAAGTTATAAAAAGGCTTTTATTAGATCATGTTAAGCCTTATAAGAAGGAGATATTTGTTGCGATTTTCTTTATGGTTGTAGTTGCTTCTTGTGCAGCGTTGATTGTTTGGTTAACTAAGCCTGCAATTGATAAAATATTAGTTGATCGTGACAAGTACATGCTTGTTGTTATTCCGTTTGTAATGCTTGGTGTGTATTTAATAAAAGGAATAGCAGAATATTTTCAAGGATATATGATAAAATATGTCGGTCAGAAGATATTGACTGATATGCAAATACAAATGTACGAGCATTTATTGTCAGCTGATCTCTCTTACATTCAATCTCAATCTTCTGGTAGATTGATTTCAAGGTTTACTAACGATATAATATTGATGCGCGGAGCTATCTCTAACTTGCTTGTTGGTTGTGCAAAATATTTTCTTTCTGTGCTGTTTTTAATTATTATAATGTTCACTCTAGAACCATTTTTATCCATTTTTGTTTTTTTAGCTTTTCCAATGGCTATTTATCCTATTCAAAAGCTTGGCAGAAGAATGAGGAAAGTTACAGGTGATGCTCAAGAAGAGCTGAGTAACTATACTGCAAGATTAGATGAAACATTTCAGTCTATAAAAATAATAAAATCTTTTGCAGCAGAAAAAATAGAATCTAATAGAGCAAAAGAAATAACTGCAAAAATTTTAGCATTTTATAAAAGAGCGGCAATGCTTGATTCTCTTACTTCTCCTGTCATGGAAATTTTATGTGGTCTAGCTATGGCTTGTGTTCTTTGGTATGGCGGGTTTAGAGTGATTTCTGGGCATATGACAATTGGTGAATTATTTACTTTTATCGCTGCTTTTGTTTCTGCTTACAGACCTTTTAAGAGTTTAGTATCGTTGAATGTAAACTTACAAGAGGGTATTTCTGCGGCAAATAGAATATTTAATATTCTTGATACAAAACCATTGATTCAAGATAATGAAAAAGCGCTAAAACCTAATTTTGCATGTCCGGAGATTATTTTTGAAAAAATTTCTCTTAGATTTGGCTCGAAAGAAGCTATCAAGTTTGTTGATTTGAAAATAGAAAAAGCTAAGACATATGCTATTGTTGGCAAATCTGGTAGTGGTAAAACATCCTTAGCCAATTTATTAGTACGTTTTTATGATCCAACAGAAGGTAGGGTGCTGATAAATTCTTGTGATGTAAAAGATATTTCGCTAAATTATTTACGTAATCAGATAGCCATGGTAGCTCAGGACACAATATTATTTGATGCGAGCATAGCTGATAATATTGCTTACGGTAATTTAACAGCAACTAGGGAAGATATAATTAATGCTGCAAAACAATCAGATGCTGATGAGTTTATCCAGAAATTAGCGGATGGTTATGATACTATTATAGGGGTAGGTGGGTCAACATTGTCTGGTGGACAAAAACAAAGACTTGCTATAGCTAGAGCTTTTTTGAAAAATTCTTCTATCATGTTATTTGATGAAGCAACAAGCGCTCTTGATTCTGAATCTGAGCAGTCGATAGTTCATTCTCTTTCTAAGCTTCGACAAGGAAAGACGACGTTGGTTATAACTCATAGACTTGCAAGTATCGTGGATGCAGATCAAATTATTGTGATGAAAAATGGGGCAATAGAGGAGCAAGGTAATCACGAGTTATTAATCAACTTAAAAGGAGAATATTACAAGTTGTATAATAAGCAATTGAAAGAAAAAGTTAAAACTGTATAATGACCCAAAGATATAAATATTAAGTACAATATATTTAAGTATAAAATTAAATTACAAGGAGATTTCGTATGACTATTAACCAAGCTTATGCACAGGATGAGCAGGCGAGTGCTCAAGTAGATACTATCACACTTAAAGATAGTGATGCATTGCCACAAGCACCAGAATCAGTAGGAAGTAATTGGACAAGCCTTGTTCCAATGGTCTTAATTTTTGCTGTTTTTTATTTTTTGTTAATTCGTCCACAAGAAAAACGTCGTCGTGCTCAACAAGATGTTGTGTCAGGGGTCAAGAAAGGAGAGGAAGTTTTAACTAATTCTGGAATTATTGGTATTGTCAGTAAAATTAACGATAGTGATAATACTGTATTACTATCAATTGCTAAAGATGTTGAAATCAAAATCTTAAAAACATCAATTTCGGATATATTAAGTAGAACAAAAAAAGAAGAAGTGAAAACTATTAAATCAGAGAAAAAGAAGAGTAATTCAAGTAAATAAAGTAGAGGAAAATGACACAATTAACCATTGTGAGGAGATTTGTTCCGCAATGCTCAAAAATTTAACTCAAGTATATTGTTTAATTATATGTTTAGTGGCGTCTATAGTGATGATGGTCACTATTGGTATTATGCTTATCAGCGCAACAGACCTAATATTTACAAACTACAAATACAAAAATCAGTTAAATAGGTTTATTAGTAATGAGAAATATATTGATTATCAAAAACACACAAATCCTAATGATAAAGAAAAGTGGGAATCACTTAGTATGAAATTAGTAGAAGAAAAAAGAATTGCTGCTAAGAGAGAGTATATAGAGGAAGTTAAAGATAGTGCAATTAGTGGTATTATCAACTGTGCTACTTGGCTTATTACAGGGTTAATCTTCTTTGTAATTCACTGGAAAATGTATAGACGTTCATCATCAAATATTCATAACTAATTGGCTAAATATAAAAACCATGCAAAAAATATCTAGTTGGAAAATAATATTAACAATTGTACTTAGTATTATTGCAACAATATATGTGATACCAAATTTTACTGAGAAAAAATATGATTGGTTACCAGGAGATAAAGTAAATCTGGGACTAGATTTACGAGGTGGTTCTCACTTGTTACTCGATGTTGATTTTGAAAGTTATCTAGATGGTGTTGGACAGTCTATCGCTGAGGCTTTGAAGAAATATTTACGTCAAGAAAAACTTGGTTACAAAAATTTAGTAAGTAACAAGGCTAACGTAAAATTTGACATAAAATCAATTGATGATTTTAAAGAGATAAAAAAAATCGTTAGCAAAATTGATGCAAATCTCGATATTGGTATTGTTAATAATATTGTAACAATTGGTTATGATGAATATCAGTTAAATCAATTGCAAGATAAAGTGATTGATCAATCTATTGAAATTGTAAGAATGCGTGTTGATAGCACTGGTACAAAAGAGCCAGTAATACATAGGCAAGGGGTTAAACATATTTTACTTCAAGTTCCAGGAGAAGATGATCCTACAAAACTTAAAAACCTTCTTGGCAAGACTGCAAAGCTGACGTTTCACTTGGTTGATGAAACAGCTAATATTGCGAAAGCAGCTAATGGGTATGTTCCAAACGGATCAATGATCATGAAATCTGAAAAAGGTGATGTAGAAAGGATAATAGTTGTCAAAAAGAAAATTATTGTTAGTGGCGACGAATTAAATAATGCTTTTGTTTCTTTTACCAAAGATTCAATGCCTGCTGTAAATTTCTCTTTTAATCATATTGGAGCAAAAAAATTTGCTGAAGTAACGAGTAAAAATCGTGGAAAAAGGTTAGCTATTATTTTAGATGGTAAGGTCCTTAGTGATCCAGTAATTAATGATCCTATTTTAGGAGGTGATGGTATTATTTCTGGTAATTTTACTATTGATTCAGCCTCTGAACTTGCTCTTTTACTCCGAGCTGGGGCTTTGCCAACTCAGTTAAAAGTTGTGGAAGAAAGAACAATTGGACCAAATCTTGGTACAGATTCCATTGAATCTGGTAAAATTGCAGCTTTAGTTGGATTTTTATTAGTAGTCGTGTTTATGGCTTTATCATATGGAATACTAGGTATTTTTGCCAATATTACCCTTGTGATAGATTTGTTTTTTATTCTAGCGCTATTATCGATGCTACAAGCAACTCTAACATTACCTGGTATTGCTGGTATTATTTTAACAATTGGCATGGCGGTTGATGCTAATGTTCTTATTTATGAAAGAATTAGAGAGGAAATTGCTAAGGGTTGTTCTAATTTATATTCTGTAAAAATTGGATTTGAGTCGGCTTTTGCAACAATTATGGATTCAAATATTACAACATTAATTGCAGCTTTCTTATTATATACATTTGGCGTTGGTGCAACAAAGGGTTTTGCTGTTACTCTGACAATAGGAATTATATGTTCAATGTATGGAGCATTAATTATCACCAAATTAATGATAGATTTATGGCTTAAATATAGTAAACCAAAAAGTCTAGGACTTGGCTAAAATATTAGTGTTATTAGTATATTTTAGTTTGGTTTTCAAATTTAGGCATCAGATTTTTTTCAACTTCCGATTAAATTAATGCTTGTCATCTCGCTGTTAATTGCTATATAGTACGCAATGTAGTTGGTTTGATTTATCTGTGAGATTGTATAATGATATTTAGTGTAGATAGTTTTATTTTCATTGGTTTCCTAATTGCTAATGTGGTTTTTGGTCTTACTTCTAGTCACGGTGTTAAAAGCATCAGGGAGTATGCCGTAGGTAATAGAAATTTTAGTACAGCAACTCTTGTAGCAACAATTGTTGCTACGTGGGTTAGTGGTGAATTTTTCTATAGTAATATTTTTGAGACTTATAGTAAAGGATTGTATGCAATGTGGATTGCTTTAGGAGATCCCATATATCTTTTAACTATAGGATTATTTTTTGCTCCAAGAATGAGGGAGTTTTTAGGTAAACTTTCAATAGCTGATGCTATGGGTGGATTATATGGTGATCGCGCCAGAGTTATTACTGCCGTTGCTAGCGTAGTGGGTACTGCTGGATTAATAGGAGTCCAATTAAAATTAGCAGGACTGATTTTTGAGTATGCGCTTGGTATTCCTGGTGTATACGGTATTATTGTGGCAACGCTAATAGTAACTATGTATTCAGCATTGGGAGGTATTAGATCAGTAACGTTCACAGACGTAATTCAATTCTTTACTTTTGGTGTTATAATACCAATAATAGCTTATGTCTTATTGACCAGTATTGATAATCTTGATGTTGTAAAAAATACTTTAAATACAAGCCCATTATTTGATTATAAGCAGGTTTTCGATTTTTCAAATCCACTAGCATTTAAGCAGCTTCTTTTATTTTTACTTTTTGTTATTCCAGGATTTAATCCATCGATGTTCCAAAGAATTGCTATGGCAAGAAATACTAAGCAAGTTGCTAAATCTTTTATAATTGCTGCAATTACGTGCTTGTTTTTTGAAATAATTATCAATTGGATTAGTATATTAACTTTATCGATTAGTCCTGATTTAGAAGCTGATGATGTTGTTAAACAGGTTATTCTAAACTCTAGTTATATAGGATTGAAAGGTGCTATTTTAGCTGGGATCATGGCTATGATAATGTCTACAGTCGACTCATGTATAAATTCTACTGCAGTTATTATAGTTCATGATTTTTGCAAGCCATTAAAAATAAAATTGATCAAGAGTGAGCTTTTTTCTGCTCGTATAGCCTCTTGGATAATTGGTGCATTATCGCTGTTACTATCATTGCACGAGGGTAGCTTACTAGAACTTTTGGTTATTACTGAATTAGTATATATGCCAATTGTTAGCGCGCCTTTTGTTATGGCAATTTTTGGTTTTAGAAGCACTGAAAAGCCTGTCATATTAGGTATGTTAGCAGGATTAATAACAGTAGTAGTTGGAATTTGTACTAGACATTCCTGATGTAAATAATATTTTTATAGGAACATTAGCTAATCTTATGGTGCTTTTCGGTAGCCATTATTTTCTTAGACAAGAAGGCGGATGGGTAGGTATTAAAGATGATACAGAGCTTGTTACTATTCGTAGAATGAGAAAGATAAAATTTCAAAGATTTCTATCAAGCTTAAAGAATTTTAGTATAGTGAGGCTTTTTAAAGATAATCACCCTAAAGGCGAAGGTTTAATGGCGCTCCTTGGAGTTTTTGTAATGATTTCTAGTTTTAGTAGTGCTCATACCTTAGACAAGGAGTATCAAGTACAATATAAGCAGTTACTTAGCATTTTCTATCCAATAACACTCTGCAGTGCTACAATTCTTATGACATATCCGTTATGGCTAGAAAGCTGGAAAAATACCAAGTTAGTTGCTATATTTTGGAACATTATTATGTTTTTTATATTAATTTGCTTCGGTTTTTTAATGGCATTAATCAGTGATTTTTCAGAAATTCAGTTAATGGCATTTATGGTAAATATTATGGTTATATCATCTCTTGCAAAATGGCAATGGTCGTTTATTAATATTGTTATTGGCGTTGGTATTACAAGTTTTTATTATGCAAATTATATAATAGTAGAAGGGGATAATAGTTTTTCTTTGTCGCAATTTAAAATTGTTTATTTACTTCTATTAGTTAGTAGTTCCATAGTACTTTTTCTTAAGCCAAAGCAATATTTACAGGAATTATCTGAAACACAAAATGAGTATTTAAAAAATAAACTTAAGTCTCAAGAAGAAGAACTAAATAGTTCCTTGAATATAAAGCAAGAGTTCTTGCGTAATTTAGAGCATGAGTCAAGAACTCCTATAGTAGGGATCAGCAGTTTAGGTCAGGTTCTATATGAGAATTATTATAAACTAACAGAAGATCAACGTTATGATGCTATACGAAATATTTCTAAAAGTTCTGAGCGTCTTAGTAGTCTAATAGATAACATATTGAATTTATCTAAATTAAACTCATTGGATAATTCACTAAAATTTACCAGTGTTAATCTCAGTGAATTAATATATAAAAGGGTAAATCATTGTAAAAAATTGTATATTGAGGAGGCTAGTGATTTGCAGGAGTTTATATTAAAAATTGAGGATAATATAATCACTAATTGTGACAAATACTATATTACCACAGCTATAGACAACATTGTTATTAATGCGATTCAATACTGTAAGGAGGGTACTATAACCATAAGATTATGTAAAAAACAAGCTAACAAAATAGAATTTAGTGTACAAGATGAAGGAATAGGTATACCAGAAGATGAGCTAATAGCTGTCTTCAATCCTTCAGTAGTTAGTTCTATAACAAAAACTTCTGCTGGTGGAAGGGGTTTTGGTCTTGCATTATGTAAAAAAGTAATAGAAGTTCACAAAGGAGAAATCTGGTCAAGATGTGATAAAACTAAGGGGGTAACTTTTTCGTTTACCATCCCTTTACTTAGTGAATAAAACGTAATATATGATAAAAATTTCAGCATTCATCATTACCAAGAATGAAGCACAAAGAATAGCAAAGTCTATTAATAGTATTAAGAATATTGTTGATGAGATTATAGTTGTGGATAGCGGAAGCAATGATGATACTGTAATAATTGCTGAAAAACTTGGAGCAAAAGTTATTTTTAATGAATGGCCTGGCTATGTAAAACAAAAATCATTTGCTGAATCATTATGTAGGCACGATTGGATTTTAAATATTGATGCAGATGAAGAGTTGACTGATAAGTTGCAAGAAGAAATACAACATATGTTCAGCCTGCCTACTTACAACGATTTTAACGCTTACGATATAAACTTTGTTATTCTGCATAGAAACGATAAAGAAGCTAGGTTGTTTGCTCCAGCTAATCGATTTATAAGATTATATAATCGTAAATTTTGTAGTTTCTCTAATACGAAGAAAACCACTACTCATGATGCAGTAACATTTAATAGCGAAGCAATTGCAAGAAGGAGTGTAGTTCGTAGTTTTAAGAATCCAGCTTATCACAGATCTGCTACATCTATAGAACAGTTGATAAATAAAGCTAACTTTTATTCTGGTCAACAGGCTGAGGATATGATTTCGCTGTCACGGAAACCATCTTTACTTAGAATAACTTTTGAGTTGCCATTATGTTTTTTAAAAGCATTTATAATACGACGCTATTTTATTTTTGGGTTTGATGGATTTGTTGATTCAGTAATTTTTGCATTTGCAAGATTTGCAAGACTGGCTAAGACCAGAGAATTTATTTCTATGCTGAATAAACCAAAAGAATAATTTTATCAGTATTCGTCATTGCGAGGAGCGATAGCGACGGGCTTTGTTGCATTCAAATGAAATTCGAGTGTTCATTAGGGGGTAAAGAAACAAAGCCTATTACCAAGACTCTCTATTTTCTATATTTATATCTCCTACCAGATGGTTAAATTCATCTATTATAAAATTGTCTATTGCTAAAGTTAATATCAAACTATGGATTGGTACAGCCTCGGATATTTTATCCTCAATAACCATTGTCGTCCCTTCTATATTATTCTCTAATATACGACCGTGAATAACTAATGGACTAGAGTTATACACATAATTCATGTACTCTTGAGACAGTTCATTATTATTATAGTTTTTATATTGACAATATTTATTTTTAAAAT